>NZ_PDJI01000004.1:1222984-1528730 GCF_002563695.1 Georgenia soli | reverse complement strand
GCTACGAGGGCGGCAGCGCCCGGGTCAAGGCCGAGAAGAACATCATCGGCAAGATCGTCAAGAAGCACGGCGGCATCAAGCTCGGCCGCGGGCCGGGCGCCCTGTACGACCAGAAGAAGTTCGACACCCCCTACATCCGCGACTTCCTCCTCGACATCGGGGCGATGGGCGACGTCTCGGAGACCGCGGCGCCGTGGTCGAGGCTCATGGACGTCTACACCGGCACCATCCGGTCCGCGCGCGAGGCGTTCGACGAGCTGGGGGTCAAGGGCTTCATCATGTGCCACCTCTCGCACAGCTACCACTCCGGCGCCTGCCTCTACTTCACGTTCGCGTTCGCGCCGGGCGTGGAGTCGGTGGAGGGGCAGCTGGAGAAGTACTGGGTGGTCAAGAAGGCGATCCAGCAGTCGTTCGTGGACACCGGCGCCACCATCTCGCACCACCACGGGGTCGGCACCGACCACGCGCACTGGCTCGAGGAGGACATCTCCGAGGCCGGCACCGACGTGATGGTCGCGCTGCTGCGCGGGGTCGACCCGGGCCGCAACCTCAACCCGGGCACCCTGCTCCCGGCGCACCGGGAGTGGTGAGCGCGCACCTGAAGGTGCGCGCCGGAGCACGGTGACCCCCCGCTGACCGGCTCGTCCCGGAGCAGAGGGCGTCACCGGGCCTGCGAGGCTGCCGGAGCGCGCTCGCTGCGCTCCTTCAGGCCGAGCATCATCCCGCGGTCCATCACGAAGTGCAGCGGGTCGCCGACGACGTAGTCCACGACACCCAGCGCGGCGCGGGCCAGCGCGAACCGGCGGGGCACCATGGGCCGCAGGTACCCGCCGTCGCGCTCCCGCACGAGCAGCCGCGTCCGGCCGCCGGGGAGCGGGCGCAGGACGAACGCCCACGTGCCGATGACCAGCGCCCGGTTCGGCTCGAGCACCGTGACGGGGTTGCCGAAGCTGAACCGCCCGACCGAGCCGGTGTTGACGCGGTCGCCGAGCCGGAGGTGCTGGAGCTCGGGGTGGATGCGGGTGGCGGAGTGCGTGCGCTCGACGTAGTGGACGGTGCCCGGGAACACGAACCGCTCCACCCGGTCGTGGCTGTAGAAGCCGGCGCGGCGGTCCCCGATCTGGACCAGCCACGGCCACACGCGCTCCGGCGGCGCCTCGATGGTGACCGCCTTGGTGCAGTGGGTCATGACGTCGGCGACGATCTCGTCGCCCGGCAGCGGCTCACGCCGTTCCTCCGGCGTGCTGCCCCACGCGCTCATCCACGGGCGGAGTGCGACGTCGTAGGCGAGGAGCAGCGGCAGCAGCAGCGCGGCGGCGGGCCGGGCGAGGGGGCGGACCGGCATCAGGACCTCCAGCGTCGGAGCAGACCTAGGTCCAGGGAAGCACACCGTCGCCGGTGGGGCATCGCGGGACCTTCGTCCCCGGACGACGAACCGGGCAAGGACGACAATGGCCGCATCACCGGCGCACCGTCCCGCGGGGCGCGGTGCCCGGCCCGTCGGTCTGGCGAGCGGGGCCCACCCTGGGTCCCGCCTCGGCCGAAGGGAGGTCAGCATGCGCACCACAGCTGCCGCGCACGGGCCGCAGGTCCGCGCGCACGACCACGACGGAACCGTCCGGAGGGTCGCCGCACCGGTCGGCCGGTTCCTCCTCCACTACGCGGAGATGTGCGTGGTGATGTGCGTCGGCGCCGTCGCGCTGTCCGTGCTGTTCTTCCAGGGAGCGGCGTCCCTGGGTCGCACGAACCTGCCCGAGCAGGCTCCCGTCCTGTCCGTCGCGGTGATCGCCGTGAACCTGTCGGTCCCGATGGCGGCCTGGATGCGGTTCCGGGGCATGGACTGGCGCCCGACGCTCGAGATGGCCGGGGCGACCCTCGCCGTCGGGCTACTGCTGATCGTCGGCTACCTGACCGGTGCCGTGCCCCAGGCCAGCCTGATCGAGGTTCAGACGAGCCTGGCCTGCCCGGTCATGCTCGCCGTGATGATCCCGCGGTTCCGCCTGTACTCGTCCCACGGCGCCCACCACCGGGCGGGCCGGGTCCGGCACGCCCCGGTCGCCGGCGCCTGAGCGCTCGGCGCCTGCGGGGTCTGCGTCCGACGCCGGAGGTGCGGCCTCCGTCGCGGCGGAAGGCGGTGCCGCGGGCTGTGCCTCGCCGGCCGGCAGGGCCACCTGCACGGTGGTTCCGCCGCCCGGCGTCGGCACGACGCGCACCGCCCCGCCGTGGGCGCCGACGATGCTGGCCACGATCGCGAGCCCGAGGCCGGACCCGCCGGAGCTGCGCGTCCGGGAGGGGTCGATCCGGTAGAAGCGCTCGAACACCCGCTCCGCGTCCTCCTCCGCGATCCCCGGACCGTGGTCGCGCACCTCGAGCTGCGCCCAGCCCGGCTCCACCACGCCCACCCCGATCTCGACCGGTGTTCCGGCGGGGGTGTGCTGCAGCACGTTGCCCATGAGGTTGGCGACCACCTGGCTGATGCGGTCCCGGTCCGCGCGGACGACCACCGGCACCTGCGGGGCGCGCGTCCCGGCGAGCGGCACCACGGTAACCGTGCGGTCGGGCGCCTGGGCATGCAGGTCGGCGGCGGAGTCGCGGGCGACGGCGACCAGGTCGACGTCCGTCAGCACGAGCGGGCGGCCCTCGTCGAGCCGCGCCAGCTGGAGCAGGTCCTCGACGAGGTTGCCCATGCGCGTGGCCTCGGACTCGATCCGTCCCATGGCCTGCGGGAGCCGCTCCGGCGGGACCCCGCCCATCCGGTACAGCTCTCCGTAGCCGCGGATCGTCGACAGCGGGGTGCGCAGCTCGTGCGAGGCGTCGGAGACGAAGCGACGCATGCGCTGCTCGGACGCCGTCCGCGCCGCGAACGACTCCTCGATCTGGGCGAGCATGACGTTGAGCGAGCGCGCCACGGAGCCCACCTCCGTCGTCGCCGGCAGGGCGGGGATGCGGCGGGAGAGGTCGCCGTCGGCGATGGCGCCGGCGGTGGCCTCGATCTCGCGCAGCGGGGCGAGGGAGCGGCGCACCGCGGCCCAGGCGGCGAGCCCGCCGCCGCCGACGATCACGAGGCCGGAGAGCATGATGAGCTTGCTGGTGCCCGCCAGCGTCTCGTCGACCCCGACCATCGGGAGCGCGACGGTGACCGCGCCGAGGACCTGGCTGCCGCCGGGGGCGCGCAGCGGCATGGTGGTGGCGCGCCACCGCACGCGCCCCTCGTCACCGCCGTCGCCGAGGACCGTCACCGGCTCGGCGTCGGCCGCGGAGAGGGAGCCGAGGTCGACCGGCCCGAGCCGCGGGCGGCCCACCTCCTCCGCCGTCCGCGGGCTCATGATCTCCTCGACCCCCAGCCCGGAGACCTGCACACGCACGTAGTACTCCGACGGCAGCACGCTGGTGTCGGAGAGGGGTCGGCTGCCCGTGAGCTGGTCGACGGTGCGCTGGGCGAGGTCGTGCGCCGAGGCCTCGAGCTGGCGGTCCACCTGGCCGATGAGGTTGGCACGCAGCACCGCGACGGTGACCAGGGCCGCCGTCGTCAGACCCACGAGCAGGAGGGTCGTGATGATCGCGACGAGGCGGGCGCTGAGCGGGACGGCGCGCCAGCGGTCGTGCAGGCGCGAGACCATCAGGCCGGGATCCGGCGCAGCACGTAGCCCACGCCGCGCCGGGTGTGGATGAGGGGCGCGAGGGTGACCGCCGCGTCCCCGGCCAGGCCGAGGTTCTCCGCGGAGTCGATCTTGCGGCGCAGGTAGGAGATGTAGGACTCCACGATCGCGGGGTCGCCGGCGAAGTCGTAGTCCCACACGTGATCGAGGATCTGCGTCTTCGACACCACCCGCTCGGCGTTGATCATCAGGTAGCGCAGGAGCTTGAACTCGGTGGGGGAGAGCTCCACGGGGCGGCCCGCCCGGCGCACCTCGTGGGCGTCCTCGTCGAGCTCGAGGTCGGCGTAGGTCAGGTGCGCGCCGTCGTTCTCGGACGGCGGCTGGGTGCGGCGGAGCACGGCCCGGATGCGGGCCACGACCTCCTCGAGGCTGAACGGCTTCGTCACGTAGTCGTCGCCGCCGACCGTCAGGCCCTGCACCTTGTCGGACATGTCGTCCCGGGCGGTGAGGAAGAGGACCGGGACGCTCTGCCCGTGCGACCGCAGCCGCCGCAGCACGGTGAAGCCGTCCATGTCCGGCAGCATGACGTCGAGCACGACGAGGTCCGGCGGTTCCTGCGCGGCGGCCCGCAGGGCGGCGTTGCCGTCCTCCGCCGTGACGACGTCGAACCCGGCGAAACGCAGCGACGCCGAGAGCAGCTCGCGGATGCTCGGCTCGTCGTCGACCACCAGCAGGCGCGCCTCGGCCGTCCGGGCGGCGTCGGCGCGGCCGGTGAGCATGGCGTTCATGCGCCCAGTGTCCCGCGCTCGCCTGAGGATTGCCTGGGAGCTCTCTGGGACCCTCCCGGGTGGAGGGCGACCGTGCCGGCGTGCCGGTTCCGGCCTGCCAGGTGGCTGCGGGGCGGCTAGAGCAGGGCGGCCGCCGAGTAGTAGATGACGGAGAGCAGCATCGCCGCGACGACCACCGCCGCCAGCACCCGGTGCCACACGGGTCGCTTGCGCCGCGGCGGGAGGTCCTCGCCCGCGCCGCGCAGCTCCTCCGGCAGCCCGTTCACAGCCGCACCGTCCCGGCGACGCCGGTGACGGCGTCGCCCGCCACCCAGATCCGGCCGTCCTCCTCGGTCACGTGCACGCGGCCGGCACGGCCCTGCACCGTGCCCTGCGCCGCGACGTAGGAGGCGGGCGCGACCCCGGTGTCGCGCAGCCAGCGCGCCAGCCCTGCGTTGAGGCTGCCGGTGACCGGGTCCTCGGTTCCGGTGCCCATGACGGCCCGCACCTCGAAGGTGGGGCGGTCGTCCTCGCCCGGGGCGCCGTCGTCGGCGGGGTGCGGCCCCACGACGCCGACGAAGAGGTCGCTGAGCTCGGCGTAGGCCGGGCGGAGCCCGAGGACGACGTCGGCCGAGGCCACCCGGACCGCGAGCCACTCCGGGCCGTTGACGAGCCAGGAGGCGTCGAGCACGTCCTCGGGCGTGAGGCCGAGGCCGCGGGTGGCGCGCTCGAGCTCGTCGGACGACGGTGGCTCGTACCTGCTGAGCTCCGGACCGGCGAAGGCCCACCGGCCGGCCGACTCCCGCAGCGGCACCAGCCCCTTGGCGCACTCCTGCACCAGGTGACCGGGTGTGCGCGGCGTGCCGCCGGCCTCCAGCCAGGCGTGCGCGGAGCCGAGGGTGGGGTGCCCCGCGAAGGGCAGCTCCTCGTCGGTGGTGAAGATGCGGACCCGGTAGTCGGCGTCGCCGCTGGTGGGCGGGAGCAGGAACGTGGTCTCGGAGAGGTTGGTCCACGCCGCGAAGCGCTGCATCTCGGCGTCGGTGAGGCCCTCGCCGTCGACCACGACGGCCACCGGGTTGCCGGCGAAGGGCACGGAGGAGAAGACGTCGACCTGGGCGAAACGGCGTTCGTTCACGGGCCCCACGGTAGTGGCCCTGCAGCCGCTGCCGCGCTCACAGCGGGTGGGTGGCGCGGCCGGCCACGAACGTCGCCGCGACCGGCGTCGCACGCAGGTGGGCCGCCACGGCCGCGGAGGTCCCGGCGGCACCGGCCCCGCCCGGCGGGCGCGGCGGGGCGAGCGGGTCGGCGTCGAGGAGGACGACGTCGCCCCGGGACCCTGGCCGCAGCGTGCCCGCGCCACCGGTCGAGGCCGCCAGCGCCTCCGCCGCGCTGATCTGCTGCTCCGGGTGCCACGGCTCGCGCTCGTCGCCGCTGCGGTGCACGGCCGCGGCCATGGCCAGCCACGGGTCCAGCGGGGCGACCGGGGCGTCCGAGCCGAACGCCAGCCGCGCCCCGGCGTCGAGCAGCGAGCGCAGCGGGAAGCTCCGCGCGCCGCTGCCGGGCCAGGTCCGCTCCGAGACGTCGCGGTCGTCGAGCAGGTGCGCGGGCTGCACGCTGGCCACGACGCCCAGCCGGGCGAACCGCGCGGGCTGGTCGGGGGCGAGGAGCTGGGCGTGCTCGACGGAGCCGCGGGCACCGGCGGCCTCGATCGCGTCCAGGGCGATGGCGACGGCGGCGTCGCCGATGGCGTGGATGGCCACCTCCAGGCCGCCGGCCGTCGCCCGCCGCGCCAGCTCGGCGAGCTCGCCCGCCGGCACGTTCTGCACGCCGTGCGGGTGCGCGGCGTCGTGCGGGTGGGCGTAGGCGTGCAGCGTGTGCGCGGTGGCGGTGTTGAGCGATCCGTCGGAGATGACCTTCAGCGGTCCCATGGTCAGCAGGCCCCGGCCGCCCGGGAGCGGGTCCCCCGTGCGGAGCCCGGCCGCGAGCACGGCGTCGAGGTGGTCGGCGTAGGTGGCGGTGCGGATGCGGAGCAGGTCGAGCCCGGCGGCCACGCGCCCCGGCCAGTCGAGCTCGTTGCGCGCCCACTCCATGTCCGTGACGCCGACGACGCCGCGCGCCGCCGCGTGCCGCATCGCCTCGCGCAGCCCCTCGGCCGGGTCGGGACCGGGCAGCTCGGCGAGCCGCCCGAGGGCCGCGAACCACTCGTTCTCGCGGACCAGGCCGTCGTCGTCCGCGACGTCCGCGCCGGACGGGACCGGCAGGCCGAGGAGCGTGCGGGCGCGGGTGGAGACCCAGCCGCTGTGCACGTCGCCGGAGAGCAGGACCACGGGGCGGCCGCCCGCGACGGCGTCGAGGGCGCTCAGGGTGGGCCGGTCCGCCCAGGTGGCGTGGCGGAACCCGTAGGCGAGGACGGGCTCCTCGCGCACCGGGGCGTGGCCGGCGGGCGGGACGGCGGCGAGGTGCGCGGCCAGCAGCTCGAGCGCCTCGGCGGCGCTGCGGGCCGCGGAGACGTCGAGCCGGGTGAGCGTCTGCGCCCACTGGGTGAGGTGGACGTGCTGGTCCCACAGCCCGGGCACGGCCCAGCGGCCGTCGGCGTCGATCTCCTCCTCGCCCGGCAGGCGGCCGAGCGCGGGGGCGACGGCGGTGACCGTGCCGTCGGTGATGCGCAGGTCGACGGGCTCGCCGGGCGCCGCTCCGCCGTCGTCCACCGGGACGAGCCGGACGCGCCGCAGCAGCACGGAGCCGGTGAGCGCGTCCCCTCCCCGCCCCGCGCCCGGTGTCCCGGTGGAGGCAGGGGCCATCAGAGGTAGCGGCTGGGGTCGAACGCGGCGAGCGGGATGATGCGCACGCGCGGCAGCACGGAGGTGAAGGCGCCGAGGTCGTCCTCGAGGTCGAAGATCCGCAGCCCCCGCTCGGTCAGCCCCGCGAGCTCGGAGTTGAGGAACTCGCGGAAGCACAGCACGCCGACGCGCCGCCCGGCGTCCAGGAGCTTCTCGACCTGGGGGATGTAGTCGCCGTCGTGCGAGGCGAGCAGCACGTCCCCCTGGCCCTGCTCGAGGATGGCGTCCATCGTGCGCTGGATGCCGATGTCCACGACCTTCTCGTGGACCGTGCCGGCCAGCGGGATCGGGTGGAAGTCCATGGCCAGCAGCGCCTGGACGAACCCCATCGGCATCTGCCCCGACGTGGCGTTGAGGAAGAACAGGCCGCGCGCGTTCTCGTCCTCCCACACGTCCTCCGCGAAGTGCATCACGCGGTCCCAGCGCGGGCGCTCCTCCGGCGCGGGGCGCCGGCCGAGCACGCTCATGCCGAGGGTGGCGTCGATGTTCTCGCCGTCGACGAGAAGGTACGTGGTGCGGGAGTCGGGCATGGGGCCACAGTAGTGGGGACGTCCGTCCGTACGGCGCACCGCGCCCCGGCCCAGGCGCGCCGACGTCATAGGCTGCCCCGGTGCGAGACGACCGGAGCGTGACCCTGCTGGCGGGTGGGGTGGGCGGGGCCAAGCTCGCCCAGGGCCTCGACCGTGCGACCGACGACCTCACCGTCGTCGTCAACACGGGCGACGACGCCGTGATCTACGGGCTCAGCGTCAGCCCCGACCTCGACACCGTCATGTACACCCTCGCCGGGACGGCGAACCCGGAGACCGGCTGGGGAATCGCCGGCGACACCTTCGCCACCCTCGAGGCGATGGCCCGCCTCGGCGAGGACACCTGGTTCCGCCTGGGGGACCGGGACCTCGCCACGCTCGTCCTGCGCACCGCACGCCTGCGCGCGGGCGCCCCGCTCTCGGCGACGACGGCGGAGCTCGCCGCCGCGCTGGGCGTCCGCGCCCGGCTGCTCCCCATGACCGACGACGCCGTCGCCACCTTCGTCGACACGCCCGCCGGCCGCCTGGAGTTCCAGGACTACTTCGTCAGGCGCCGCCACGAGGACGAGGTGCTCGGCATCGTCCTCGGCGGCATCGAGGAGGCCCGGCCGGCGCCCGGGGTGCTCGACGCGCTCGACGCCGACGTCGTGGTGATCGGGCCGTCGAACCCGTTCGTCAGCATCGGCCCGGTGCTCGCCGTCCCGGGCGTGCGCGAGCGGCTGGCGTCCTCACGCGCCCGCCGGGTCGCCGTCAGCCCGATCGTGGGCGGGCGAGCCCTGAAGGGGCCGGCCGCTGCCATGCTCGGCGCGATGGGCCACGAGGTCTCGGCCCTCGGGGTCGCCCGCCTCTACGCCGGGCTGGCCGACGTCTACGTCCTCGACGAGAGCGACCGCGACCTGGCACCCGCCGTCGGGGAGCTGGGCATGGCGGCGCTGGTGACCCGGACCGTCATGGGCGGTCCCGAGGACCGGGAGCGGCTGGCCCGCGAGCTCCTCGCCGCGGGATGACGACGTCGCACGAGGCCGGGGTGCAGGACCCGGCAGCCGGACGAGATGCCGGGAGTCAGCGGGTCCGGCCGGATCAGCGCCGACCCGTGATCGCCGTCGTGCCGCTGAGAGGCGGCGGGGCGGGCAAGACCCGGCTCGCCGACGAGCTGGGCCCCGCCGAGCGGACCCGCCTGGTGGCCACGCTCGCCGGCCACGTGCTCGGCGCGCTGCTCGCCGGGCCGGTCGCCCGGGTCCTCGTGGTCACCGGCGACCCGGAGTTCGCCGCGGGCGTCATGGGGAGCGACCGCCGGGTCCGGGTGGTCCCGCAGCCGGGCGGCCGGCCGGGGCTGAACGAGGCGGTGGCCGTCGGCCAGGAGCTGGCGCTCGAGGCCGGGGCCCGGCGCGTGCTGGTGGCCCACGCCGACCTGCCCCTGCTGACGGCCGAGGACGTCGGTGCGCTGCTGGCCCCGGCGGGACGGGTCGTCGTCGCGCCGGACCGGTCGGGTACGGGCACCAACGCGCTCGTGCTCGACGGCTCGGTCAGCGGCTTCCGCTTCCGGTTCGGCCCCGGGAGCCGCGAGGCGCACGAGCGCGAGGCGCGGCGGCTGGGCGTGGTGCCGGACGTGGTGCTCCGGGCCGGCACGTCGACCGACCTGGACACGGCGGCCGACTGGGCCGCGCTCCCCGAGGCCGTGCGGACCGCGCTGCGGCGCGCGGTCGAGGGATGACGAGCTGGCGCTCGCGGCGTCAGATCGGGGCTGGACCGGCTGGGACCCTCGGTGCAAGGCGACCGAGATGGCCATTCTGGTCAGGATTCGCGCGATGACGAACCGATTGGGCCAGTTCGTCGGCCGAAGCACGGGGCGTCGGGGCATCCGGCCGGGCGCGCGTGGCGTCGGGGCATCCGGCCGGCGCACCCCGACGTCGATATCCCGGGCACCTGGCGGGCGTGCAGGGGTCGCCCGTCAGGTCGTCCAGCGGCCCCGATGGACGACCTCGTCGAGCGGGCGGCGCCGCCGACTGGTCGCCGAGCCGCCCGGCCGCTCCTCCGGCGCCGGGTGCCCGACCGTGATCGCCCCGACGGGCGCGTACTCCTCCGGCACGCCGAACTCCGCGCGCAGGGCCGCCACCCGCCCCGGCGGGACGCCGAAGAAGCAGGCCCCGAGGCCTTCGTCCACGGCCGTCTGGAGGATGAGGAGCGAGGCCATCCCGGCGTCGACGTGCCAGTAGGGCACGCCCCAGCGAGGGCCGCCAGCTCCCGCGGCAGCATCCCGCGCCGGACCGGCGCCCGCCTTGTCGGGCTCGGCGTAGCGACGGCGGTAGGCGGCCTCGGAGGAGAACGGGACCACCACCACCGGTGCCGTCCGCATGCCGCGCAGCCAGCTGTCCGGCCGGGCGGCGCGGGCCGGCGGGGTGGCGGCCGCCCAGAACCGCGCGACGTCGTCGGGCCGGTCGAGCACGAGGAAGCCCCAGCCCTGGGAGAAGCCGGCGCTCGGGGCTCGGACCGCGTGCCGCAGAAGCCGGTCGACCACGGCGGGATCGACGGGCTCGGGGGAGTACCGGCGCACCATCCGCCGTTGTCGCACGACCTCCTGGAACTCCACGCCAGAAATCATGGCAGGGCTCACGCGACGACAGTGGTGGTGTCCGGAGCGGCGTCCGGCACCGGGCACCCCGTCACCGCCACGTGGCCGCGGTGGTGTCCCGGGCCCGCCCGGCGAGCGGGGACCGGTGCGCCTAGGACCAAGGGACCTGGCAGCGAGTCCGTCCGCGCTGCCCGTCCGGTAGGTCCGGACTACCCTGGTTCTGACGGTGACCGGGCCGACACCCCTGGCGCGGCGCCGCTCATCCACAAGATGACGAAGGAGTCAGACGCCGTGACCACCCTGTCGCGCCCTGAGGCGCCCCGCACCGCCCCTCTTGCCTCGTTCCGGGTCCCCGGCCCGTTCGACCCCGCGCACGGCCACGAGCAGGTCGTCTACTGCAACGACGCCGCCAGCGGCCTGCGTGCCATCATCGCCGTCCACAGCACCGCGCTGGGCCCTGCCCTGGGCGGCACCCGGTACTACCCCTACGACTCGGAGGACGCCGCGCTCGCGGACGTGCTGCGCCTGTCGAAGGGCATGACGTACAAGAACGCCCTCGCCGGCCTCGACCTCGGCGGCGGCAAGGCCGTGATTATCGGCGACCCGACCCGTGAGAAGTCCGAGGCGCTCCTGCGCGCGTACGGCCGCTTCGTCGAGTCCCTCGGCGGCCGGTACGTGACGGCCTGCGACGTCGGCACGTACGTGACGGACATGGACGTCATCCACCGCGAGACCAGCTTCGTCGTCGGACGCAGCCAGCCGCACGGCGGCGCCGGCGACCCGTCGGTGCTGACCGCCTTCGGCGTCTTCACCGCGATGCGGGCGTGCGCGGAGCACGTGTGGGGCACCGGGTCGCTGCGCGGCCGCACGGTCGGCGTGGCGGGCGTCGGCAAGGTCGGTCACCTCCTGGTGGGCCACGCCCTCGAGGCGGGCGCCACCGTCGTGGTCACCGACGTCAGCGACCAGGCCGTCGACGCCGTCCGCCGGGAGCACCCCGAGGTCGAGGTGGCTGTGGACACCGACGCCCTCGTCCACGCCGACCTCGACGTCTACGCCCCCTGCGCGCTCGGCGGCGCCCTCGACGCCGCCACGGTGGAGGCGCTGCGCGCGCGCGTCGTGTGCGGCTCCGCCAACAACCAGCTCGCCGACGACGGCGAGGGCGGCATCCCCGAACGCCTCCTCGCCCGGGGGATCACCTACGCCCCCGACTACCTGGTCAACTCCGGTGGCGTGATCCAGGTGTCGGACGAACTGGAGGGGTTCGACTTCCAGCGTGCCAAGCACCGGGTGGAGAAGCTCTACGGCGCCACCAAGGCGGTCCTGGAGCGGGCCGAGGAGCAGGGCATCAGCCCCGCCCGCGCCGCGGACCACCTCGCCGAGGAACGCATCACCGCGATCGGCTCCTCCCGGATGTACCTGCCCGGGCGGCGCTGAGGGAGAGCGGCCGGTCGGTGTCGGGGCGCTCGCTCGGCAGGTCTGCTGGGCGGGGCCTCCTCAGCCCTGGCCGGTCCGTGACCCCGGCGCGGTACCGCCCGTCGGCGCCTCCGCCGTCATGAGGGCGCTCAGCTCGGCCTGCTGGGCGGCCGACGGCATGCCCCAGCCCGGCCGGTAGCCGACGACCTCGCGCAGCGGGCGCCCCTCCTGGTTGCCCGCCAGGATCTCGACGTCGTCGACGTCGATGAGCCCGGGGTGCAGCACGCCGCACGACTCGGCGACCTTGAGCAGGTCGCGGCGCAGGGTGCGGAGGTAGCCGGCGAACCGGACCGACTTCTGGGCCGGGTCCAGCCCGTGGGCCAGCCAGGCGTTCTGGGTGGCCACCCCCACGGGGCAGGTGTCGGTGTGGCACTTCTGCGCCTGGATGCACCCGATCGACAGCATGGCCTCGCGGGCGACGCCGAGGAGGTCGCACCCCAGCGCGAGCGCGACGATCGCGTTGTCGGCCAGGCCCAGCTTGCCCGAGCCGACGAACACGACGTCGTCCGTCAGCCCCGCCTCGGCGAAGATGCCGTACACCCGCGGGAACCCGACCCGGAAGGGCAGGGCGACGGAGTCGCTGAAGGTCAGGGGAGCGGCGCCGGTGCCGCCCTCTCCGCCGTCGATGGTGATGAAGTCGACCCCGCGCTGCCCGTCCGCCATGGCGGCGGCCAGGTCGCGCCAGACCTCGAGGTCTCCGACGGCGGACTTGATGCCGACCGGCAGGCCGGTGGCGTCCGCGAGCAGCTCCACCCAGTCGAGCAGGCTGTCCACGTCGCTGAACTCGGCGTGCCGGGACGGGCTGATGCAGTCCTCGCCCTGCCGTACCCCACGGATCTCCGCGATCTCCGCGGACACCTTCGCCGCCGGCAGCACCCCGCCGAGACCTGGCTTGGCGCCCTGGCTGAGCTTGATCTCGAGCGCCCGGACCGGCGCGGAGGCGACGAGGTCCTTGAGGCGCTCGAGGTCGAAGGCGCCGTCGAGGTCGCGGCACCCGAAGTAGGCGGTGCCGATCTGGAAGATGAGGTCGCCGCCGTGGAGGTGGTGCGGGGAGAGGCCACCCTCGCCGGTGTTGTGGAGGGCGCCGGTCATGGCGCAGCCCTCGTTGATCGCTCGGACCGCGTTGCCGGAGAGGGAGCCGAAGCTCATCGCCGAGACGTTGACCACCGACTCGGGGCGGAAGGCGCCGGTCCGGCCGCGCGCGGCGCCCAGCACCTTGGCGCACGGCAGCCGGACCTCCTCGCCGGACCGGGGGTGCGAGGGCGGCGCGACGGCGGAGAAGGTGCGGTGCTTGATGATCGGGTAGCCGTCGGTGTTCTCGACGTCGTTGTCCGTGCCGAAGCCGAAGTAGTTGTTCTCGCCCTTGGCCGAGGCGTAGATCCACCGCCGCTGGTCCCGGGTGAAGGGCCGCTCCTCGTCGTTCCCGGCGACGACGTACTGGCGCAGCTCCGGACCGATCTTCTCGATCGCGAACCTCGCGTGGCCGACGACGGGGAAGTTGCGAAGGAGGGTGTGGCGCCGTTGCAGGAGGTCGTGCGCCGCGACACCGGCCAGGCCGGCGAGGGGCAGGAACGCCGTCGTCCACCTCATGGAGGTGAGTGTCCCGCCCGCCGGTGCCTCCCGCCATCGGTGGGCGCGGCGAGGCCTCCGGGGGGTACGGGCCAGTTGGCGACGGGCGGGACGAGGGGCGCGGGCCAGTTGGCGACGGGCGGGACCCACGGGCGAGGCCCTCGACCCGGTCTCGGGTCGAGGGCCTCGCGGGAGCCGGACGGCCGGCTCAGTAAGTGGTGCGGTCCTCCTCGGGCGCCGGGACGGCGGAGCCCTCGTCGGTCGCGCCGGCGGCACCCAGCTGCGGTGCGGGGGTGCCGCCGCCCTTGAGGGCGGCGAGCCGGGCCTCGACCTCGGCGTCACGGCCGTAGTCCTCGAGCTCGGCGAACTGCGCCTCCAGCGAGGCGCCCTGCAGCTCGGCGTGGCCGGCCACCCGGGCCTCCTCGCGGCGCACCTGCTCCTCGTAGCGGGCGATCTCGCTGGTCGGGTCCATGATGTTGATGGAGGAGATGGCGCCCTGCACGGTGGCCTGGGCCTCGGCGGTCTTGGCGCGGGCGACCAGCTGGTCGCGCTTGCTCTTGAGCTCGTCGAGCTTCACCCGCATCTGCGTCAGGCCGGTCTTGAGCTTCTCGACGACCTCGTTCTGCGAGTCGATCATCGGCTCGGCCGCCTTGGCCTCGTTCTCGGCGGTGATCTGCTTGCCGATGGCGATCTTGGCCAGGTTGTCGAACCGGCCGGCCTCGCCGGCGTTGCCGGCGGCGCGCAGCTCCTCCGCCTTGTTCGCGGCGGCGAGCGCCTTCTGACCCCAGTCGCGGGCCTCGGCGAGATCGGCGGCGTGGTCCTGCTCCGCCAGACGGAGGTTGCCGATGGTCACGGCCACCGCGTCCTCGGCCTCGGCGATCGAGGAGGTGTAGTCACGCACCAGCTGGTCGAGCATCTTCTGCGGATCCTCGGCACGGTCGAGGAGGGCGTTGATGTTCGCGCGGGTCAGCTGGGCGATGCGTCCCAGGATGCTCTGCTTCTCTGCCATGGTGATGCCCTTCTGTGGTTGGGTCTCGTTCACGATTGTGGGTCTCGTGGTGCAGATGCCGGAAGGTTCCGGCCACCGCGCCGGGCACGGGACGCCGAGGGCGGCGTGCGGGCGAGGCGCCGTCGTCGGCCCGGCTGTCAGAAGCGACCTCCGCCGCCGCCGAAGCCTCCACCGCCGAAGCCCCCGCCCCCGCCGCCGAAGCCCCCGCCGCCGAAGCCTCCGCCGCCGCCCCAGCCGCCGCCGTGGCCGCCGCCCCCGAGGAGGATGCCGCCGAGGATCAGGGAGCCGACGTCGATGCCGCCACGCCGCCCGCCGCCGTAGCCGCCGCCCCAGCCGCCGCCGCCCCACGGGTCGTAGCGGTCGCTGTCACGCTCGGCGAGGCGCTGGGCGTCGGCAGCCATCTGCTCGGCCTGTGCCACCTTCTGCATGGCGGCGACCGGGTCGGTGGTGGAGAGGTGGTTCGCCTCGGACGCCAGGCGGGCCGCCTCGGAGAGCCGCGTGCGGGCCTCGGTGCCGACGGTGCCGCGGCGGGTGGAGATGTAGTCGGAGACCGCGCGGATCTGGGAGTTGAGGCGGCCGAGCCGGTCCTGCAGCTGGGCCGAGGCCCGGCGGCGGTTCTCGTCGGCGTCCCGGGCCGGTGCGAGGACGGCGTCGATCGCCGTCTCCGCGGAGTGGAGCCGCTGGAGCGCGGCGAGCGGGTCCCCGCCGGTGCGCGCGTGGTGCCCCTGGGCGATGGCCGCCTCGGCCTCCTTGCGGCGCGCGATGACGGCGGGGTCGTTCGGCGCCAGCCGGTTCGCGTCCTGGACGTCGCGGGTGATGGAGGCCAGGGCTGCGTCGAGGCGGTTGCCGGCGTCGGCGAGGGCCGCGCCAGCGCCGTTGACGGCGCCCAGCAGCGTGCTGGCCTGGGCGATCGCCTCCTCCGCCACGCGGGCGTGGGTGACGGCGGTCTGCCGGTCCCCGGCCTCGACCTTCGCCCGGCCGGTGGCCACGGACTCGTGGGCCGAGACGAGCAGCGCCTTCGCGTGGTCCGGGTTCTTCAGCACCGAGGCCAGCGCGGTGTCCGGGTACTGCGTCCGGAGCTGGGCCAGCTGGGCGCGGGCCCCCTCGATCTGTCGCTCGACCTCGGTGGCCCGCTGGTCCAGCTCGGAGAGCACCTGGGGTGCGCGGGCCTGCATGTCACGCAGCTTCACGAAGTGCTCGGCCTGGGCCGACAGGGTCTGGTCGATCTCGGAGGTGAGCTGGAGGATCTCGGCGTACATCTGCCGCTGCTGCGGCTCGGTCTCGGGGACGTCGTCGTCGAGCTGCTGGCGCAGGGCGAAGGCGCGCTGCGCCTTCCGCTTCGCCTCCTCGAGCGCCGCGCTGAACTGGTCGGTGGCCTGGAGCCCGAACTGCGCCTTGGCGAAGCCGAGCTCCTCCTCGGAGCTGCGGACGGCGTCGTCGGCCCCGAGGAGCGCGGTCCCGGCGCGCTTCGCGAGCTCGGGGGTGGGCAGGTTGAGCGGGTGGTCCGGGGGGAGCTGCTGACGGGCCTGGCGGGGCTGGGCCTCCCCACCCTTGCGGCGGCGGAAGACGGAGATGAGCCCGATGCCGCCGATGACGACCAGCCCGATCAGGGCGATGGTGAGGAAGCCGCCCATCCCTCCGCCCATCCCCGCGCCGCCTGAACCGGACAGGCCGCCCTGGGCCGCGTCGCCGACGCCCTGGGCGAAGGCGATGGACGCCTGCGTCCAGTCCTCGGAGCGGAGAGCCGGGACCACGTCCTCCCGGATGATCTGTTGAACCTCGGCGTCGCTGACAGGCGAGTCGGAGTGGAGTCCGTAGCCGTACGCGCCTTCGCCGACGGCGACCGAGAGCAGCACGTTGTCAGGCCCCAGGTTGGACTGCTTCGCCGTGTCGACGGACCACTGCTTCGCGCTCATGCCGTCGAAGTTGTCGACGAAGGCCACGAAGACCATCTGACCGGTGTCGTTCTGCACCTTGTCGAACGCGGCCTGGATCTCGGCCACGTCGCTGTCGCTGAGGACGTCGGCCGTGTCGGTGACCTGGTCCGCGAGGTTGGTCGGCGGCTCGGCCGCCGCGGGCCCCGCGATCGCGACGGCGGAAGCGGTGACCAGGGCGGCCGCGGCCAGCGACCTCACGACGGCGACGAGTCTCACACCGTGATCCTTTCGGGATCGGCGCGGCGGCGCAACGAATACGCGTCGCTTTCGCCCAGGGAGGAGAACGGGAACTGCGGGAACGCCCGAGCCCCCGGTCCCGCAGCTGGTGTGCCTGCGGGACCTGGGGCCCAGGTGGCTGTGGTTCCGGTGCTGCCGCGAGTCGAGTATTACCGCCCGACGTCGCTGCGAGCGGCGGCGCTCACGATGCTGCCGCGCCCGGCACCGGCTGGCACTCGTCGCCCGGCTCGGGTCCGTGCCAGGCTTGTCGGCGATGACGGTGAACGTGACCGCCTGAGCCTCGGAGGTGTTGCCGGCGGTCTCGGTCAGGGCGATGGTGGCTGTCCCGACGTCGTCGTCCTGGGTGCCGGTGGAACACCACGTTGCCGTAGTCGTCGAGGTTGTCCGCCTTGATGGTCAGTCGTTCTGCGTGGTGTGGCCGGTGCGGCCGCCTGAGCCGTGGTCCTGGAACCGGTCGATCGCCTCCTGTGCGCCGTCGGGCATGGAGCCGTCGGCGTTGCGCACCAGGAAGATCCCGGCCATCCCGCCGTCGGAGTGGAACTGGACGTGGCAGTGGTACATCCACGCTCCGGCCCCGACCATCTCGCCGGCGAGCACCTGGAAGCCGAAGGAGTCGCCTGGGTTGAGGTCGCGGTTGTCGATCACCTGGCTGGGGTCGTTCGGGCCCTCGAGGATGCCCGTGCGGTTGTATGCCCAGCGGTGCGCGTGCAGGTGGAACGTGTGCAGGGCGTTGCCGTGGCCGATGGCGATGAACTCCACGCGCTCGCCGAGGTTGGCCTCGAACATCGGGGCGTGCGGGGCGACACGGTTGTTGATCGTCATGTCGTTGAAGACGACCGTGAACTGGCGGTCGGGGAGCACGTCGCCCTTGCGCCGCACCACGAGCGCTCCGTACAGCCCGGCCTTGATGCCGCCGGTGCCGTGGTCGGTCCCCATCGCGTGGTCGTGGTAGTGCCAGTACCCCGCGCTCCCTGGCACCCACTGGTTGCCCGAGCGGTACGGGGCGTGCGAGCGCCACACGTACGTGCGGGTCTCGCCCGGCTCGTTGAAGGAGCCGTTGAACGGGCTGCCGTCGGAGTCGACGTCGTAGTCGACGCCGTGCGGGTGGATCGACAGGCGCTTGTCCGTGGTGTTGACCAGCTCGATCTCGAGGGTGTCGCCCTCCCACATCTCCAGCACCGGCCCCGGCACGGTGGCCTCGCCGGGGGCGAGTCCGTAGCCGACCATGTTGCCCGGCAGCTTCTCGGCGTACATCGTGATCCGCCGGGTCTCACCGCCTCGGCCGGCCGCGTTCCCGTCGCCCGGGTTCGGCCTTCCTGCTGGGTCCGCGGCCGCCGGAGGACCGGCGAACGTGGCCGCGAGAGCAGGGACGAGGCCGGCGGCGGCACCGGCCATCATCGAGCGTCGAGAGAAGGGGCGCGCCGACGTCCCGGTGTTCGCTTCTGCTTGAGTCATGAGATCTCTCCGATCCGAGTGGCGCCCCGGCCCAGCGGCCGGAGGCGTGGTGAGCGGCGGACGCGGGGAGGTCCGCCGACGGCTGCACGGAAGGCACGGCACGGGGCCGTGCGGCTCAACGGGAACGGCCGCGCGTCGCGCTGTGCGGTGTCGTTCGCAGACCGGCGGTGCGTGCTCGGCGCCATGTCGATTCCCCCTCGAGTCGGACGGGCTCGGCCGACCGCGCGGTCGTTGCGCGTGGAGGCCGTGGTGCCCGGGGCGGCCGACGGAGGGGGTCGGTCATCCGTCGCGCTCGGCGTACGGCCCGTTTGTGGTGCTTGTGTGCAGCCGTGACTGTAGAGGGGCTTATGCCGAAGGTCAACCAAAAGCTGCCGCATTGCCCCTCTAACGCCAGATGCTTTGCGCGTTGAGAGCGCAAGTTATGGGTTGGACGTAGCAGATGTCACGGGGCAGGCAGTGTCGAACCTATGGCAGCGAAGAGGCGCTGATCGAACGTCGACGATGCTGCTCACGGGAGTCTCGGCATGGGGCCGGTCAGTCGCGCTAAGTCTGCGCCGTGCCGCGGCGCGTTGGCTGCGGGCGCGGGTGCGGACGGCTCAGCGGGCGCCGCGCGTCAGGCAGTCGCGTCGGTGAGGGCGTTGACGCCCTCGGCGGACAGCGCGTGCTGCGTGACGAGCGCGGAGGCGCCAAGGATCCCCGCGCGCCCCTCGGTGCGGGAGCTGACGATCCGCAGGTGCTGCGTGGCCAGGGGCAGGGAGCGGCTGTAGACCGACTCCCGGATGCCGGCGAGCAGATGCTCGCCGACGGCGGCCACGACGCCGCCGATGACGATGACCGAGGGGTTGAGCATGTTGACGCAGCCGGCGAGCACCGACCCGATGTCCCGACCGGCCTGTCGCACGGCCTGGACGGCGCCACGGTCGCCGGACCGGACCAGCTCGACCAGCTGGGAGTTGGTCTCGACGGTGTACCCCTCCTCGCGCAGCCGCCCGGCGACCGCCGGGCCGGAGGCGACCGCCTCGAGGCAGCCGACGTTGCCGCAGGTGCACGGTGTGCTGTTGCCGTCGGGCACCGCGATGTGGCCGAGGTCGCCGGCGGCGCCCTGCGCCCCGCGCTGGAGCTGGCCGTCGCTGATGATTCCGGCGCCGATGCCGGACGCGATCTTGACGAGGATCATGTCCTCGACGTCGCGGTACACGGCCTCGTGCTCGCCCAGGGCCATGATGTTGACGTCGTTGTCGACGAGGATCGGCACCGGGAAGGTCTCGCGCAGGTGCCCGGGGACGTCGAAGCGGTCCCAGCCGGGCATGACCGGCGGGCTCGTGGGGCGGCCGGTCTCGTACTCGACCGGGCCCGGGAGCCCGATCCCGACGCCCGCGAGGTCGGTCAGCGGCCTGCCCACCTTCTCCACGAGGCGCACTGCCGTCTTCGTGACGGCGCCGAGGACGGCGACCGGGCCGTCGGCGATCGACCGGTCGAACGTCTCCTCGGCGAGGACGTGGCTCGCGAGGTCGGTCACGGCGACGCGTGCGTGGCTGACGCCGAGGTCGACGGCGACGACGATGCGTGCGCCGGGGTTGAACGCGAAGGTCGCCGGTGGCCGACCGCCCGTGGAGGCCGCCTCGCCGGTCGGCGTGACGAGGGACGACGCGAGGAGGTCGTCCACGCGTGCGGAGATGGTGGACCGAGCCAGGCCGGTGACGGCCGCGAGCTCGGCGCGGGTGCGGGGGCTGCCGTCCCGGAGCAGCTGGAAGAGACTGCCGGCGCTGCTGGGCAGGGCGGGCTGGTTCCAGTGCCGGGCGACGCCGTTGTCCGCGGTCTGCAGAATCGCCATGTCGATTAGTTAACCACGCACTTCAGCGTTTGTCGTGATCAAGATCGTCACCTTTTGCTTGACGTGTGACGAAAGTCCTGGATACGTTGTGCCCATGGTCACAGCAGACCCCGCACCGCCGTTGCTGCAGATGCGCGGCATCGTCAAGCACTTCCCGGGAGCCAAGGCGCTCGACGGCGTGGACCTCGAGATCCGCGCCGGCGAGGTGCACTGCCTCCTCGGGCAGAACGGCGCCGGCAAGTCCACTCTCATCAAGACGCTCGCCGGAGCCCACCGTCCCGACCGCGGCGAGATCCTGTGGCAGGGCGAGCCTGCCACCATCGACTCGCCGCAGGCCGCCCTCGAGCTCGGCGTCGCGACCATGTACCAGGAGCTCGACGTCGTCGACGGGCTGAGCGTGGCCGAGAACATCTATCTCGGCCACGAGCTGGCCAACGGAGGGTTCCTCCGGCGCGCCGAGGCGCACGAGCGGACGCGCGAGCTGCTCCGTCGGCTGGGCCACCCGGAGATCCCGCCGTCACGGGAGGTCGGCCGGCTCTCCGCCGCCGGGAAGCAGATCGTGTCCATGGCCCGCGCCCTCTCGCACGACGCCAAGGTGATCGTCATGGACGAGCCGTCGGCGGTGCTCGACCCGGAGGAGGTCTCGAATCTCTTCCGCGTCGTCCGCTCGCTGAGCGCCGAGGGCGTGGCGATCATCTACATCTCCCACCGGCTGGAGGAGATCCGCCAGATCGGGGACCGGATCACCGTCCTGAAGGACGGTCGGACGGTGGCCACCGGACTCGCCGTGGCGGACACCCCGACGGCGAAGCTCATCCCCCTCATGACCGGCCGCGAGGTCGCGACGAACTTCGGGGGTGCGTCGAGCGGCGCCACCTCGGACGAGCCCGTCCTGGAGGTCGACGGGCTCACGCTTGCCGGCGTCTTCTCCGACGTCTCCTTCAGCGTGCGGCCGGGCGAGATCGTCGGCCTCGCGGGGCTCGTGGGTGCGGGCCGGTCGGAGATCCTCGAGACGGTCTACGGCGCGCGTCACGCCACCGGCGGGACGGTCAAGGTCGGCGGCAGACAGCTCCGGCGCGGCTCGGTGCCGGCCGCCGTCGCCGCCGGTGTGGGACTGGCCCCCGAGGAGCGCAAGAGCCAGGGCCTGCTCCTGGACGAGCCCGTCTTCCGCAACATCACGCTGTCCACCTTCAGCCGGTTCGCCCGGGGCGGCTTCCTCGACGAGCGCGGCGAGCGCCTCGCCGCCGAGGAACAGATCAAGGCGCTCCAGCTCGCGCCCGCCGACCCGCGTCGGGTCATCCGCACCCTCTCGGGCGGCAACCAGCAGAAGGCCATGCTGGCGCGCTGGCTCGTGCACGGCTGCAAGGTGCTGCTGCTCGACGAGCCCACCCGCGGTGTCGACGTCGGCGCCCGCGCAGAGATCTACACGCTCATCCGCCGGCTCGCCGCCCAGGGCGCCGCGATCGTCGTCGTCTCCAGCGAGATCGAGGAGGTGCTCGGCCTCGCCGACCACGTCCTCGTCGTCGCCGACGGCGCGGTCGTCCACTCCGGGCCGGCTGACCAGATCGACGAGCACCGCGTGCTCGACCTCGTCATGGAAGGAACCCACGTATGAGCGAGACCCCGTCGGCCACCGTGCCGGCCGGAAGCACCCCCGAGGGGACGGGGCTGCCACCGACCAACCGTGACGTCAGCCCGTCCACGAACGGGAGCAGGCGCACGCCGAAGTTCCAGCTGGGGGGCCTCGGCCACAGCCTCGGCCTCATCATCGCCCTCGTGCTGCTGATCGTGATCGGCGTCGCGACGTCGGGTCAGCGGTTCGTCGGGATGAGCAACGTCATGGTCATCCTCGAGCAGACCGCCGTCATCGGGGTCGTGAGCATCGGCGTCACGTTCGTCATCACTGCCGCGGGCATCGACCTCTCCGTCGGGTCGGTGCTGGGCCTGGCGACGGTGTGGGCGTCGACCCTCGCCACGCAGACGATGGCGGAGAACAGCCACTGGATCGTCATGGTGTTCACGGCGCTCGCCGTCGGCACGGTGGCCGGGCTCGTCAACGGGGTCATCATCGCCTACGGGAAGGTCGTGTCGTTCATCGCCACCCTGGCCATGCTGGTGGCGGCGCGCGGACTGGCGGAGATCATCTCCAACCGCCGCACGCAGATCGTCGAGGTCGACGGCTACAAGGACTTCTTCCGCGGCGACTTCATCGGCATCCCCGTCATCGTGTGGATCTTCCTCCTGGTCGCCGTCGGCGGGTGGGTGCTCCTCGCCCGCACGACCTTCGGACGGCGCACCATCGCCGTCGGCGGCAACCCTGAGGCCGCCCGCCTGGCCGGCATCAAGGTTCAGCGGCACACGATGTGGGTCTTCGCCCTCTCCGGGCTCACCGCCGGGATCGGGGCCGTGATGATGCTGGCCCGGACCACCGCGGGCAGCTCGACCAACGGCTATCTCATGGAGCTGGACGCCATCGCCGCGGTCGTCATCGGCGGCACGCTGCTCATCGGCGGGCGCGGCACCATCGTCGGCACCGTCCTCGGAGTCCTCGTCTTCGCGGTCCTCAACAACATCTTCATCCAGAACAACCTGTCCATCTCGACGCAGGCGCTGGCCAAGGGCGCGATCATCGTCCTCGCCGTCCTGCTCCAGCAGCGCTTCGCCACCCGAGCCAGATCCAGCTGACGCCACGCGGATCCCGGCCGGGTACCGATCCGGGATCCGCGCGGTGCCCGACCACCGAGCGACACCCACCCCCTACCCCGATCGTCCTCACGTCAAAGGAGACCCACATGTCTGTTTCCGTCCGGCGCCTCGCGGCCCCTGTGGCCCTGCTCGCCTCCGCGGCCCTGCTCGCCGCGTGCACCTCCAACACCCCGGAGGAGACCAGCAACACCGGCGGCGGCGGCAACGCCCCGGCCGCCGCCGGCAGCAACGACGAGACCGGCGACACCGTCACCATCGGCTTCTCCGCCCCCGCCGCCGACCACGGCTGGATGGCCGCCATCACCTCCGCCGCGGAGGCCGAGGCCGCCAAGTACGAGGACATCGACCTGAAGGTCGCCGAGGGCACCAACGACGTCAACGTGCAGATCTCCCAGGTGGAGACGTTCATCAACGACGGCGTCGACGCCATCGTGCTGCTGCCCTTCGACGGCGCCGCCCTCACCGAGGTCGCCGTCGAGGCGATGGAGGCCGGCATCCCGGTCATCAACGTCGACCGTGAGTTCTCCCGGCCCGAGGCCGCCCGCGTGACGGTGCTGGGCGACAACTACGGCATGGGCCGCAGCGCGGGCGAGTACATCTGCGAGCGGCTCGGCGACCAGGGCGACGCCGTCGTCGCCGAGATCGCCGGCATCGACAACCTGCCGCTGACGCAGGACCGCAGCCAGGGCTTCGCCGACGCGCTCGGCGAGTGCGGCCTCGAGGTCTCCAACCGCGTGGCGGCCGACTTCACCGTGCAGGGCGGCGAGTCGGCGACCGCCAACCTGCTCCAGGCGGCCCCGGAGATCGACGCGATCTGGAACCACGACGACGACCAGGGCGTCGGCGTCATGGCGGCCATCGACAACGCCGGCCGCGACGAGTTCTTCCTCGTCGGCGGAGCCGGCTCGAAGAACGTGATGGAGGACATCAAGGCCGGCGACTCCGTCGTCGAGGCCACCGTGATCTACCCGTCCACGCAGGCCGCCGACGGCATCCGTCTCGCCCGCCTCCTCGCGCAGGGCAAGGCCATGAGCGACCTCGTGGAGGTCGAGGTGCCTCGCCTGGTCCAGCTGCACGCCCCGGTGGTCACGGCCGACAACGTCGACCAGTACCTGCCGACCGCGTTCCAGTCCTGACGTCGCTGATCCGGCCCGGGCCGAACGCGGCCCGGGCCGGGTGGCACCGGCGCGCAGACGCCGGTGCGAGAGGAAGAGATCAATGAGTGAAGCAGCAGCACGTCGCCCGCTGCGGGTGGCGACGGTGGGGTACGCCTTCATGGGGCGGGCGCACTCCCAGGGCTGGCGGGGGGCACCGCGGTTCTTCGACCTTCCGCGTGACCCGGTCATGCAGGTCCTGGTGGGCCGCTCGCCGGAGCGCGCGGCGCACGCCGCGGACACGCTCGGCTGGGCCGAGGTGGAGACCGACTGGCGCCGCGTCGTCGAGCGCGACGACATCGACCTGATCGACATCTGCACCCCCGGGGACACCCACGCCGCCATCGCCACGGCCGCGCTGGAGGCGGGCAAGCACGTGCTCGTCGAGAAGCCGATGGCGAACACCCTCGCGGAGGCGGAGCAGATGGCCGCCGCGGCGGCGGCTGCGGCCGAGCGTGGCGTGCTGTCCATGGTCGGGTTCACCTACCGCCGTGTCCCCGCCGTCAGCCTCGCCCGCCAGCTCGTGGCGGAGGGGCGCATCGGCGAGGTCAGGCAGGTCCGCTGCCAGTATCTGCAGGACTGGCTCGCCGACGAGAGCACGCCGGGATCCTGGCGTACAGACAAGGAGAAGGCCGGCTCCGGGGCGCTGGGAGACATCGGCGCTCACATCGTCGACCTCACCCACTTCATCACCGGGCAGCGCGTGGCCGGCGTCTCCGGCCGGCTCGACACCCTCGTGACCGAGCGGCCGGTCGCCGAGAGCTTCGCCGGCCTGAGCGGGAAGGGCGGGACCGAGCGCGAACCGGTCACGGTCGACGACGTCGCCCTGTTCACCGGCGAGCTCGCCGGCGGGGCGCCCGCGATCTTCGAGGCGACGCGCTTCGCGTGGGGCCGCAAGAACGCCATGCGCATCGAGGTCAACGGGTCGGCCGGGGCGCTCGCCTTCGACTTCGAGGACATGAACGTCCTCAACTACTACGACGCGCGCGAGCCGGCCCGCACCGGCGGCTTCCGCCGCATCATCGTCACCGAGGCGGACCACCCGTACATCGAGGGCTGGTGGCCGCCCGGCCACGGCCTCGGCTACGAGCACGGGTTCGTCCACCAGGTCGTGGACCTCGTCCGGGCGATCGACGCGGGCGAGCAGCCCACGCCGTCGTTCGACGACGGCCTGGCCGTCCAGCGCGTCCTCGACGCCGTCGAGCGCTCGGCCGGACGGCGCAGCGAGTTCACCGAGATCCCGGAGCACGGCCGGCCGAGCGACGTCTCGGCCACGGCACCCGCCGGTCACGACGTCCCCGCCGCCGCGGGGCAGAGCTGAGGAGAGTGAGATGGCACGACCGATCACGCTGTTCACCGGCCAGTGGGCCGACCTGCCCTTCGAGGAGGTCGCCCGCCTCGCGTCGGAGTGGGGGTACGACGGCCTGGAGATCGCCTGCTGGGGCGACCACCTCGACCCGTGGCGCGGCGCCGAGGACGACGCCTACATCCAGGACCGGCTCGACATCCTCGAGCGGTACGGCCTGAAGGTCTGGACGATCGCCAACCACCTCAAGGGCCAGGCCGTCTGTGACGACCCCATCGACCAGCGTCACCGCGACATCCTCTCCGACCGCGTGTGGGGCGACGGCGACCCGGAGGGGGTCCGGCAGCGGGCCGCCGAGGAGCTGAAGATGACGGCGCGCACCGCCGCCCGGCTCGGTGTCAGGACCGTCACCGGGTTCACCGGCTCCTCGATCTGGAAGTACGTGGCCATGTTCCCGCCGGCGTCGGACGAGATGGTCGAGGCCGGCTACCAGGACTTCGCCGACCGGTGGAACCCCATCCTCGACGTCTTCGACGAGGTGGGCGTGCGGTTCGCCCACGAGGTCCACCCCAGCGAGATCGCCTACGACTACTGGACCACCGTGCGGGCCCTCGAGGCGATCGGGCACCGGGAGGCCTTCGGGCTCAACTGGGACCCCAGCCACTTCATGTGGCAGGACCTCGACCCGGTGAGCTTCCTGTGGGACTTCAAGGACCGGATCTACCACGTGCACTGCAAGGACTCGAAGCGCCGCGTCGGCAACGGCCGCAACGGGCGGCTCGGCTCGCACCTGCCGTGGGCCGACCCGCGCCGCGGCTGGGACTTCATCAGCACCGGCCACGGCGACGTGCCGTGGGAGGACGCGATCCGGATGCTGAACACGATCGGTTACGACGGCCCGCTCTCGGTGGAGTGGGAGGACGCCGGGATGGACCGCCTCGTGGGGGCGCCGGAGGCGCTGGCCTTCGTCCGCAAGCTCTCCTTCGAGCCGTCCGCGGCGGCGTTCGACGCGGCGTTCAGCACGCGTTAGCCCATCAGGGGACGTGGCGCCGGCGCCGTACCCGCCAGGGACGGCGCCCGGCGCTCGTCGACAGTCTCGGGCCCGCACCGCGGCAGGCCCGGGCGCCTCGGAAGAAAGGAACCTGACAGAACCTCCACGCGAAGCACCCCGTCACCCTGAGGTCCGTCGTTGCAGCGACGGGGATGACGGGGGCCCCACAGCACACCCATCGGCGAGAAGGAAGTGCCACATTGAAGAGTAAGAGGTTGCGCGTCGCCGCGCTGGCGATTGCGGCAGCAGCCGCTCTGGCCGTGCCCCAGGCGGCGTACGCCCACGACGGGGTCGACCACTCGCAGGAGGCGGGGGCCGCCGAGGCCCTCGACTGGTCGAACTACGAGAAGATCCTGCTCACCAAGAACGTCGGTGAGCCCATCGGCATGGCGGTGATGCCGGACGGGAAGGTCCTGCACACCGCACGCAACGGTGACATCCGGCTGACGGACCCCGACTCGGGCGTCACGAAGATCGTCAACACCATCGACGTCTACGCCAACAGCGAGGACGGGCTGCAGACGGCGACCCTCGACCCGGACTTCGAGGAGAACGGCTGGGTCTACCTCTACTACGCCCCCCGCGTGATGGAGGGCGAGGGCTACCCGACGACGACGCCGTCCGGCTCGGCGCCGAACAGTCTCCCCGCCGGCGCGGACGACTCCTACTGGGACCAGTGGAAGGGCTACAACCAGCTCACGCGCGCCAAGTGGGACCCCGAGGCGCAGGCGCTCGACCTGAGCACGGAGCAGGTCATCCTCAAGGTCGAGGTCCAGCGCGGCCAGTGCTGCCACGTCGCCGGCGACGTCGACTTCGACTCCGAGGGCAACCTCTACCTGTCCACGGGCGACAACACCCCGGCCGGAACGCCGGGCGCGAACGGGTTCGCGCCGAACAACGACGCCCCGGGCATGAACCCCGGGTTCGACGCTCGCCGGGGGGCGGGCAGCACGAACGACCTGCGGGGCTCGATCCTGCGAATCTCGGTGCAGGAGGACGGCTCGTACACGATCCCTGAGGGGAACCTGTTCGAGCCGGGTACCGAGGGCACGCGGCCCGAGATCTTCACCACCGGTCTGCGCAACCCGTTCCGGATGACCATCGACCCGGTCACCGACGCCGTGAGCTGGGGCGACTACGGCCCTGACTCCGGCACCGCCAGCGACGACCGCGGCCCCATGGGCTACGTCGAGTGGCAGCGCACCACGACGCCGCTCAACGGCGGATGGCCGTACTGCCACGGCCCGAACGCCAACTACAACGAGTGGGACTTCGCGACCGGCACGCCCGGCCCGTGGTTCGACTGCGAGGCCGGCGCGGAGAACAACTCCCGCTGGAACACGGGGCTGGACGTCCTGCCGCCCGCCACGGCTCCTCAGCTGTGGTACGGCGACCGGACCGACGACCAGCCGTGGCCCGAGCTGACCGACTTCGACCCGCAGGGCGGCCAGGGCCCGATGGGCGGACCGACCTACCGGTACGACCCCGAGCTCGACAGCCCGACCAAGTTCCCCGAGTACTGGGACGGGAAGACCTTCTTCTACGAGTTCTCCCAGGACTACATCGCCGTCCTCAGCCAGGACGACCCGGACGGCGAGGTCACCCACATCGAGCACTTCCTGCCCAACGCGGCGCTGCGGAACAACGTCCAGGCGATCACCGACAGCCCGATCGACATGGAGTTCGGTCCCGACGGCTCGCTGTACGTGCTCGACTACGGCAACGGCTTCTTCCGGCAGAACCCCGAGGCGGGCCTGTACCGGATCGACTTCGCCGCGGGGAACAAGGCTCCCCAGGCCGTCATCGCCGCGGACCCGATCTCGAGCAGCGAGGCGCCGCTCACCGTCACGTTCGACGGCTCCGGCTCCTCCGACCCCGAGGGTGGCGCGCTCACCTATGACTGGGACCTCGACGGTGACGGCACCTTCGACGCCACCGGCGCCACGGTGACGCACACCTACACCGAGCTCGGTCAGTTCACCGCCCGCCTGCGGGTCGCCGACCCGCAGGGCAGGACGGGCATCACCTCCCGCGTGATCACCGTGGGCAACCAGGCCCCGACGCTCACGCTGGACTACCCGGCCGACGGCGCCTTCTTCAGCTGGGGCGACGCGGTGCCGTTCAAGTTCTCCACGAACGACCCGGAGGACGGCACCGAGACGACCTGCTCGCGCCTGTCCTGGACCTTCGGTCTCGGGCACGACACCCACGCCCACCCCGAGGTGCTCGGATCCGGCTGCGCCGGCGTCTGGAACACCCCGGCCGACGCGCCCGAGCACGGCGAGACCGAGAAGCTGTTCGGCGTCGTCGTCGCCACGTACACGGACAGCGGCCACGGCGACATCCCGCCCGCCCAGGGCGAGGTGTCGATCATCCTCAACCCCTTCGTCAAGGAGGCGGAGCACGCCGACGTCCTCGAGGGCGTCGAGGTGGTCGAGGACGAGACGGCCGGCGCGCTGTCCAAGGTGACGTCGCTCGACGCGGGTGACCACATCGCCTTCGAGCCGGTCAACTTCACCGGCATCGACGGCGTGACGGTCCGTGGCGCCGGCGAGGGCACCATCGCCCTGCGCTGGGGCTCGCCCGACGCCGAGCCGTTCGCCACGGCGAACGTCTCCTCCGGCGACTGGTCCGACGTCGACGCGGCCGTGACCGCGTTCCCGGAGGGCTCTGGGACCGTGTACGTGACCTCCACCGGCGGGGTGGAGCTCGACCGGCTCACCTTCGTCGGCGCGGGGGTCACCGACGTCACCGCCCCCGAGGTCTCCCACACGGTGACCCCGGAGGCCGACGGCGAGAACGGCTGGCACGTCACCGGCCCGGTGACCGTCCAGCTCGCGGCGTCGGACAACGGCCAGCTCACGTCGGTCGAGTACTCGCTCGACGGCGGTGCGACCTGGACCAACGTCCGCAACAGCCGGACCGGGGCCGTCAGCCCGGTGCGTCTGACCGCGGACGGCGTCCACGAGCTCACCTACCGCGCCACCGACTCGGGCGGGAACGTCTCCGAGAGCGGGAGCGTCACGGTCAGCATCGACACGGTAGCGCCGGAGCTGTCGGTCAGCGGGATCGAGGAGAAGGCCTACGGCTCGGCGGACGTCGTCGAGCTGGCGGTCGACGCCACCGACGCGACGTCCGGCATCGCCGAGGTCACCGCCCAGATCGACGGCGAGGCCGTCGAGGTCGGCAGGATCGACCTGGCGACGCTGGCCCTCGGCGAGCACACGCTCACCGTGACGGCCACCGACGCCGCGGGCCACGCCAGCACGCACGAGGTGACGTTCACGGTCGAGGCCAGCCTCGACTCGCTGAAGGCGCACCTCGAGAAGCTGGTCACCGAGGGCGAGCTGAGGAACTCTGACGCCAAGCGGCTCGAGGCGTTCCTCGACCAGGCGGCGCGTCACGTCGAGGCCGGCCGCACGGCTCAGGCCGTCGACGCCCTCGAGCGGTTCGTCGGGGCCACCGACCACGAGCTGCTCGTCCGCGACGCGGATGCGGTCATCGACTCCCTCGGCTGAGTGACCACTCCTGGCGGGGCGCGGAGGGTGCCCCGCCAGGAGCTGGCCCGACCACGGTCGGGCGCACCGCCCGGCTGGTGCCGGGCGCACCGCCCGGCGCTGAGCCGGGCACACCTCGCCCGGCGCTGAGCCGGGCACGGGCCCGGCCGCCGGCCGGACCCCCCACCAACGGCGCTCCGGCGCCATGGCCGCCGCGGCCCCCGCGCACGGCCGAGGGTGCATGCACCCGCAGGGACGACGACATCGTCGCCGTCGAACGACACCCAGGAGGAATCGTGACCCTGACCACCAAGACCCGCCGCAAGACCCTGCTCGGCATGGCCGGCACCGTCGCCATGGCCGCCGGCCTGCTCGCGGCGCCCGCCTCGGCGGCCACGAACGGCAACGCCAACGAGAACGCCAACGACGCGGCGAAGTGCGCCGGCCGCAGCGTCCCGGTCAGCAAGATCTCGTTCCAGATGTACAGCTACAACAACTGGGGCCGCCAGGTCGGCACCGAGACCCTGCTGGCCGAGCTCGCCGAGGTCGGCTACAAGAACATCGAGCCGTTCGGCGGCACCTTCTCCGGCAAGAGCGCCGACGAGGTCAACGCCCTGCTGGACGAGTACGGCCTCAAGGCGCCGACCTCCCACGGCAGCACGAACGAGGCCACCTGGCCGACCACCCTCGAGTACTACAAGGAGGTCGGGCAGCGGTACGTCGGCTCCGGCGGGTTCGCCTCGCCGGGCATCCGCTCGTACGAGGACACGCTCGCCACCGCCGAGACGCTCAACCGCCTCGGCGAGGCGTCGGTCAAGAACGGCACGGGCAAGATCTACGGCCACAACCACCAGAGCGAGTTCACCACCAAGTACACCGACCCGGAGACCGGCGAGGTGAAGTCCGCGTGGCAGATCCTCGTCGAGAACACCGACTCGCGGTACGTGACCTTCCAGCTCGACATCTACTGGGCCGAGATGGCCGGCATCGACACGGCCTCGCTGCTCGAGCAGTACGGCGACCGCATCGAGCTGCTCCACATCAAGGACGGCGGCCTGACCGGTGAGAACCGGGGCAAGCAGACCAACGTCGGCGACGGTGAGATCGACTGGGCCCCGATCCTGAAGGCCGCGCAGGGCAAGGTGAAGTACTACGTCATCGAGATGGACGGTGCTCCCAACAGCATCGACTTCGCCGAGGAGAGCTTCGACTTCCTCACCTGCTTCAACTTCTGAGTCACTCGCAGCAGCGAGTTCTGACCCAGTCGCAGCAGCGAGCCGGTCGTCGACAGACCGGTTGCAGACGACCGAGGCCCCGTCCACACACGGACGGGGCCTCGGCCGTTCTCGCTCCCTGCGCCCTGAGCGGAGAGAGGCGCTGCTGCACGGCGCACGGTTGATCCCCTGGTCCCGGACGAGAACGCCCTAAGTGCCCGTTCCGGCAGTCGGACGGGCACTTAGGGCGTTCTCGGCGGTGCGGGGAGCGAACCGGCTCCTCAGCGGTGCGGGTCGTGCTGGTGGTGCGGGCCTGCGGACGGCGGTGCAGGTGCTCGCGGTGCGGGGAGCGAACCGGCCCCCGGCGGTGCTGCGACCGGCTGTCAGTGCGTCGGGACCGGCGCCCCGACGAGCTCGAGGATGAGGTCCCGCACCTCGGTCGCGCCCATGCTCTCGCGGCGCGCGGCCGGGTCGGAGCACAGCAGGACGGGGGCGTCCTCCGGGTTGTCCGGCAGCCGCCCGTGGCTGCCCCGGACCGGCGAGGGGTCGAGCGGGACGACCTGCATCGCGTAGCGCATCCCCGCCTTCTTCCGGGCCAGGGCCGTGGCGGCGCGGAGCTTGACCCAACGGTCCTCGGGGTCCATGAACAGCTCGGCCGGGTCGTAGCCGGGCTTCTTGTGGATCTCGACCAGCCGGGCGAAGTCGGGTGCCCGGTCGTCGTCGAGCCAGTAGTAGTAGGTGAACCACGCGTCCGCCTCCGCGACGGCGACGAGGTCGCCGGCCCGCGCGTGGTCCAGCCCGTACCGAGTTTTCCCGTCGTCGTCGAGCACCTCGGCCACCCCGGGCAGGTCCCGCAGGAGCGCGGCCACGTGGTCCCGGTCCGCCGGGTCGTCGACGTAGACGTGGGCCACCTGGTGGTCGGCGACGGCGAAGGCGCGCGACGTCCACGGGTCCAGCAGCTCGCCGGTCGCGTTCGTGTGGACGTGGAGCAGGCCGGCCCGGCGCAGGGCCCGGTTGATGTCGACCGGACGGGAGACCGGCGTGATCCCGTACTCGGACAGGACGACGACGGTCGTGCCGGAGTCCCGCGCGTCGGCGAGGAGCGGGGCGAGGGTGTCGTCGAGCTCCTGCGCCGCCCGCACCGCCTCGGGGGAGTCCGGGCCGAAGCGCTGGTGGTCGTAGTCCAGGTGCGGCACGTAGACCAGCGTCATGTCGTGCTGCGGCATGAGCCGGCGTGCCGCGGCGACGATCCACCTCGAGCTGCTGATGTCGGCCGTCGGCCCCCAGTACGTGAAGAGCGGGAACGGCCCCAGCTCGGCGACGAGCTCGTCGTGCAGCTCCGGCGGCCATGTCCAGCAGTCCGGGTCCTTGCGCCCGTCCGCGTGGTAGACGGGCCGGGGGGTGATGGTGGTGTCGGTGGTGGACCCCATGGCGTACCACCAGCCCACGTTCGCCACTTTGTAGTCGGGCCGTTCGCGCCGGATCGTCTCCCAGACCTTCTCCCCGCCGACCAGCTTGTTGTGCTGGCGCCAGAGGAAGACCTCGCCGAGCTCGCGGAAGTACCAGCCGTTGCCGACGATCCCGTGGTCGCGCGGCATGAGCCCGGTCAGGAACGTCGACTGCGCGGAGCAGGTCACGGCCGGCAGGACCGTGCCGAGCTCGGCCTGGAACCCCGCGGCCGCGACCGTGCGCAGGCTGTTCATGTGCTGCAGCGCGCGCGGCGTCAGGCCGACGACGTCGAGGACGAGGATCTTGTCGCTCACCGTGCTGTCACTCCCATCGTCTCGAGCCGGGCCGCCGTCCAGGACAGCTCGGCGGCGATCCCGGCGACGAGATCGTCGTCGGTCTTCGGCCGTACGCCCTCGGGCAGCACGGACCACGTGTACGTCTCGACCTCGAGGTGGTCGACGAGCGGGGACGCCCCGCCCACGAGCGTGCGCAGGCCGTCCTCGAGGACGTCGGTGGTGCTGCGCAGCCCCTCGGCCTCCGGCCCGGCGTGCAGGGGCACGTGGAAGTGCACCCGCCACGGCCCGTCGTCGGGCAGGTCGCCGGCCAGGGCCTCGGGCAGGTCGTCGCGGCGCTCGACCCGGCCGTCCAGCTGGGCCCGCGTCTGGTGCAGGAACCGGTCCTCGGCGAACGCGGCGAGCGAGGCGCGGGTGGCCTCCTCGGCCGGGTGCTCGGCGTGCAGCGCGGCGGAGACCTGGGTCTTCACGACCGGCACCCCGGCGTCGGCCAGCGTGGCGGCGGCCTCCGCCGGGTCCTCGAACTCGGTGGCCAGGTGGCACAGGTCCACGCAGGCACCCACGTGCTCGCCGATGCCGGCCAGCTCCGCGGCCGTTTGCTCGGAGGTCTCGACGACGCAGCCCGGCTCGGCCTCGAGGGCCACCCGTACCGTGCGCCCGGTGCGACGGCGCAGGTCCGCGAGCGCCTCGTCGAGGGCGACCAGCTTCGCCCGGGCCGCAGCGCGGCGGCCGTCGTCCCACGGCGTGCGCCAGGCGAGGGGCAGCGTGGAGATGCTGCCCCGGTCGGCGTCGTCGGGCATCAGGGCGGCGAGCACCTCCGCGCAGGCGAGGGTGTAGTCCAGCCGGGCGTCCTCGGTCCAGTCCGGGACGTAGACGTCCCGCTTGACCACCGGGGCGTGGAAGTGCCCGTACGGGAAGGCGTTGAGCGTGACGACCTCGCAGCCGGCCCGCTCGAGCGCCGTGCGGACCCGCGCCAGGTCGTCGGCGTCGGCGGCCAGGGCGTGCGCGGCGACGGCGGGCAGCCAGAGCCCGACGCCGAGCCGGTCGACGCCCAGGCGCTCGCGGACGCCGCCGCAGTACCGGTCGATCTGGTCGACGAGCCCGGCGACGTCCTGGGCGGGGTGGACGTTGGTGCAGTACGCGAGGTGGACGGTCGAGCCGTCGGGATGACGCAGCCGCACGTCAGCGCCCCGTGGAGAGCGGCTCGCCGCGCAGGATCGAGTTGCCCTCGAAGGTTGCGCCGGTCGTGGGAGCGGTGTCCTCCTCGGCGAGGAGGAGCCGGCCGCTCTGGCCGTAGAACTCGACGGGGTTGCGCCAGAGCACCTTGTCGACGTCGTCGTCGGAGAAGCCGGCCGCGAGCATCGCCTCCCCGGTCCTGAGGGTGGTCAGCGGGTCGCTGCGGCCCCAGTCCGCGGCGGAGTTGACGATCATCCGGTCCAGGCCGTGCTCCTGCAGGATCCGGACCATGCGGTCCGGCGCCATCTTGGTGTCCGGGTAGATGGAGAAGCCCATCCAGCACCCCGAGTCGGCGACCATCTGCACGGTCGGCTCGTTGAGGTGGTCCACCAGCACGCGCTCGGGGGCGAGCCCGACCTTGGCGACGACGTCGAGCGTGCGCCGCGTCCCGGCCGCCTTGTCGCGGTGCGGGGTGTGGACCAGCGCCGGGAGGTCGTGCTCGCCGGCGAGCTCGAGCTGGCGGACGAAGACGTCCTCCTCCTCGTCCGTCATCGAGTCGAACCCGAGCTCCCCGACGGCGACGACGCCGTCCTTCTCCAGGTACCGGGGGAGGACCTTGAGGACCTCGCGGCAGCGCGGGTCGTTCGCCTCCTTGGGGTTCAGCGCGATCGTGGCGTGGTGGACGATGCCGAACTGGGCGGCGCGGAAGCGCTCCCAGCCCAGCAGGCTGTCGAAGTAGTCGACGAAGGACGCGACGGACGTACGGGGCTGGCCCAGCCAGAACGCCGGCTCGGTCACCGCCCGGACACCGGCGGCGTGCATGGCCTCGTAGTCGTCGGTGGTGCGCGACGTCATGTGGATGTGCGGGTCGAAGATGCGCATGGTCGTCTCCTGTTCGTCGTTGAGAGGGTCTCGGCCGGGTGGGGCACGCCGGGGCGGGGTGAGGGTGCGAGAGGTCGGGAGGTCGCCCGGACGCGCGTCAGGACGCCGGGGCGTCGGCCGCGTCGAGGAGTGCCTGACCGTCCGCCGGGAAGTCGCGCCCGGCGGCGGTCCGCTCCTCCCGGAAGGCGCGGAGCATGCGCACCAGCTCGTCGTCGCGGCGTGCCTTCAGGCCGTCCACGGCCGTCAGCGGCACGCCGACGAAGAGGCACTTGAGGACCCCGTGCCGCCAGGCCGCGTCGTCGAGGTGCGCCGTCGCGTACGGGCCCATCGCGGCGGCGACGAGCCGGACGTCGTTGGTGCGCAGCGCGTCGCGGAGCAGGTCCACCGCGGCGTCGCCGACGTCGAGGCGGGGGAGCGCCCGCAGGACGGCGCGGCGCTCGTCGCCGTCGCCGTGGTCGTACAGGTCGCGCAGCGTCTCGACGACGGCGGCGCGGTCGCCCGCGGCACGGGCGTGGGCCGCGAGCAGCTCGCCGCGGGCGACGTCCTCGACGAGCGGGTGGACGACGCCGAGAGCGTCGTCGGGATCAGTGGGCCCGCGGCCGACCTTGCGGCCGGCGGAGGCGAAGAGCCGGACGACGGCGGCCGGGTCCTCCTCGACCCGGGCGACCGCCGCGGCGAGCCGGTCCCGGACGTCCGGCGCCAGCAGGTCGAGAAGCTGTGGGGACTGCTCGGTCATGCTTCCTCCTGTCACTGGTTCACGCCTTGCGTGGCAAGGCCGGCGGTGGTCATCGCGGCGCGCAGGGCCGCGATGGAGCGCGCGGCGACGGCCGGCGCGGCGTGGGAGTGGCGGGGCAGCTCGACCCCGACCAGCCCGGTGTAGCCGGTCTCGGCGAGCAGGCCGAGCAGCGGCGGCAGGTCCACCTCGCCGGTCCCGAGCTCGAGGTGCTCGTGGACGCCGCGCCGCATGTCGTCGACCTGGACGTGGACGACGTCCGCGCGGTGGCGGCGCAGCACCTCGACCGGGTCGTCCTCGTTGCAGGTGAGGTGGCCGAGGTCGAGCGTCATGCGCAGGCGCTCGGGCCGGCCGAGGCGGTCGAGCAGCTCGTCGACCCGGGCGGCGCGGTCGAGGAACATGCCCGGCTCGGGCTCGACGGCGAGGGTGACGCCGGCCCGCTCCGCCGTCGTCAGGACGGTCTCGACGCCGGCCAGGACGCGCTCCCAGCCGGTCTCCTCGCTCACGCCGTCGGGCAGGATCCCGGACCAGAGGTGGACGACGTCGGCGCCCAGGTCGGCCGCGACCGCGACGGCGCGGTTCAGCAGGTCGACGCGCCGGTCCCGGTCGGTGTCGGAGACCAGGGTCGGCTCGTGCTTGCGGAACGGGTCCATCACGTACCGGGCGCCGGTCTCGACCGCCACCGCGAAGCCGTACCGGTCGAGGAGTCCGGCGACGTCCCGGGTGCGGTCGAAGAGGTCCGGCGCGAACGGGTCGAGGTGCTGGTGGTCGAGCGTGAGGGAGACGCCGCCGTAGCCGAGGTCGGCGAGGACGGCGAGGGCGTCGGCGAGGCGGTGGTCCGCGAAGCCGTTGGTGCCGTAGGCGAGGGTGAACGTCACGTCGTCGCCACCTTCCGCGCCGCCGCACGCAGCGCGGGGACGGCGCCGACGAGGGCGCCGCCGAGCACGGGGTGACCGGCGGCGGAGGCCAGCGCGGCCTGCAGCGGCAGCATGCCGCGGATGCCGGTCCCGGTGGCCCGGCGGACCGTCCCGGCGTCGGGGGAGGCGACGGCGGCCAGCTGCGCCCGGCCCACGGACGCGGCGTACGACCCGGCCAGGGCGGTGGCCGTGAGGGCGGAGAGCACCCGCCGGACGGTGCCGGCGCGGCCCCTGCACGAGGGCGCGTCGGCCCGGGCCCCCGCGCGCGCGGCGGTCGCGGCCCCGACGACGACGCCGAGCGCCGTCGCACCGGTGGTCGCCGCCGCGGCCCGGGCTACGACGGGCCGGGTGCCGTGGACCTCGCCGCGGCTCAGCGCCGTCACCGCCATCGTGTGGGCCGCCAGGGCGAGCGCCGGCGGCAGCGCCCGGGCCGACCCGCCCGCGCCCAGGAGGACGTCGAGCCCCCGGGCGGCGCCCATGAACACCGGCCCGGCCACGGTGGGCTTGGCGAGCATGTCGTAGCCCCACACGACGCCGGCGAGCGGGACGGCCACGGCGAGGGCACCTCGGCCCGCGCCGGCCGCGAGGGCGACCCCCGCGCCGGTCAGACCCGCGGCCAGCGCGAGCGCCTGCCGCGGGGAGACCCGGCCGGACGGGATGGGCCGCTCGGGCCGCTCGGTCGCGTCGAGGTGACGGTCGGCGTAGTCGTTGAGCGCCATGCCGGCGAGGTAGAGCGAGACCGACGACAGCGGGGCCAGCAGCGTCCGCCGCCGGAGCGGCCAGCCGGCGGCCGCAGCGCCCGCCAGGGTGTCCCCGGGCACCGAGAGCGCGGCCGGCAGGCGGACGAGCTCCGCCAGGTCCCGGGCGGTGCTCACGGCGTCGGCGCCAGGCGGGCGCACCACCGCGTGAGCGTGGCCCACTGCTCGTCCAGGGCGTGCGTGCTCGCGCCGATCGGCTCCTTGAAGAAGAAGCCCAGCGGTGCCAGCGGGCCGCTCTCGCCCACCTCGTGGGCGCGGGCGACGAGCCGGGCGAGGTCGAGCACCAGCGGCGCGGCGAGCGCCGAGTCGCACCCCTGCCACGTGAACTGCATGGTCATCCTCGTCCCGAGGAACCCGTCGAAGGTGATGTGGTCCCAGGCGGTCTTCCAGTCGCCGAGGTCCTCGACGTAGTCGATGCGCACCGGGCCCTCCACGGGGTACCCCACGATCGACTGGACGGTGAGTGCCTTCGTCGTCGTCTTGCTGACGGCGGCGGCCGGTTCGGCGAGCGTGCGGCCGTCCCCGCCCCCCAGGAGATTCATCGCCGCCCACGAACGGACGTGAAGGGCGCGGCGGGCGAAGAGGGGCGCGAGGGTCGCCTTGACGAGCGTCTCCCCCGTCTTGCCGTCGCGGCCGGCCCACGGCACCTCCGCCTCCTTGGCGAGGTCGGCCAGCGCCGGGATGTTCGGGCCCGTGCTCGGGGTGAACGCGACGACGGGGCAGCCCGCCCGGAAGGCGGCGTAGGAGTAGAGCGAGCTCGGCGGCAGCGGCGCCCGCCCCGCGTCGAGCTCCTGCTCGAGCCGGTCGAGGTCGTGGAGAGCCGGGTGGTCGGGCGCGGGCGGCTCCGTGCTCGAGACGTCGACGACGACGACGCGGTCGAGGCCGTGCTCGTCCCGGAAGGCCGTGAGGTCCTGCTGGATGCGGTCGGAGGCCTCACGCTGGTGGCCGCCGGCGGGGACGCCGGGACGGATCCGGCGGTCGGCCGCGTCGAGCTCCTCACGCAGCGCCGCGACGAGCGCCGGGTGGAAGACCCCGCCCTCGGCCAGCTCGGCCGCGCGGTCGGCGAGGCTGTGCGTGCCGACGTCGTGCCCGCCGACGACGAGACTGTCGAAGCCGACCAGCCCGGCCTGGGCGACCTCCTCGAGCTGGGAGACGAGCCCGGTCTCCGGGGCGAGCCCCCGGCTGACGGCATGGAGCCCCAGCGTCGCGGTCGTGGCGACCGACCCGCGCCCGCCGATGAACCACACGCCGGTGCGTCGCGGCGAATCCCCGTCGCCGTCGGCCAGGATGGTTGCGGACGTCGTCGTCCGGATGTCGTCATCGAGCATGGGCCTGACGGTAGTCCACTTACGTCGAGTGTCAAACAAATGTGTCCGGAATTGAGACGCACTTCTGTCGCCCCGGGCGAGGTATGTGCTTCACTGGGCTCGTGCACACCGACGAGCACGCCTCCGTGACCGGCGCCCGCGGCTCACCGGCGACGGCCGCCCGTGTCCGGACGCTCCTGGCGGAGGAGGTAGGGGCCCGCCGGGGCGCGGGCGAGGCCGGCGAGTGGGGCCACCTGGTCTGGGACGAGATCGGACGCCTGGTCGACGGCGGCAAGCACCTGCGCGCCCAGCTGCTCCTGCGCACGCACGACGCGTTCGGCGGCACCCGGCACGACGCCGCGGTGCGGGCGGCCGCCGGGATCGAGATGCTCCACGGCGCGTTCCTCCTGCACGACGACCTCATCGACGGCGACACCGTGCGGCGCGGCACCCCGAACCTCGCCGCGATCGCCCGGGAGCGTGCCCTGCTCGCCGGGGCGGACGTCGCCGTCGCCCAGCGATGGTGCGAGGTCGTCGCGGTGCTCGCCGGCGACCTGGCGCTCGGGCTCGCCCATCACCTGTTCGCGACGGCGGAGCTGCCCGCCCGCGAGGCGCTCGCCGTCCAGCGCACCGTCTCCCGCACGCTCGGCACCACGGTGATGGGCGAGCTCGGCGACGTCGCCCTCGAGCTCGGGCTGCTGCCGGCCGACGCAGGCTCGGTGCGCGCCGTCGCCCGCGGCAAGACCGCCGCCTACTCCTTCGCCTGCCCGCTCGTCCTCGGGGCCGTGGTCGCCGGTGCCCCCGGCCGCTCGGAGGACGACCTGTGGGCGGTGGGGGAGTGCCTCGGCGTCGCCTACCAGATCGTCGACGACGTGCGCGAGGTCCTCGTCGACCGCGCACGCCGCTCGGACCTGCGCCGGGGGAAGGTGACCACGCTCGTCGAGCGGGCGAGCCTGCATCCCGGCTGGTCCGCCGTCGAGCACCTGTGGGGCGACCCCGCGCTCGACGACGCCGGCGCCGCGGTGCTGCGCCACTTCTTCGTCGACTCCGGCGCCGTCGCGGCGGGGGCCGCCGAGGTCCGCGAGCTGCTCGCCCAGGCCTGCCTGCGCGCCCAGGTGCTGCCCCGGGACGTCACCCGGGTGGTCGAGAAGTTCGCCGCAACCGTCGAGGACCTCCTCGGGGACGCCGTCAGGGGCGCCGCGGAACCCGTGCAGTGACTGGGCAGCACCGCGCTCGCGCCGCTCGGCTCATGCGCTGGCGAGGTCCTCCGCGTCGACGATCGTGTAGGCGTAGCCCTGCTCGGCGAGGAAACGCTGGCGGTGCGCGGCGAAGTCCTGGTCGACGGTGTCGCGGGCGATCACGGCGTAGAAGTGCGCGGTCTTGCCGTCCGCCTTGGGTCGCATGAGCCGGCCGAGCCGCTGGGCCTCCTCCTGGCGCGAGCCGAACGAGCCGGACACCTGCACCGCGACCGACGCCTCGGGCAGGTCGATCGAGAAGTTCGCGACCTTGGACACCACGAGCACCTGGATCTCCCCGGCGCGGAACGCGTCGAAGAGCCGCTGGCGCTCCGTCACGCTCGTCTGCCCGGTGATCAGCGGGGCGTCGAGGGACTCCGCCAGCTCGTCGAGCTGGTCGAGGTACTGCCCGATCACCAGCGTCTGCTCGCCCGGGTGACGATCGAGGATCTGCCGCACCACCCTCGTCTTCCCGGGCGCCGACGCGGCGAGCCGGTAGCGCTCCTCAGGCTCCGCCGTCGCGTAGACGAGGCGGTCGCTCTCCGGCAGCGTCAGGCGGACCTCGACGCACTCGGCCGGCGCGATGTAGCCCTGCGCCTCGATGTCCTTCCACGGCGCGTCGTAGCGCTTCGGGCCGATGAGGGAGAAGACCTCGTCCTCCCGGCCGTCCTCACGCACGAGCGTGGCGGTCAGCCCGAGCCGGCGCCGCGCCTGCAGGTCCGCCGTCATGCGGAAGATCGGCGCGGGGAGGAGGTGCACCTCGTCGTAGACGATCAGGCCCCAGTCGTGGGCGTCCAGCAGCTCCAGGTGGGTGTAGACGCCCTTCCGGCGGGTGGTGAGGACCTGGTAGGTGGCGATCGTGACCGGCCGGACGTCCTTGCGGGCGCCGGAGTACTCGCCGATCTCGTCCTCGGTCAGGGTGGTGCGGCGCACCAGCTCCTCGCGCCACTGCCGCGCCGAGACGGTGTTGGTCACCAGGATCAGCGTGGTGGTCCTCGACCTCGCCATCGCGCCCGCGCCGACCAGCGTCTTGCCCGCCCCGCAGGGCAGGACGACGACGCCGGAGCCGCCGTGCCAGAACGTCTCGACCGCCTCCTCCTGGTAGGGCCGCAGGTGCCAGCCGTCCTGCGCCAGGTCGATGGCGTGCGCCTCGCCGTCGACGTAGCCGGCGAGGTCCTCGGCCGGCCAGCCGAGCTTGACGAGGACCTGCTTGAGCCGGCCGCGCTCCGAGGGGTGGACGACGACGTCCTCGGCGTCGATCCGCTCGCCCACCAGCCCCTTGATGCGCTTGGAGCGCAGCACCTCCTCCAGCACCGGCCGGTCCAGGGCGTGCAGGACGAGGCCGTGGGTGGGGTGCTTGACCAGCTGGAGCCGCCCGTAGCGGTCCATCGTCTCGGCGACGTCGACGAGCAGCGTGTGGGGGACCGCGTAGCGCGAGTACTCGATGAGGGCGTTGACCACCTGCTCCGCGTCGTGGCCGGCGGCGCGGGCGTTCCACAGGCCGAGCGGGGTGAGCCGGTAGGTGTGGATGTGCTCCGGCGCGCGCTCGAGCTCGGCGAACGGGGCGATGGCCCGGCGCGCCTCACGGGCGCGGGGGTGGTCGACCTCGAGGAGGAGCGACTTGTCGGACTGGACGATCAGGGGGCCGTCGGGCATCCGTCCATTGTCGTCCGTCCGCGGCGCCCGGGGCGACCGCGGGGAGGGCTCGCACGGCGTGAGCCGCACTACGCGGTGGCCGCACGGCCCGGGCGCCACCGATCCGGAGTGCGGGAGCCCGCCGCGCGGCCCGGACCGCGCCCGCCTAGCGCGGAGGGCGACTCCGGAACGGTCGAGCACGGAGGCGGACCGCCCACCGCTCCCAGGGCGGCAGGTCCTCCCAGTTGAGCAGGATCGTGCGCCACGCGCGGCGCATCCGGCGGCGCCACTGCGCCGCCCCGACCACCGACCTGCCCGACACCCGCACGTGCAGGCCGTGGTCCAGCCTGATGCGGCGGTGCGGCCCCAGGGCGAACGCCAGGTCGAGGTCGTCGTGGAGCTCCGGGTCGTCGGTGTGGACGGCGGCGCGGACCTCCTCCCACGCCGAACGCCGCACCGCCATGTTCGAGCCCCACAGCGTGTGGTGGCCCAGCGCGGCGTGGCAGAAGAGGTAGTAGGCACCGAGGTAGGCCCAGGTGGCGGGTCCGTTCACCGGGGCGGGCAGGCCGTAGAAGCGGCCGGTGCCCGTGACGGCGACCGTCCCGCCGTCGGCCATCACCTCCGCGATCCGCTCGACCCAGCCCGGACCCACCAGGGTGTCGGCGTCCAGCCGCGCGACGACGTCGCCGGTGGCCGCGTCGTACCCCGCCGCCGCGGCCTGCGGGATGCCCCGGACCGGCTCGTGCACCACCCGCACGCCGAACGAGGCCGCCACCTCGGCCGTGGCGTCGGTGGAGTTGTTGTCGACGACGATGACCTCCGCCGGGGGCGTGCGCTGACGGGCCAGGGCGGCCAGGCAGGCCCGCAGGGCCGGGGCGTCGTCGCGCACCGGGACGACCACGCTGATCCGCGGCGAGCCGGTCACCGGCCGTCCCGCCGCCACGCGAGCCACGCGGCCGCCACCGCCGACCCGGCGCCGCCGGCCGCCAGGTCACCGATCGTGTCCTCGTAGCTGACGAAGATGGCCGGGTCGAGATAGGTGTGCCCCGCCCACTCGCCGACCTCCCAGACGACGGCGAGCGCCAGGCCGACGGCGAGCGTGACGGCTGCCAGCCCGAGCCGTCGCCCGCGCCTGGACGTCCCCGCCGCGAAGGTGCCAGCCCGCAGGAGCCCGGTCACGGCCAGCACGGCGAGCAGCCCGGTCGCCACCATGTGCACGACCATGTCCAGCCACCACCACCGCTGGTACAGCTGGAGCAGGGCCGCCCACGCCGCGACGACGAGCGTCAGGTCGAGGAGGAGCTGCAGATCGCCGGGCAGCCGGAGCACCCGGGCCAGCGTCACCCCGAGCAGCACGAGCGCCATGAGGGCCAGCCCCACCACGCCCCAGCCGAGACCGGCGACCAGGCTGAGCACGGCGAGAACGCCGGCACCGTGCACCGCCGCGCGGGTCCACGCCGACCCCGGCACCTCGACGATCTCGCGCGCCCGCTCCCGGAGCGGGCGGTCGTCGAGAAGGACGTCGACCGTCGCCGTGTGGTCGATCGACGGGGAGGGCGGCCGGCCGTCGTCGAGGGAACCCGCGAGCGCCGGGCTGTCGACGAGCTCCTCGAGTCCCCGGCGGGGGAGCGCGTCGGCGCGCCGAGGATGGGGCGGAGACGTCATGCGGGCCTGCCGGCGGCTGGGAGGGCGGGGTCGTGTCCGGCCCTGTGCGGGAGCCGTACCGAGACGGTAAGCGAGTGCGGGCGTCACGACCATCTGAACGCCTCGGCGGACCGGGGGACCACGGACCGGCGGCTGGGCGGGCCCGCCGTCGGCCGCGGGCCGGTCCTGCGCCCAGCTCTCCCGGTGGCCGGCCGTACGGGCAGGGCACACACTTTCGGCATGACGGAACCCACCGCGCGCGACGCTGCCGTCCGGCCCGCGGCCTCGGGCTCCGGCCGCCTCGCCCTCGTCACCGGCGCGACCGGATACATCGGCGGGCGCCTCGTCCCCGAGCTGCTGCGGGCGGGCTTCCGCGTCCGGGCGATGGCACGCCACCCCGACCGCCTGCAGGGGCGCGACTGGTACGACGACGTCGACGTCGTCCGGGCGGACGCTCAGGACGCGGACCAGCTGGCGGCGGCGATGGAGGGCGTCGACGTCGCGTACTACCTCATCCACTCCCTCGGCACGGGCCCGACCTTCGAGCAGCGCGACCGGCGCACGGCCCGGACCTTCGCCGTCGCCGCCCGCCGTGCCGGGGTGGGGCGCATCGTCTACCTGGGCGGGATGCACCCGGAGTCCGACGAGCTCTCGCCGCACCTGGACTCGCGCCGCGAGGTGGGGGAGATCCTGCTGGCGTCCGGCGTGCCGACCGTGGTGCTCCAGGCCGCCGTCATCATCGGCTCGGGCAGCGCGTCCTTCGAGATGATGCGCTACCTCACCGAACGGCTCCCCGCGATGGTGGCCCCGAAGTGGCTGGACAACCTCATCCAGCCGATCGCCGTGCGGGACGTGCTGCGCTACCTCGTCGGGGCGGCCGACATCCCGCGCGACGTCAGCCGCACCTTCGACGTCGGAGGACCGGACGTGCTGACGTACCGGCAGATGATGCAGCGCTACGCCGCGGTCGCCGGGCTGCCGCCACGGGTCATCCGCACCGTCCCCGTGCTCACGCCGAAGCTCGCCAGCCTGTGGGTCGGGCTCGTCACCCCCGTGCCCGGCGGGCTGGCGAAGCCGCTGGTGGAGTCGCTGATCCACGAGGTCGTGGCCAAGGAGCAGGACATCCGCGCCTACGTGCCCGACCCGCCTGAGGGGCTGCTCGGCTTCGACCGCGCCGTCGAGATCGCGCTGCAGCGCGTCCGGGAGTTCGAGGTCGCCACCACGTGGTCCTCCGCCTCGCCCGCGCACGCGCCGAGCGACCCGCTGCCCGAGGACCCCGAGTGGGCCGGCGGCAGCCTGTACGTCGACGAGCGCGAGACGGTCGTCGACGCCGACCGCGCCCGCCTGTGGTCGGTGATCGAGGGAATCGGCGGCGCCCACGGCTGGTACTCGTGGAATCTCGGCTGGGTGGCGCGCGGCGTCATGGACAAGCTCTTCGGCGGGCCGGGGCTGCGCCGCGGACGCCGGCACCCCAACGAGCTCCAGGTGGGCGACGCGCTCGACTGGTGGCGCGTGGAGCGGCTCGAGGAAGGGCGCCTGCTGCGGCTGCGGGCCGAGATGCGGCTGCCGGGCCTCGCCTGGCTCGAGCTGATCGCCGACGAGGACGGTGACGGCCGGACGATCTTCCGCCAGCGTGCCATCTACCACCCGCACGGCCTGCTCGGGCAGGCGTACTGGTGGGCCGTGTACCCCTTCCACGGCGTCGTCTTCGGCGGCATGCAGCGCAACATCGCCCGGGCGGCGGAGCGCCAGGCCGAGGCCGTCGCCGCAGGCGGGGCGGGAGGCACGACGGCGGAGCGCCAGGCTGAGCCCGCCGGCGGAGGCGGAGCGGGACGGACGACGGGGCGCACGTGAGCGAGAGACCGACGACGACGCGGCCCGAGGCCCCGGCGCGGCCGACGGGACCGGACCGCCTGCGTCAGCTCGGCGTCACCCTCAGCTACGTCCTGTGCCTCGTCGGCTCCGCGCTCGGCGTCGGCGCGTTCGGCGGCACGCCCATCGCCGACGCCGCCGGCGGCGCACTCTCCGCCGACGCCACCCATCTCGCCCCGGGGACGGGCGCGTTCAGCGTCTGGTCCCTCATCTACGCCGGGCTCGCCGCCTACACGATCTTCCAGTGGCTGCCTGGCCAGGCGGCCGCGCCGCGTCAGCGACGGATCGGCTGGTGGGTGGCCGCCTCGATGCTGCTCAACGCCGGCTGGATCCTCGTGGTCCAGGCCGGCCGGCTGTGGCCGAGCGTCCTCGTCATCGCCGTCCTGCTCGTGGTGCTGGCGACGATCTTCACGCAGCTCGTCCGCGTGCGCGGCGCCGGGGCGCTCGAGGCCGTGGTCGTCGACGGGACCCTCGGCCTCTACCTCGGGTGGGTCAGCGTGGCGACGTGCGCCAACGTCGCCGCCGCCCTGGTGGCCGCGGGCTTCGACGGACTCGGCCTGGCGCCGGAGGTCTGGTCCGCCGTCGTCCTCGCGGTGGTCGCCGCCATCGGGGTGGGGCTGGCGGTCTTCGGCCGCGGCCGGCTCGCGCCCGCGGCCACCATCGTGTGGGGCCTGTCTTGGATCGCTGTCGCCCGTGCCACCGGTGAGCCGCACTCCGTCCCGACGGCGGTCGCGGCCGTGCTCGCCGCGGTGGTCGTGACCGTGGCGACCGTGTGGCTGCGCCTGACGCGCGGACGGAACACACACCGGGGCTGAACTTCCGGGCGCCCCACCTCTGGCCTGCTCCCTTCGGTCAGTGGTCCCGCGCAGGTCCAGTCGGCCCGGGCCCACTGATTCTCCGCAGACTCACTGACGGAACACATGTGGGCGATCGCGCGCCGAGGGATGGGGGCCAGACGTGGGGCTCGCAGGCGGCGATTGTGGTGACGGGGATGCGAGCCCGGAGCGGCCGGGTGGGTGCGGTGGGCGGCCGGGAAGGTGCGGTGGGCGGCCGGGAAGAAGGTGCGGTGAGCGGCCGGGAAGGTGCGGTGGCGAGGAGCCCGGGAAGGCGCCCAGAAAATTCGTCCGGGCAATCTGCATCCGCACGGGCACCCACGCCGGAATACCTCCATGTCAGCAACGCTCCCGACCGGGGGCCCGACCATGGAGGACCATCATGCGCAAGACGGCTGCACTCGGTGGAGGCTTCGGCCTCGCCGTGCTCGCTCTGGCGGCCTCTCCGGCCGCGGCGGACGACCACACCGCCTCGCTGTCCGTGCTGCACGGGGTGCCGGACCTGACCGTCGACGTCTACGTCAACGGCGAGCTCACCCTGGACGACTTCACCCCCGGCGAGCTGGCCGGCCCGCTCGAGCTGGAGCCCGGGACGTACACGGTGGCGATCACCGCCTCCGACGCCGCGGACGACAGCCAGCCGGCGATCGGCCCGGTCGACCTGCCGCTGGAGGCCGGGACCAGCTACACCGCGGCCGCGCACCTCGACGCGGAGGGCACCCCGACGGCCACCCTCTTCACCAACGACACCTCGTCCACCGCACCGGGGGAGGGCCGCCTGACCGTCCGGCACATCGCGGCGGCCCCGGCGGTGGACGTGCTGGCCGGGGACCAGCCGGTCATCACCAACCTGTCCAACCCCGACGAGCAGGCGCTGAACCTCCCGGCCGGGACGGTCCCGGCGGCCGTCGCGGCGACGGGCACCACCGACCCGGTCCTCGGCCCGGCCGACGTCGAGGTCGCCGACGGCGTCGCGACGTTCGTCTACGCCTGGGGCAGCCTCGAGGACGACAACCTCGCCCTCGCGACCCAGACGATCGACGGCCTGCACTCCGCCCCGGGCGGCGTGCCCACCGGCGAGGTCCAGGTAACCGATGAGGCGGGGCTGCTTCCCGCGGCCTGGGCCGGTCTGGCCCTCGCGCTCGGCACGGCGGGCGTCCTCGGAGCCCGACGCCTCGCCGTCGCCCGGCAGCGTTGAGAAAGGAGGGCGGAGCGTGCGCACGCCGACCGCGACCGTCGCGGCCCTGCTGCTCGGCCCCGCCCTCCTCGCGGGCTGCTCGGACGACCCCGGGCAGCCCGCGCCCACGACGGCGGTGCCGGTTGATACCCCCAGCCCGGCCGGCACCGCCCCCGGGACGGCAGCGTCGACCGTGACGGAACCGGCCGGCGCTGCCCCGACGGACATCCCGGTGCGCGACGCCGGCGAGGCGGCCCGGACCACCGCGCCGCGGCCGCCCGTCCGTCTGGTCTACGACGCGCTCGACATCGACATGCCGGTCGTCCCGGTCGGTGTGGCCGACGACGGCCAGATGGAGGTCCGCCCGGACGCGCTCGAGGCCGGCTGGTACCGCTTCGGCCCGACGGTCGGCGCGGAGGAGGGGACCGCCGTCGTCGCCGCCCACGCCGGCTCCTACGTCACCCCGCGCGGCCCGTTCTACGACCTCAAGGACGCCCGGCCCGGGGACCGGGTGCGGGTGACCCGCGCGGACGGCCAGGTCCTCGACTACGAGGTGACCTCGGTGGAGAAGGTCGGCAAGGACGTCATCGATCTTGAGCAGTACTTCCGCCGCGACGGCGCCCCGCGTCTGGTGCTGTTCACGTGCGGCGGGCGGTGGGACGAGGCGCGGCAGAGCTACGACGACAACGTTGTGGTGTCGGCGAGGCCCGTCGGTGGGTAACCTCCCGATCACGGCGGTCGGTCTCCCGGCCGCGGCCCGGCCCCGGGAGGTGGGTGTGGACGACGACGAGTCCCGCCTGGCCCTCGAGGCCGCCTTCCGTGCCGGCCGGCCGGAGGCGGTGCGTGAGCTGTACGACCGCTGGTCGCCGCTCGTCTACACGATCGCCCGGCGCTCGCTAGGCTCCGTGGCGGACGCCGAGGACGTCACCCAGCAGGTGTTCGTGGCGGCCTGGCGCGGGCGCGCAGGGTTCGACCCCGTGCGGGCGCCGCTGCAGGCGTGGCTGGTCGGCATCACCCGCAACACCGTGGCCGACGCGCACGCCCGCCGCGCCCGTGAGCTGCGCGCGGCGGACGCCGCGACCCGCACGGCCGAGGAGGTCGCGCCGCCGGCGGACGACCCCACGCGCGTGGTCGAGCAGGTGGTGGTCGCCGACGCGCTCGGCGACCTGGGGGAGCCGCAGGGAGAGATCATGAGGCTGGCGTTCTTCGACGAGCTCACCCACGTGGAGATCGCCGAACGCGTCGGGCTCCCGCTCGGCACGGTGAAGTCGCACATCAGGCGGAGTCTGGGACGGTTGCGCACGAGGCTGGAGGTGGCAGATGTCGCATCTTGACGACGAGACGATCGCCCTCCGCGCCCTCGGCGAGCACGTCGGTCCCGAGGTCCAGACGCATCTGGAGAGCTGCGAGCAGTGCCGCGCCGAGGTCGCGTCGCTCGAGCGCGTGACCTCCTCGGCCCGGGGGGCCGGCGCCGGCCGGCTGGAGCGACCGCCCGAGCGGGTCTGGGACGGGATCGCCGAAGAGCTCGGGCTTGCCGACGGCGGAGCGGCCGAGCAGGTGACCGCCGCCCCGGCCCCGTTCCCCGCCGCCGCCCCGCCGCCGGCCGCCGGCCCGCCGCCGGCATCGGCCCCGGCGCCGTCCACCGCCACCACGGGCGCCTCGGCGTGGCGCCGGCGGACGGCCTGGATCGCTGCGGCGAGCTTCCTCGTCGGCGTCGGCGGGACCGTGCTGGCTCTCAACCTCCCCGACCGGGACTCGCAGGGTCCCGTGGTGGCCAGCGCCGCGCTCGACCCCATGCCGGGGCGGGAGGCGACCGGCGAGGCGGCCGTGCACGAGAAGGACGGCCGCCGGGTTCTCGACCTGCGGCTCGACGACGCCGGGCCGACCGGCTTCCTGGAGGTCTGGCTGCTCGACGCCGATGCCCAGCGGCTCGTGAGTCTCGGGATGCTCACGGGGACCTCGGGCACGTTCGAGCTCCCGCCCGGCCTGGACCTGAAGGAGTTCCCGGTCGTCGACGTCTCGGACGAGCCGTACGACGGCAACCCCGCGCACAGCGGCGACAGCATCGTCCGGGGCCGGCTGGCCTGAGGGGGTGGCGGTCGTGTCGGGAGGGTGCGGCCGCGACGGCCGGTCCTTCCGGTCAGGACCCGGACGTGGGCGGGCGGGGGGTGAGCGGCGCGGGCGAGCCGGCCTCGTCCAGCTCGCGGGCCATGTCGCGCAGGAACGTCACGACGGCGGGCCGCGCCGGTTCCGGCACCGCGCGGGCGATCTCCCGCATCCGTTCGTGCATCCGGGCGAGGCGGTCGCGCACCTCGCGGTGGGCGTGCTCGGTGGGCACCACGATCAGCGAACGCCGGTCGGTCGGGTGCGGGGTCCGCTCCAGGTGGCCCGACGCGGTGAGCCGGTCCAGCAGCTTGGTGGTCGAGGCGGTGGAGATCCGCAGGTGCGCGGCGAGGTCGCGCGGCGCCACCGTGCGGCCCTGGCCCTCCGCGGCGATGATGAACTGCAAGGCCTGCATGTCGGTCACGTTCATGTCCATGTCGGCGCTCATGCGCCGGCGCATCTCCTGGTCGGCGCGGCGGAAGGCCCGCAGTGCAGCGAGCATCTCCACCACGGCCGCCTCGCCGTCGTACCAGTAGGACGAGCGCGGCGGCGTCGGGCCCGACGAGGGGTTGTCTGCCATGGAGCGTATGTTACCTTGGAAACTAACTAGCCGGGCTAGCGAAATGCGGCAGGCACGACCGGAAGAGGTGAGGCCGATGGCCGGCCCCGTCCCGCTCGATCACGTGGTCCTCGTCGACGACGACGGCCGCCCGCTCGGTGTCGCGCCGCGCGGCACGGTGCACGGCACCGACACCCCGCTGCACCTGGCGTTCTCCTGCTACCTCTTCCGCAGCGACGGGCGGGTGCTGCTCACCCGCCGTGCGCTGGGGAAGCGGACCTGGCCGGGGGTGTGGACCAACTCCTTCTGCGGCCACCCGCGCCTCGGTGAGGCGGTGCCCGAGGCACTGGCCCGGCACGCGGCCCACGAGCTGGGCCTGACCGTCCACGACGTCCGGGTCGTCCTGCCGGACTTCCGGTACCGGGCGGTCGACGCCGCGGGCGTGGTCGAGAACGAGCTGTGCCCCGTCCTCGTCGCCCTCACCGACGACGAGCCGGCGCCCGACCCGGCGGAGGTCATGGACCTGCGCTGGGTGGACCCCGAGGAGCTCGGCCGCCTCGTCGTCCTCGCCCCGTGGGCGCTGAGCCCGTGGGCGGTCGAGCAGGTCCACGCCATGGCGGAGCTCGACGACGACACCGACGACGCCGCCGCCGGCGTCCACGCGCAGGAGCTCGTCGGATGAGTGGCCGGACAGCGGCGGACAGGGAGCTGCGCCGCATCCTCGACGCCGGGTCCGTCCGCGCCCGGCGCATCGGCGGCGAGCACGCCCGGCTCTGGGCCGCGCTGACGACCGCCACGGAGGGCGGCAAGCGGTTCCGCCCGGCCCTCGTTGTCGCCGCCCACGACCTGCTCGGCGGCCACCTGCCCGGGCCCGCGGCGCGGGTGGGGGCGGCCGTCGAGCTGCTTCACACCGCGTTCGTCGTCCACGACGACGTCATCGACGGCGACGACACCCGCCGCGGCCGGCCCAACGTCTCGGGCGCCTTCGCCGCGGAGGCCGCCGCGGCCGGTGCCACCGCGCGCGGCACCCGCACGTACGCCGACACCGCCGGCATCCTCGCCGGCGACCTCGCCCTCGTCGCCGCCGTGCGCGCCGTCGCCACCTGCGCCGCACCGCCCGAGGCGGTGGAGCAGCTGCTCGACCTCCTCGACCGCACGGTCCACGCCACCGCCGCGGGCGAGCTGACCGACGTCCGCCTCGGGCTTGGCCTCGAGGACGACACCGTCTCCCTCGGCGACGTGCTGACCATGGGGGAGCGCAAGACCGCCGTCTACAGCTTCGTGCTGCCGCTCCAGGCCGGCGCCCTGCTGGCCGGCGCGGACGCGGAGACGGTGGAGCGGCTCGGGGAGATCGGCCGGCTCGTCGGCATCGGCTTCCAGCTCGTCGACGACCTCCAGGGCGTCTTCGGCGACGAGGCCGTCACCGGCAAGTCCGCCCTCACGGACCTGCGCGAGGGCAAGCTCACCCCGCTGATCGCCCACGCCCGCACCACCGACGCCTGGCCCGGCATCGCCGTCCACCTGGGCGACCCCGAGCTGGACGACGCCGGCGCCGCCCGCGTGCGCGCCCTGCTGACCGACTGCGGTGCACGTGCCGTCGTGGAGGAGCTCGCGGTCGACTACTTCGAGACCGCCCTCACCACCGCCCGGGACGCCGGCCTGCCCGACGAGCTTCTCGACGGCGTCACCGCACTGACCCGCGACTTCATCCGGAGGGCCGCATGAGCGCACCACCCCTGCCGGGGAACGGCCACGAGGCCGACGGCGCGGCCAGGCCCGGTCCGTCCCTGCGCCTCGTCACCTCCGACCCCGTCTACGACGCCGTCGCCCAGCGCGCCGCCGCGGCCGTCATCGACGGCTACTCGACGTCGTTCGGCTGGGCGTGCCGGCTCCTGCGCGAGCCCGTGCGCACCCACGTGCGCAACATCTACGCGCTGGTGCGCCTCGCCGACGAGGTCGTGGACGGACGCGCCGGGTCGGGCGACCCGTCGCACGCGGGCGCGGTCCTCACCGCGCTCGAGGAGGACACGTACGAGGCCCTGCGCGACGGCCGGAGCACCAACCTCGTGGTCCACGCCTTCGCGATCACCGCACGGGCGGTGGGCATCGGCCCCGAGCTGCTCGTGCCGTTCTTCGCCTCGATGCGCACCGACCTGACCGTCACGGCCCACGACGCACGCAGCCTCGACGCCTACGTCTACGGGTCGGCGGAGGTGGTCGGCCTGATGTGCCTGAAGGTCTTCGTGGCCGCGCCCGACGCGCGCGGCGTCTCCTACTCGCGCCTGAGCCCCGGTGCCAGGCGCCTGGGCGCCGCCTTCCAGAAGGTCAACTTCCTGCGCGACCTCGCCGACGACCACGACCGGCTCGGTCGCACCTACTTCCCCGACGTCGACGTCGAACGGCTCGACGACGCCCGGCGCGACGAGCTCCTCGACGACATCGACGCCGACCTGGCCGCCGCGGCCCGGGCGGCCGCCCAGCTGCCGCCGAGCAGCCGGTCCGCCGTCCTCGCCGCGCACGGGCTGTTCGCCGAGCTGTCCGCGCGGCTGCGCCGGACGCCGGCGGCGGAGCTGCGACGCCGGCGCGTGCGGGTGCCGGGGCCGCGCAAGGCCGCCGTGGTGGCCCGCGCCGTGGTGCGGGGCGGGCGGCGATGAGCGCGACCGTGCCGCAGCAGCTGTCCGGCGCCGCCCCGCTGCCCGCCCGCGCCGCCTTGTCGACGGCCGGGGCGTCCTCCCCGACCGCGGGGGACGGAGGCCGGCGGCGCCGCACCGCCGTCGTCGTCGGGGGCGGGATCGCCGGGCTCGCCTCCGCCGCCCTGCTCGCCGGCGACGGCTACGACGTCGAGCTCCTCGAGCAGCGCGAGGCCCTCGGCGGCCGCGCCGGCACCTGGGAGCGCGACGGCTTCCGGTTCGACACCGGCCCGAGCTGGTACCTCATGCCGGAGGTCTTCGACCACTTCTTCGCGCTGCTCGGCACCTCCGCCGCCGAGCAGCTCGACCTGACGCTCCTCGACCCGGGCTACCGGGTGTTCTTCGAGGACCACGCCCAGCCGGTGGACGTGCGTGCGGACCTCGAGGCCAACGTCGCCACCTTCGAGGTCCTCGAACCCGGTGCGGGCGAACGCCTGCGCCGCTACCTCGACTCCGCCCGCGAGGCGTACGACCTCGCCACCCAGCGGTTCCTCTACACGAGCTTCGAGTCGCTCACCACGCTCGCGCGCCCGGACGTGCTGCGCCGCTCCCGGCGCCTCGTCGAGCTGCTGCTGCGCCCGCTCGGCGCGCACGTCGCGCGGCACTTCGCCGACCCGAGGCTGCGGCAGATCCTCGGCTACCCGGCCGTCTTCCTCGGCTCCTCGCCGGACCGCGCGCCGAGCATGTACCACCTCATGAGCCACCTCGACCTCGCCGACGGCGTGCTCTACCCCCAGGGCGGCCTCACCCGGCTGGTCGAGGCGGTCGCGCGGCTGGCCGAGCGCGAGGGCGCGACCCTGCGCACCGGGGCCACCGTGACCGCGCTGACGACGGCGGACCTGCCCGGCCGCCGTCGGGGACGGGCCGCCCGAGTGCGCCGCACGGGTTCCCACCGTGCCCGGGTGACCGGCGTGCGGTGGCGTGACGCGTCGGGGGCGGAGCACGTCAGCGCGGCGGACGTCGTCGTCGGCGCCGCGGACCTGCACCACCTCGAGACCGAGCTGCTGCCGCCGCGGCTGCGGACCTACCCGCAGCGGTACTGGGACCGTCGCGACCCGGGCCCCGGCGCAGTGCTCGTCTACCTCGGCGTGCGCGGCGAGCTGCCGCAGCTCGAGCACCACTCGCTGTTCTTCACCGCCGACTGGGACCGGAACTTCGCGGACATCTTCGGCCGCGAGCGCCGCGTGCCCGACCCGGCGTCCGCGTACGTGTGCACGCCCTCGCGCACCGACCCGACCGTGGCGCCGCCGGGCCACGAGAACGTCTTCGTCCTCGTGCCCGTGCCCGCGGACCCGGGGCTGGGCCGCGGCGGGGTGGACGGCACGGGCGACCCGGCCGTCGAGCGGGCGGCGGACGCCGCGATCGACCAGGTCGCCGCGTGGGCCGGGATCCCGGACCTGCGCGAGCGGATCGTGGTGCGCCGCACCGTCGGCCCGGGCGACTTCGCCGCCGACCTCAACGCCTGGTCCGGCGGGGCGCTGGGCCCCGCGCACACGCTGCGGCAGAGCGCGTTCCTGCGCGGGCGCAACGCCTCCCGGCGCGTCGCCGGGCTGTACTACGCCGGGTCGAGCACGATTCCCGGGGTGGGCCTGCCGATGTGCCTGATCAGCGCCGAGATCCTGCTCAAGCGACTGCGCGGCGACCGCAACACCGAGCCGACGGCGGTGGCGCGGTGAGCTGGCTCTACCTCGCCTGCCTGCTCGTCTCCCTCGGGTGCATGGTGCTGCTCGACCGCCGCTTCCGGCTGTTCCTCTTCGCCGACCCCCGCCGCGGCGCGCTCGTGCTCGGCGTCGGCGTCGTGTTCTTCCTGCTGTGGGACCTCGTCGCGATCGGCCTCGGCTTCTACGGCCGCGGCCAGGGCGAGGCGCTCAGCGGCGTCGAGCTCCTGCCCCATCTGCCGGTCGAGGAGCTCGTGTTCATCACCTTCCTCTGCTACCTGACGATGGTGCTGTACGGGCTGTTCACACGGTTCTTCGTCCGTGTCCCGGAGGAGGAGCGGTGAGCTACGCGACCATGGCACTGATCTTCCTGGCGGGGGCCGCCGTCGTCGCCGTGCTGTGCCTGCTCCCGGCCTGGCCGCCGTCGGTGCGCTGGCGCGCCGTCGTCGGACTGGTGGCGCTGGCCCTGGCCGTGCTGACCGCCGTCTTCGACTCCGTGATGATCGCCGCTGACCTCTTCCGCTACGACGAGTCCATGCTCTCCGGCGCGCGGGTGCTGCTCGCGCCGGTCGAGGACTTCGCCTGGCCGCTGGCGGCGGCAGTGCTGCTGCCCTCGCTGTGGGTGCGACTCGGACGACGGCGCAGCCGGGCCCGGCAGGTCGGGGGAGCGGGGGCCGCGGGCTCAGCGAAACCGCAGGGAGCTGGGGGCGCGGGAGCAGGCGGGCCGCGATGAGCGCGACGCTCTCCCGGGCGACCCCCGGCGGCGCGGTGCGCCAGCTGCTCGGGGCGTCCCGCCCGATCAGCTGGATCAACACCGCCTACCCCTTCGCCGCCGCCTACGTGATGACCACCGGCCGGGTCGACCTGCCGCTCGTCGTCGGCGCCCTGTACTTCCTCGTCCCGTACAACCTCGCGATGTACGGGATCAACGACGTCTTCGACTACGAGTCCGACCTGCGCAACCCCCGCAAGGGCGGTGTGGAGGGCGTGGTGCTCGACCGGCGCTGGCACCGCCTCGTCCTGGTCGCGGCCGCCGTCACGAACCTGCCCTTCCTCGTCTACCTCGTCGCCGTCGGGACGGCCGCGTCCACGGCGGTGCTGGCGGTGTCGGTCTTCGCCGTCGTCGCCTACTCGGCCAAGGGCCTGCGGTTCAAGGAGAAGCCGGTCCTGGACTCGGCCACGTCGGCCACCCACTTCGTCAGCCCGGCGGTGTTCGGCCTGGCGCTGGCGGGGGCGCAGTCGAGCGTGCCGGTGGTCGCCGCGATGGTCGCGTTCTTCCTGTGGGGCATGGCGTCCCAGACGTTCGGGGCGGTGCAGGACATCGTCGCGGACCGGGAGGGCGGCATCGCCTCCGTCGCCACGTGGCTCGGCGCGCGCAGGACCGTGCGCGCCGCGATGGCCGGCTACGGGCTCTCCGCCGCCGTGATGCTCCTGGCGGGGTGGCCGGGTGCGCTCGCGGCCGTCGTGCCGCTGATGTACGTGGTGAGCATCGCGCCGTTCCGGAACCTCGAGGACGCCGAGTGCGACCGTGCCCGGCCGGGGTGGCGGCGCTTCCTCTGGCTCAACCTCGTCAGCGGGTTCCTGATCACCCAGCTGCTGATCGTCATCGGGCTGGGCTGGGTCTGACCCCGGTCAGCCGCGGGCGCGGACCTCGACCCGGTCGCCGCTGACCCGCACGTCGTAGGAGAGGATCCCGACGCTCGCGGGGCCGCGCTCGACCTCGCCGTCGGCCAGCCGGAAGTGGCTGCCGTGCCAGGGGCAGACGACGCACCCGTCCTCGAGCTCGCCCTCCTCGAGCGGGCCGCCCATGTGGGAGCACACCGCGCCGGTGGCGTAGAGCTCGCCGTCGTGCCGGGTGAGGAGGACCGGCTGGCCGGAGACCTCCACGCGCACCATGCCGGCCTCGAGGTCCGACACCGCCGCCGCGTCCTTCCACTCGCGGGGCTTCGGGGTGCGGTCGGCGTTGCGGTTGACCGCCACGCCCTGGGCGTAGGCGAGGTGCCCCCCGAGGTACCCGCCGACGCCGAGGCCGGTCATCCCGAGCATCGAGAACATCTTGCCGCTCGTGTGCCGGCCCGCCCGCCGCGCGAACCAGCTGGCGACGAAGAAGGAGGAGGCGACGACGTTGGAGCCGGCGTGGACCAGACCGACCCGCTTGGGGCGCTTGGCGGAGCCGAGCTCGGACCAGTCGGCCAGGCCCGCGGCCGCCGCCGGGGCGACGCTGAGGATCGCCGCGCCGAGGAGGCGCTGCGCGGCCGGCCGGGCCGCCTTGCCGCCGGCGAGGTCGAGGATGGCCACGCCGATGTTCAGCCCGATGGGCAGCGTGACCAGCATCGGGTGCAGGGCATGTCCGAGCGGCTTGCCGTGCAGGGCGTCCTTGACCTCGCCCGGCGGCAGCACGGTGTTGACGGCGCCGACGACGGCGTCGACCGCCGGGTCCAGGATCTTGGCCTTCTCGAGCGAGCGCATCGCCTTGGCGAGGAACATGGAGCCTCCAACCGGTGTGCGGGTCCCGCGAGCGTAGCCAGGGCCGCGCCGGTCCGCCCCCCGAACGGTCTGCGCCGACGACGCTACGGCTCAGGGACGTCCGCAGGCGCGCCCAGCGCCGCCAGGGCCTCGCCGGTCAGGCGGAACGTCGACCACTCCTCCTGCGGACGCGCGCCCAGCGAGCGGTAGAAGGCGATCGAGGGAGCGTTCCAGTTCAGCACGGCCCACTCCACCCGGGCGTAGCCGCGCTCGACGGCGAGCTCGGCCAGCGTCCGCAGCAGGGCCTTCCCGAGGCCCTGGCCGCGTGCCTCGGGGCGGACGTACAGGTCCTCGAGGTAGATGCCGTGCACGCCCTCCCACGTGGAGAAGTTGCGGAACCACAGTGCGAAGCCCTGCACCGAGCCAGTCTCGTCCTCCGCGACGTGCGCGAAGACCGCCGGCGCCTCGCCGAAGAGTGCCGTCTCGAGGCCCTCCTCGGTGAGGCGGACGGCGTCCGGCTCGCGCTCGTAGGTCGCGAGGTCCCGGACCAGCTGGACGATGGTCGGGACATCTGCGGGCGTGGCGGGGCGAATGGTCACGGACGCCCACCCTAGGTGACGACGGGGATGTGAAAACCTGGCTCCGGACCCGAGCAGGAGGAGCTGAGCATTGAGTCTGAAGGTTGCCGCGCGCGCCGCCGTCCCGGCCTTCGAGGTGATGCGGATCCTCGACCGGGTGGCCGAGCTGCGCGCCGCCGGCCGTGACGTGGTCTCGCTGTGCGCGGGTGAGCCCTCGGGCGGGGCGCCGGCCGCCGTGCACGCCCGGGCCGCGCGCATCCACGCCGAGCGGGCGGAGCTCGGCTACACCTCCGCGCTCGGGGTGCGCCCGCTGCGCGAGGCGATCGCCGCCCACTACGGCCGCTGGTACGGCCTCGCCGTCGACCCCTCCGAGGTCGCGGTCACCACCGGCTCCTCCGGCGCCTTCGTGCTCAGCTTCCTCGCCGCGTTCGACGTCGGCGACCGCGTCGCCCTCGCCCGCCCCGGCTACCCCGCGTACCGCAACATCCTCGCCTCGCTCGGCTGCGAGGTGGTGGAGGTCGACTGCGGCCCGGCGGAGCGCTTCCAGCCCACCCCGGCGGCCCTCGACGTCGTCGTCGCCGAGACCGGCCCCATCGCCGGGCTCGTCCTCGCCTCGCCCGCCAACCCCACGGGCACGATGGTCTCCCGCGCCGAGCTCACCGCCCTGGCCGCGTGGTGCGCCGCCAACGGCGTGCGCCTGGTCAGCGACGAGATCTACCACGGCATCACCTACCCGGAGGACCCGGCGGTGCCCGGCGCGAAGGGCGTCTGCGCGTGGGAGACCGACCGCTCCGCCGTCGTCGTCTCGTCCTTCAGCAAGTACTGGGGCATGACGGGGTGGCGGCTCGGGTGGGCGCTCGTGCCCGCCGACCTGCGCCAGGCCGTCGACGCCCTCGCCGGCAACGTCGCCCTGTGCCCGCCCACCCCGGCCCAGCACGCCGCCGTCGAGGCCTTCAGCCCCGAGGCGTACGCCGAGGCCGAGGCGCGCGTCGCGGACTTCGCCGCCACCCGCGCGCTCCTCCTGGGGCAGCTGGGCCGCCTGGGCTGGGGGACCGTCGCCCCGGCCGACGGCGCCTTCTACCTCTACGCCGACGTCGCCCCGAAGCTCGGCCCCTTCCCGGACTCCGCGGCCTGGTGCGCGGCGCTGCTCGAGGAGGAGGGGGTCGCCGTCGTCCCCGGGGCCGACTTCGACGCCGCGCACGGCACGACGTTCGTCCGGCTCTCACTCGCCGCCGGCCGGGCGGCGGTGGCGGAGGCCGTCGAGCGGATCGTGCGGTTCCAGGACCGGCACGCCTGACCAGCGCTGCAGGCGACGACGACGCTCAGGCGCCGCCGTCGAGCGCCTGGCGCAGCCGTTGCGCGTAGGCCGCCGCCTCGCCGTCGGCGTACTTGGTGCGCGGCCAGAAGAACCCGCGCAGGCCGTCGCCCCGCGTGCGGGGGACCACGTGGGTGTGCAGGTGCGCGACCGACTGGCTCACCACGTTGTTGACCGCCACGAACGAGCCCTGCGCCCCCAGGGCCTCCACCATCGCGCTCGCCAGGCGCTGGGTGGCGGTGAGGTAGGGCGCGAGGAGATCCGCGGGCAGGTCCGGCAGGGTGACCACGTGGCGGCGCGGGACGAGCAGAGTGTGCCCCTTGAACACCGGCCGGACGTCGAGGAAGGCCACGGTGTGCTCCGTCTCGAGCACCACCTGGGCCGGGCTCTCGCCGCTGACGATCGCGCAGAACGGGCACGCGCCCGCCTGCGCGCCACGGGCGGCGGGGGTCACTGCAGCGTGCCGACGTCGTCCGGGACGTCCACGGCGTAGTGGCGCAGCAGCTCCAGCGGCACCACCTCGAGCGCGCGCTCGTGGGTGCACGCCAGCACGACGGGCGCCGGCACGCCGGCGGCGTGCGCCTGCAGCCAGCGGGCCGCCACCACGCACCAGCGGTCCCCGGGCTTCAGCCCCGGGAACTGCCACTCCGGGCGCGGGGTGACCAGGTCGTTGCCCACCCGGCGCTGTTGCTCGAGGAACTCCTTCGTCATCACCGCGCAGATGCTGTGGCTGCCGATGTCGAGCTCGTCGGCCGTGCACCGGCCGGTGCGGTAGTACCCGGTGACCGGGTCGACGCCGCACTCCTCCAGCTGCCCGCCCAGGACGTTGCGCTCGGCCATGCCCCCATCCTTCCAGGAAGGGCGCCGCGGCGTCAGTGGTCGCCCTCAGTCCGCGGGGACCGCGGCGACGGCGGAGATGCGGTGGATCGCCAGCGTCAGCTCCGTCTCGCGCTCCACGTCGGCGACCCGCACCCGGCCGCCGTCCACGCTCAGCGGCCGCACCCGACGACGCTCGGGCGTCCCGCGTGCCCCCACCACGACGATGTCGACCTGGTCGCCGTCGGCTGCCGCCTCCCGTAGCAGCGCCAGGGCGTGGACGGGATCGGTGGCCGCGGGGGCGCCGTCGGCCCGGCGCGCGGCGTCCCGGCGCACCTGCTCCTCACCGGCCCGCATGCGGGCGATCAGCGGGCGCAGGTCGGCGTCGTCGAGGCGGCGGGTGTACGCGCTGGTCGCGGCCCCGGGGAAGGTGGGCAGACCACGCTGGCGGCGCCGCCGCCCGAGCGCGCGGGCGGTGCCCACCGGTCCGTCCCCGCCCAGCACCACCGTCCCGTCCGGGCCCTCCAGGACGGGAGCCAGCCCCGCCTCGCGCAGCGCCTCCAGCACCTCGCCCGGCGGGGCGGGGGAGATCAGCACCGTGGGGGCGAGCGCGCGCAGGGACAGGTCGTCCAGGGCCGGGCTGCCGAGCAGCTGGGCGGCCAGCGCCGCGTCCTCGACCCGCAGGTAGGACGCGGCCGCCCCCACCCGCACCTGCCCGTGCCGGCGGGCGGCGTCGCGGACCAGGTAGTCCAGCGCCTGCGGCAGCGGCGTGCGCGAGTACCTGGCCAGGGCCTCCAGGAGCTCGGCGGCGCCCGTGCCGGCGTCGAGCGCGCGCCGCACTGAGCCGGCGGTGAAGCGGACCGTCAGCGCCGAGCCGCGCGACTCGACGTCCGAGCACGACTCGAGCAGCTCCCGGAGCTCCGGCAGCGGCCGCCCCGGGACGACGGCGGTCAGATCGCCCTGGACGAGCAGGTCGCCCACCGCCTCCGGGAGCGCGGCCTCGAGCGTCGCCGTCAGGGCGTCGTCGTCGGCGCCCTCGACCAGGGCACGGCCGGCGGCGGTGAGGGCGCCCGCCCCCGTGACCCCCAGCGTCTCCGCCTCGGCCAGCACGGCGGCGACGGTCGGGGCGGGCGCTGTGGCCCGGGGACGTTCCCAGCTGAGTGCCGCGCGGACCTGGTCGGCGTCGGGCGCGGTGCCGGGCGGCACGGCCGCGAGCACGGCCAGGGTCCGGCGGCGCAGGTCGACGGCCCAGCCGCGCTCGAGGGTGGGTTCGAGCGCGGAGCGCAGCGTGCCGTTGTCGCGGGTGCCGATGAGCCAGGGCGTGCGGGCGGTGGTGACCCAGGCGCGCGCCAGCCGCGCCCAGCGCAGCGGCAGGGGGTCGGCGAACCAGTCGTCGGCGGCGCGCGAGGGCACCCACACCACCTGCTCGTCGCCGTCCTGGGCGAGGAGCCCGGCCATCGCGGCCAGCTCGGCGACCAGTGCGGCGTGCGCCTCCTCGACCTCCAGCGCGGCGGCCGTGCGCCGCAGCTCGCGCACCCCGACCCCGCCCGAGCGCAGCACGCCGGCGCCCTCGTGCTGCCACGTCTCGAGCAGCACGCCGACGAGCCGGACCACCTCCTCGGCGGACCTGGCGCCCTCCGCGTCGACGACGGCGGCCGGCACCCGCCGGTAGCCCTCCGTCGCCGGGGGCTGCGGCGCCTCGCGACGGGTGCGCCCGCCGCGCGCCGCCAGCGCGACCTCTCGGGGCAGCACCAGCTGGGTGGGGGAGAGCCTGCGGAGCAGCCCGTGGTCGAGGAGCCACGCGGCGCCCTCCGGCACGGCGTCGGCCCGGACGGTCCCGACCGGTGGTCCCCAGGTGAGCGCGTCGAGGGTGCCGACGGCGGACGCGGGCGCGTCCTTGAGGGCGGCCCGCAGGGCGGTCGCCGTCGTGGGTGGGGCGGGGTGGTCCGCGCCCGTGCCCGTGCCAGTGCCGGTGCCATGGCCAGTGCCAATGCCGGCGTCGGTGCCATTGCCAGTGCCAATGCCGGCGTCGGTGCCGGCGTCGGCCGTCGGGGGAGGGGCGTGGGTCTCGGCGGTGTGGCCGGCTGGTTCGGCGTCCAGCTCAGCGAGCGTGGGGCCGAGCCCGGCGGGGTGCGGGCCCAGCGCCTCGCTCAGCGCAGCGACCGGGCGGCCGCCCGCCACGAGCGCGAGGTCCTCGAGCCGGGTGAGCGCGGGGGCGGCGTCGACGCCCACCGCCTTCGTCAGCGCGGCCGCTGTCACCTTCCTGATGGGGGTGAGGGCGACGGCCGCCTCCGCGACGGCGAGCTCGACGGTGTCGAGGGTGGCCAGCGCGCGCTCCACGCTGGGGCGCGAGGCGGCCCGCGCGGCGAGGGACGTGAGGGAGGACGGCGCCGGAGAGGCCAGATCCGGGCGTGCGGCGAGGAGCGCGGCGAGTGCGGCGTCGTCCCGTCGTTCCAGGGCCACGGCGAGATCCGCCGTCGTGACCGTGCCGTGTGCCCTCATCCGCACCACATTACGACTGCCGGGACACCACCCCCGACCCCGGCCGGGCTTCGGTCGGTCGCTGCCGGGTGATGCGGTCAGTCGTCACCGGTCCGACGCCCGGCCGCCTCCACCCGGCAGGCGGCCCGTCGCCTCCCCCGGCGGCCTGGGCCCGGCACCTGTCCCGGCGCCTGGGCCGGGCACCTGTCCCGGCGCCTGGGCCGGGCACCTGTCCCGGCGCCTGGGCCCGGCACCTGTCCCGGCGCCTGGGCCCGGCGGCCTGAACCAGGCACCTGTCCCGTAAGTGCTCTTGCGGAGAGTAAGCCTGCGTGGGCCGACTTCTTCTGCGCAGGAGCGCTTACGGGATGCGGATGTGCGGACGAGTGGTGTGCCGTCACCTCCGGGTCGGCAGCTGCATGAGCGCGGCGACAGGCCGGAGGCTGTCGAGGATCCTGCGGGGGAATCCGCGACACAGCCGGGCGAACGCGGCGTCGGCGTCGGTGAGATGGCGGTCGGCATACCTGTGCATGACGGCTCGCGTCGCGCGGATCGCGTCCTCGCGCAGCTTCTCTGTGAAAAGCGCCCGCGGGGAACCTGCGTACTTGCCGGTCCCGTCGAACTCCGCGACCACGCAACGTGCCTCGCCGGCACCGAACCCCTCCCGCTCGATGTCCCAACCCATGTCGGTGTAGAAGTCGCCCTCCGCCGTCCTCACGAGGAACTGGGCGACAGGTCGCGGAAGTCCGCGGGAGACCGCGATCCACCGCAGATCGCTCTCCCCGGGTGACTCGGAGAAGCCGTCTGCGTACCCGATGACCTCGCGCGCGCTGACGACGCCCGGACGCCGACCGAGGTCGTCGAGCTTCGCCCGGAGAGTGTCACGGACCGTGGCCATCGCACTGTCGGACTGCTCGCGCGAGAAGCGGTTCGGCCGGGAGAGTATGCGCAGGACGCTGTCGACGAGCGGGAGCGCGCGGCGCGGTGGGAACGTCAGCGCGCAGTCGAGGGCTGTGCGCTCCAGCGTCGTCACGCGCAGTCCGCCGACCGTGGTGATGTCCTCCTCGGACAGATCCGGCGAGTAGTGCCGGCTGATGTCGGGGACGTCCGGCTTGTGCGGCCGCCAAGGCACGCTCAGGTGCGTCCGGTCGGTGGGAGACCGTACCCATGCCCCGTGGACCAGCGCGGCGGACTCGTGGCTGAGGACGGCGCGGCCGGGCAGCTGACGCGAGACCGCGACGCACCGGGCGAGCGCGAGGACCTCGCGCCGTGCCCACGTCTCGGCGGGCAGTTCGCCGTGGAGGTAGGCACCGTCGCGCACGCGGGTGAGCACGCCGGCGCGGTGAGCGGATCGGGCGGCGTCGTACCCGATGTCGCGGGACAGCACGACAGCGGGCAGCGAGCGGGGCGTCGGTATCGGGGGAGGCATCGCGACAGCGTGCTCGTTCTTCCGTCCGCGGCAGTGGGCTCCTGTGGATGGCGTCCAGCCGGAGAGCCTGGGGATATGCGAGATCGGCGGCCGGTCGCTCAACGGCTCCGGCTAACCGATCGGGGGCCGGTCGCTCAACGGCTCCGGCTAACCGATCGGGGGCCGGTCGCTCAACGGCTCCCACTAACCGATCGGGGGCCGGTCGATCAGTGACTTTCAGGAGATGAAGTCGGCCTCGACCGACTTCATCTGCGCAGCACCGCTTACGGGCCGGACGGACGGCGCGGTGGCAGGGAGCCTTCAGGACCGCCGTCAGTCGGTCACTGGGTTCGCCAGCAGGTGCCGCACCTGGGCGACGCCGAGGTCGACCGACGGGCCGGCCGCGTTGATGCGCAGCGCGTCGCCGCGGCTCTGCAGCAGGAACTCGAGGATCCAGCCGACCGGCAGCCGGCGGAAGCCCGGCGTCGCCACCGGCTCGTCGCCGTGCAGCGCGGCCTCGACGGCGGAGGTGAACGCGAGCAGCGTGCGGCCGTCCGGCCCCTCGAGCCACACCGGCTCGAGACGACCGTCGACCTCGCGCTCGGCGATGAAGAGGAATCCCTCGTCGGTGCGCAGGGCGTCGAGGAGCGCCTGCATCGACGGCGGCTCCTGGTCCCAGCCCGGTGCCGCCGTCGTCCCGGCGCCCTCCGGCGAGTCCGCCGCCCGCTCCCGCACGCCTGCGGCCAGCAGGTCCTTGACCGCCTGGTTGTGCCCCTCGGCGAGCACCGCGCGCACGAGGTCCGCGGGGAGCACCGCCGAGGCGCCGGCGGGATCGACGACGACGAAGGACACGGCAGGGTCACCGACGGCACCCTCCAGCGTCGCGGCGGCCGACTGGACGAGCGTGAAGATGCCCTCCGGCTGGTCCCCACGGAACTGCTGCACCTCGGCGTTCCGCGTGAACACCGCCAGCCCGGTCGCCCCGTCGGGCGAGGTCACGTGGCTGACGACGACCTGCGGCGGCGACGCGTCGAGCCGCGACCCCGAGGCGTCGAGAACCAGTGAGCCACCGAGCGCCTGGGCGAGGACGCCGCGCAGGGACCGGGAGTCACCACGGAGCGCGTGCTCGACGAGGGCGGCGCGCAGCGGCAGGTTGTCCGGCGACGACCCGCGGCGTGCTGCGGGCGCGAAGACCTGTCCCTCGCGTGCGGCCGCGAGCACCTCCTCCACTGGCCCGGGCGCGCTGACGAAGTGGACCGTGAGAGCGGCGTCGGCGTCCGCGAGCTGCCACGGCAGGGCGTCGGTGACGACGTGCACCTCGGTCTCGGCGGAGCCGTCCGGGCGCAGCGCCGTCTGCGTCACGACGCCCACCACCACGTCCTCGCCGGTGGCGGCGCGGCTGAGCGCGACCCACGTGCCGGTGCCGTCCACGAACGTCAACGGTGCGCCCGCGCTGGTGAGGATGTCCCGCCAGGTGGCTCGGCCGTCGACCGTGCCGCGGCGCTGCTGGGGGCGGCGCCCGCCGGACAGCGGGATGCCGTCGCGGTCGATGAGCAGCCGCAGCTCGGCAGGCCGCTTCCGGAGGCCGGGAACCGCAGGTGCCTTGCCGGGGGACGCCTCGTCGGGGGAGTGCGGTGTGGCGACGTCGGGCGAGAGCGGTGTGGCGACGTCGGGCGAGAGCGGTGTGGCGACGTCGGGCGAGAGCGGTGTGGCGACGTCGGGTGAGAGCGGTGTGGCGACGCCGCCGGAGTGGGGTGCCGGCGGCACGAGCGTGGGCCCGGGCGAGGAGGCGTGGTCCGGCGGGCCCGTGAGCGTGGCGGCAGGAGCGGACGTGGAGCCGTGCGTCGGCACCGAGCCGGTCACCGTCCTCGCCGTCGGGACGTCCGCTGCCGACGCCGGGACGAGCCCGGGTGCGGTGACGCCCGAGGACTCCGACGGCACGAACGGCAGGCGGAGCCCGGCCGCGTCGACCCGGTCGATCACCCAGCCGGGGGTGGCCTCACGCGTGCGGGGGAAGCGGACCCAGTCCTCTAGCAGGTCCTCGGCGGTGACCCTGGGCTGGTCCGGGAGGAGGTAGACCGGCTCGTCGTCGTCGTTGAGGGTCGTGGCGAGGCTCACGCGGGCGTCCGGCCACCCGGTGGCCGTGAGCGTGACGACGGCGGAGAACCACGTGCCCGCCGGGTGGCGGTACGCCGACTCGCGCAGGACCGTGGCATCGGCGTGGAGCGGGGTGCCCGGTTCGACCGGGATCACCCAGCGGCCGTGCTCAGCACCACCCCGACGGTCCACGACCCCGACGTCCCACCGCTGCCCGCGCGCGGTCAGGTGCACCTCGAGGGCGTCCCACCCCGGTGCCACCTGGCTCGTGGCCCACCTGCCGACGGCGGATGCGGCCTCCTGCTGACGGAGCATCGGGGGAATCTGCGTCATCAAGTGTCTCCAGGCGTACGGCAACCGCCCGGGCAGAGCGGCGGTCCGGGCAGCATTCCGGACAAAGCACGCCCGCGCGAGCCGGTGCCATGGGGAGAACTCCCCATCTGGCTGCCGGAGGCTGCGGGTCGCGAAGCGCCTCCTCGGCGCGGCCGGGTGGGGCAGCACCGTCCCGTGCCGGCCGCGCGGGACCCGCCCGGCGGAGGTCGCGCACGAGCCACCAGAAGGAGGTTGCGGCGTCCGCCCTGGGGGAAACGGCCGACCAGGTGGGGCGGCGCCGGTATCCTTGGGGCAGGAAGTGGCGCCGGCACTGCCGGCGCCTTCGTCACGTGAGCAACAAAGGGGTCAGTCCCGTGCCTACCGGCAAGGTCAAGTGGTACGACGCCGAGAAGGGCTTCGGCTTCATCGCGGAGGACGGTGGGGGCGAGGTCTTCCTGCATGCCTCCGCCCTGCCGCAGGGTGTGGCTCCCAAGCCCGGCACCAAGGTGGACTTCGGCGTGGCCGACGGCCGCCGCGGCCCGTCCGCGCTGTCCGTCACGATCCTCTCGGAGCCGCCGTCGGTGGCCAAGGCTCACCGCCGGCCGGCCGAGGAGATGGTGCCGATCGTGGAGGACCTGATCAAGGCGCTCGACAGGGCGTCGAACAGCCTGCACCGCGGTCGCTACCCCGAGAACGGGAAGAAGCTGGCGCAGGTGCTCCGGGTGGTCGCCGACCAGTTCGACCTCTGATCCCGCCGTCGCGTCCTCGCGGCCACCGGGCGGCCCAGCGCCGCCCGGTGGTCCGCCGTCCGGCGCCCCGGACCCAGCCCGTAGACTGACGCCGTGCCAGCAGCCACGAAGCCCCCGCGCGTGACCACCCGACCCGTCAAGGAGACGGTGCTCGCGAACGCGGTCGACCTCGCACGCGCGGCCGCCGAGGAGGTGGCCCTGCCCGGTCAGGTGGGCGAGCACCGCGGCGTCGTCGTGGAGGCCGACCGGCTGCTCACCCACGTCTTCGAGTCTCTCGTCCCGGGCTACCGGGGGTGGCACTGGGCGGTCACGGTCGCCAGGCCGCCGCGGGGCCGGACGGCCACCGTCTGCGAGGTCGAGCTGCTGCCCGGCGAGGGAGCGCTCCTGGCCCCCGAGTGGGTGCCGTGGTCCGAGCGGCTCCGCCCGGGCGACGTCGGACCCGGCGACGTCCTGCCCTACATCGAGGACGACGAGCGCCTCGAGCAGGGCTACGAGGCCACCGGTGAGGACGCCGACGAGCTCGCCATCTACGAGCTCGGGCTCGGCCGCCCCCGCGTGCTCTCCGCCGAGGGCCGCGCCCAGGCCCTGACGCGCTGGTACGAGGGCGACCGTGGACCTTTTGCGCCGTCCGCCAAGGCCGCCGCGGCCCCCTGCTCCACCTGCGGGTTCTTCATGAAGCTCGCCGGCTCTCCGCGCACCGTCTTCGGTGTGTGCGCGAACGAGTGGTCGCCCGACGACGGTCGCGTGGTGTCCGTGGACCACGGCTGCGGCGCCCACTCCGAGACGCGCGGGCCCGAGCCGGCCTCCCTGTGGCAGCCCTCCGAGCCGGTCGTCAACGAGCGCGACCTCGAGGTGCTCACCACGAGGCCCGCGGCCACCGCGGACGAGCCGGTTGACGGCGAGCAGCCGGTTGACGGCGCACGGTCGGCCGACGACGCCAAGCAGTCCGACGACGGCAAGCCGTCCGCCGGCGGCGAGCAGCCGAGCCAGGGCGATCGGTCGGCCGACGGCGAGCAGTCGACCGACGAGCAAGAGCCGGTCGACGTCCCGTCCGTGATCGCCGGCGAGCAGGAGGCCGAGCGCGCCGCCGACGCCGTTGCCGACTCGGACGCCGTCACGACGGACGCCGTCGCCGAGTCCGACGCGAACGAGCCGGACGCTGCCGACTCGGACGACGCCGCCGCGTCCGGACCGACCGAGGACGGGTCCTCGGACCAGGCATGAGCCCGCCGGGCGGCGCCGACCCGTTCGGCACCGCCGCCCTGCGCGAGGCGGCCCTCGGCACCTGGCGCCGCGACCCCTCGCGCCTGCGCCAGGACGCCAACCTCGAGGAGGACCACGCCCGCGGCTACTACCGCGACCGCGTGGTCGTCGAGCTCGCGCAGAACGCCGCCGACGCCGCGGCCGCCGCCGACGAGCGCGGTCGGCTGCTGCTGCGCCTGACCTCCACCCCGGCCGGTGCGGAGCTGCTCGCCGCAAACACCGGTGCCCCGCTCACGGCCGACGGTGTCGCCGCCCTGGCGTCGATGCGCGCCTCCGCCAAGCGCGCGGGCGGGCAGGTGGGCCGCTTCGGGGTCGGCTTCGCCGCGGTGCGCTCGGTCAGTGACGAGATCACCGTGGCGACGGCGACCGTCGCTCACCACGGCCGGGACGCTGCGGAGCACGACGGCGGACCGAACGCGGGAGCCGCCGGCGTCACCTTCTCCCTGGCCCGCGCCGCGGCACTGCTCGGCGAGGCGGCCGCCGACCACCCCGGTCTCGCCGCCGAGGTGGCGCGCCGGCACGGGGACCTGCCGGCCCTGCGCCTGCCGTTCCCGGCCGTCGCGGCCGAGGTGCCGGCCGGCTACACGACGGCGGTCACCCTCCGGCTGCGCGGGAACCCCGAGGCCGACGCGGTCCGCGCGTCCCTCGACGAGCTCGACGACGTGATCCTGCTGGCCCTACCCGCCCTGGCGGAGATCGTCGTCGAGACGGACGACGAGCCGCCGCGGCGCCTCGCCGACGTCCGCGACCGCTGGTACTCGGCGCACGCCGAGGGTGGGCTGGACCCTGCGCTGCTCGCGCACCGTCCCGTCGAGGAGCGCGAGCGCACCGGCTGGTCCGTCACCTGGGCGGTACCGCGGCTGCAGGCGGGCGACAAGCTTGCCGCCGGCGGCGTAGGGCACAGCGGCGGCCCGGCCCTCGCCGACGCGACCGGTGCCCCGGCTCGCACCCCGCAGGCCGAGTGGTTCGGCACCGTCCACGCCCCCACGCCCACCGACGAGCCGTGCACGCTCCCGGCGGTGCTCATCGCCAGCTTCCCGCTCGACCCCTCGCGCCGGCACGTCCCGCCGGGGCCGCTGACCGACAGGCTCGTCCAGCTCGCCGGGGCCCACTACGGCAGCCTCGCGGACCTCCTCGCCGGCGGGCCGAACGGTGCGCCCGGGCGCCCGCACGTGCTCTCCCTCGTCCCGACCGGGCTGCCGGCCGGCACCCTGGACGCAGCCCTGCACGAGGCCGCGCTCGAGGCGCTGCGGAACACCTCCCTGCTGCGCGAGGTCGGCACCGACGAGCTGCGCAAGGCCCGCGCCGCCCAGGCGATCCTCGGCCCGCCCGGCCAGGACGAGCACCTCCTGGCCTCCCTCGCCCCGATGGTCGGCGGCCTCGTGCACGTCCCGCCCGAGCACACCGCCGCGGCCCGCGTCCTGGGCGTGGCGCTGCGCGACCTCGCGGACGTCGTCGACGACCTCCCCGCCGGCGGCCACGACCCCGGGCGCTGGCGCGACCTCTACGCCGCCCTCGCGCCGTACGCGCCGGCCCAGCGGGAGGCTCTCGCCGGGCTGCCGGTCCCGCTGCACGACGGCCGTACCGCCCGCGGTGCCCGCGGGCTGCTCCTGCCGACGCCGGAGCTCGCCGCCCTCGGCGTCGACCTGCCCGGACTGCGGATCGTCCACCCCGACGCCGCCCACCCGGTGCTCGCCACCCTCGGCGCCACGGAGGCGGACGCCGTCACCCTCCTCGACCAGCCCGAGGTGCGAGCGGCCGTCGAGGCGGACGGCGACGCACCCAGGGACGGCACCGTCCCTCCCGCCGTCGCGACCGTCCTCGGTCTCGCCCGCTCCGCCGTCGTGAGCCGCGGCGAGGATCTCGAGCTGCCCGGCTGGCTCGCGGAGCTGCTGCTGCCCGACGCCGACGGCGTCCCCCGCCCCGCCGCCGACCTCGCCGTCCCCGGGTCCTGGGCCGCCGACGTGCTGGACGCGCTCACCCCGGTCCGGGCCGACGTCGTCGCGCGCTGGGGGGCCGCCACCCTCCGCGCCGTCGGCGTGCGCACGGACCTGGTCACCGTCACGGTGCGCGACGTCGTCGCCGAGCCCGCGGGGGAGGACGACGTGCGCCTGGACGGCTGGGGCGACTACCTCGCCCACCTCGCCGACGTCCTCGGTGCCGGCGCGTACGTGGGCGACGTCGTCGCGGTCGCGGACCTGGACGCCGTGGCCGACGACGCATGGCCGCGCCTGCTGGCGCGGGTCGCGGAGGACCCGGACGCCCGGGCCGCCCTCCTGACCGAGGTCCGGGCGTCGGTGGGCGGCGCGGGCACGGCGCCGTCGTACACGGCGTGGTGGCTGCTCGAGGAGCTCGGGGCGCCCTTCGCCCACCCGCGCGGCGCCGGCGCGACGCCCTTCCTCCCGCCCGCCCCGGCGGGCACCGAGGCGCTCGACGACGTCGTCCTGGCCGCCGTCGGCGCGGTGAGCGACGTGACGGAGCTCGACGCCGGAGCCTGGGACGGCTATCTCGACCACTGGCCGGACGGGGGCACCCTCGCCATGACGGACGCCGTCGCTCTCTGGCGCGCTCTCGCCGGGGCCGCGGCCGACGGCGTGCGGCTCACCCCGCCCGAGGTCGTCCCCGCGCTCGTCGAGGGCTCCGCCCACATGGTCCCGGCCGACGACGCGGTGGTCGCGGCACCCGTGTGGGCGCAGGTGCGGCCCGTCGTGCCGGCGCCGGCTGACCTGGTGGAGCAGCTCGCCGACCTGCTCGACCTCGACGCCGAGACCGACGTGGTGCCCGAGACGCAGGGCGCCCACGCCGTCGCGACGCCGGGCGGGGCCCTGGCGGTGCTGCCCGGCGCGCCCGGCACGTGGTTCGAGTGCGACTCGCTGGCCGTGGACGGCGTCGACGTCGAGTGGTGGGCCACCCGGGACGCCGCCTGGGCGACGACGACCGCGGGCCTGGCGCGGGCGCTCGCGCACGCCGCGGGACGGTGGTCCCTGCGGTACGCGGTCGAGGCCGTCCTGCTCGACCCGGCCGCCGTCGACGAGGTGCTCGCGGAGGGTGCGGGGGAGTAGCGGCGCGCGTCCGCCGCCGGCCCGGGTGTCAGCCGCCGGCCCGGGCGTCCGCGATGGCGTCGACGTACTCCTGCGGCACGTGCGGCTTCATCGACCGCGACGCGCCCCACTCGTACGCCTCGGTGTACAGCCAGACGTAGGACTGGGCCACCTCCAGCGCGGAGCGGGTCAGATCGCCGAGCGTCTCCGGGTCGTGGACCGCGTAGTCGGCGTCCTGGTCCAGGTCGTAGACGGCGAGGGCCGCGGGGACCTCACGCGGGTAGTCCTGCGCCTGTTCGGCGGTGACGAACTCGCTGTCGGTCAGGAAGCCGCTGCGCTGCCACGCGGCAAAGGCCGCATAGTCCTCCTCGTCCCGCGCGCCGTAGTACTCCCCGCCGTCGACGACCCGGGCCTGCCGACGCCGGTCGACCATGCCCATGAAGAAGGGGCCCGCGAGCTCGTTGACCCACGAGATGTCGTTGTAGTGCAGTCCCGCCTCCTGGAGCGCCCGGTGCGTCGAGGGCTCGGAGACCCACGGCCCGAACAGCATCATCACGTCCAGGTCCGGCCAGGCTGCGGTGATGGCGTCCATCACCTGCGCGCCGCGGCTGCGGACCAGCTCCGTCGCCTCCTCCGGCGAGAGTCCCGGCGTGGCGCCGCCGACGCCCGACGGCGTCCACGCCCGGGTGCTGATGCCGTAGTCCCACGGGGACGGTCCGTCGCCGTACCACTCGTTGTCGAACCAGATCCCGGCGTACGGGCGGCCGCTCTCGCGCAGGGCCCTCGCCATCGCGCCGGCGTTCGCGGCGACCGTGCGCCACAGGTCGTCGTCGGACCAGTCGAGGTGGTCGTGCAACGTGATGCGGACCCAGTTCTGCCGCATCCTCAGGTCGGCCGGCAGGGCGGAGACCTGCGCGAGGAGCTCGTCGTAGCCGATCCTGTCGCCCGAGAAGACCTGCGCCGACTCAGGGATGCGCATGACGATGCCGTCGAACGGCAGCGCGTCGTAGGTCTCGCGTGCCGCAGCGACCTGCTCGGGGCTGGGGATGTCCTGGCCGTACTTGATCAGCGCGGGGCGTTCACCGCGCGCGTGGGTCGGTACCTGCGACGGCGGCACGGGTGCCGGCCGGCCGAGCTCCGACAACGACGAGGTCACCGACACCACCGCCACCACGACCACGAGCGCGGCGACGGCCAGCAGCAACCGTCTGGCGCGTGTGCCGGGCATGGGTCCATGGTGCGGGGGCGCCGAGGGGTCGACAAGGCGGTGTCGGCGGCCCGCACGCGGCGTGCCGTCAGACCGCGTGCGCGGACCCGGTGCTCGCACGGCCGGGTGCACGGTAGGCGGGGAAGAAGTCGGCGTCCACGGGGACGCGGGAGGCGTCGACAAGTCGTGCGTAGCGGCTCGGGTCGGCCACCAGCCGCCACGTGGCCACCGCTCCGCGGAGGGGGGAGAAACCCAGCTTGAACCGGAACAGGGGGTTCTCCGCGCCGCCCCACCCGCTCCCGCTGCCGAGCACGAAAGCGCGGTCACCCCGCTCCCGGGCCCAGTTCTGGACGGTGAGCAGCAGCAGCTTCGACGGGCTGCGGGCGAGGTGCTCACGCCGTGTGCCGCCCAGGAAGTACTGCACCGTTCCGCTCACCTCGCTGAACAGGCCTGCGGCGACCACCTCGCCGCCCAGCCGGACGGTGGCGACCACGAACGCCCCGACGTCACGGACCCGGTCGAAGAACTCGCCCGAGCGGCGGTAGAACTCGCGCGCGTCGACGCGGTCCATCGTGTCGGCGTAGATCTGCTGCAGGTCCGGCAGTGCTCCCCACCCTTGCTCGACCTGTCCGGTGAATCCGCCCCGCACCAGCTTCACCAGGTCGCGCCGGTGGTTGGTGCGCAACTGGGCACGGAGCTCCTCCTCGCCCCGGCCGAGGTCGACCCACACCGACTCCCCGTGGACCGCCAGCGTGCCCGCGGACGCGAGCGGGCCTTGAGGGAGGGCGAACCCAGGCAGCGGGTGCAGCCGCACGAACGCACTGACCACCTGCATGTCGAGCAACGCCGCGGTCAGCGACCCGATCGCGCCCGAGAGGAAGGTCTCCGCGCGTGCGTCCCGCGCCGGGGCGAGCGTCGGGCCTCGTCCGGCGTCCGTCGCCGTCAGCACGAGAGGTGTGGCGTAGCCGTACGGGCTGCGGGCGTCCCGCCACGTCGACCCGGCGCCGAGGCCGTCCGGCAGCGGGGCCAGGACGAGCGGGACGAACAGGGTCCAGGGGCCGTCCCTGACGACGACGGCGACCGGCTGCTCGTCGGCCCGGCCGGCGTCCAGCCGGCCGTACCCCGGCAGGTGGTAGACGTCGTGCAGGTGCCCGTCGAGGGTGGCGGGCCAGCGGCCGTCGTCGACGGCGAGGATCTCGGTGCGCATCACAGGGCCTGCCGCGGCGGGGCGTCGGCGCTCGCGGACGTGTCCATCGGGGCGCTCCTTCGTGTGCCGAGCCCCCCGTCCGGGCCGGAACCTAGCACGAGACGGGACGGTGCGGAAGGGATCGACGGCGGTGCACCGATCACGGCGGGCCGCTCGCGGCTCCGGTGTAGCGTTCGCCGCGTCACTCGCTGCCCGGGTCGACTCGAGGTTCCGGATGTCCCGCTTGCGGATCGCCACTGCCACGGGAGTCCATGCCGTCGGGACGATCCTGCCGCAGCTTGTGGGGCTCGCCGTCCTCGACGCCACCGACTACGGGCACTTCTCGGCCATCTACCTGACCTACGCGCTCGGTGTGTCGGTGGTCTCCTCCACGGTCGGCGACGCGTGGATCGTCACCGCGCGCACGGGTGGTGAGCTGGCCTCGTGGCGCGACTACGCCACGGCCCTGGGCTGGGTCGCGGCGGTGTGCGGCGTCATCGTCGCGCTCGTTTCAGTTCTGACGGGTCTCGGAACCGGCGTCGTCCTGGTCGCGGGAGGTGGGGCGGCACTGATGCTCTACTACGACGGCGCCCGCTTCCACCAGGGGCATCGGGACCGCTGGGGCCGGGTGCTGACGGGTGACGTCATGGTGGTCGTGGGGTTCGCCCTCGGATGGGGCGCAGGTCACCTCGCGGACCAGCACGGACTCGTGAGCCTGCTGCTGGCCTGGACGGTGGCTGCGGCCGGCGGCATTCTCGGCGTCGTTCGCCCGTTCGTCGGCACTCCCGCCCGGGCCAGGAGGTGGATGGTGCACCATCAGCGGGCAGTCAGGACCCTCGTCGCCGACGCCACCATGATGAACATTGGCTCGATCGGCACGCCGTACCTCCTGCTCGTTCCCATGAACCTTCACCAGTTCGGTCTGTACCGGGCGGTGTCCAACGTCTCCGCCCCCGCGCGTCTGGTGCTGTCACCGCTCCGCCCGGTGATCGCGGGCATGACCCGCACCCGGCTGCACTCCGTCCCCCTCGTCGGGGCCGTGCTGGCTGCCGCTGGCTTCTTCGGCACGGCAGCGGCGCTGGCGCTGGTCTGGATCGAGCTAGTCCCGCTGCCCCTCGGAGTCATCTCGCAGATCGGCCCGTACGCCGTTCCCGCGGGTCTGTACGTCGCGGGCAACGTGATCGGCGAGTTCTTCTACATGGTGGTGCGCTTCCACACCGGCAGGGCGGCCCTGTGGTCCGGCCGCGTGGTCGAGACCCTGCTCGCGGTGGTGGGACCCGTGCTGGGCTGGATCGTCGGCGGACTCAGCGGTGCCGTCTGGGGCTATGCGCTGGCGACCACGGCGTTCGGCGTGGTCTGGATGTGGATCGGGCTGCGCGGCACCCGTGGGCGCTGAGCGGCGCTCCCACCGGCCGACCCCGATCTCCCCATGCAGGGGCACGTCCTTACCCCCTTCGCCCCGCAACAACGCTCGGAATGCCCGGGGGTATCACCGTCGATCACTCTCCGGGGCCGTGGAGGTTCCCCACCCCGCGGACGTTCAATGAGGGGTGTCGGGGGGACGGACCGACCGGGGCGCAAGCCCCTGGGCCTCTCGAAGGACGTCCTCATGCCGACAATCCTCGAGCGCCGGCTCGCCCGGCTCGCCTGGGACGCCGCCAGCTGGGTGATGGCCGCGGGCATCGTCACCGGCGTCGTGCGCTGGCACCTCTCCCCGCACCAGTGGGCCGTCGTCGGCCACTACGTCCTGGCCGCCTGCGTGTTCCAGACCCTCGTGGGCGTGGCGCTCAAGCTCTACCAGGGCAGGTACCGCGTGGCCACGTTCGAGGAGAACGTCGGTCTCCTGACGGCCACGGGGCTGGTGAGCGTCATGGCCGGGGTGCTCCTGCTCAACCTCGACGGGGCGGAGACGACCGCGGTGGCGCTGGTGGTCCTGTGCCCGCTCCTCGCGCTGCTGTTCATGGAGCTCGGGCGGGGCGCGTACCGCCTGCGCCACGACCACGACCGGAGCCGCACCTCCGCGTCAACGTGCGAACGGGTCGTGATCTACGGTGCCGGGGACGCCGGCTCCCAGCTCGTGCGCCTCATCAGCGACGACAGGGCCGCCGCGTACCAGGTGGTCGGGCTGATCGACGACGACCGGATGAAGCGCCACCTGATCGTCCACGGCTGCCGGGTGATGGGGACGGGAGAGAGCCTCGTGGAGCGGGCCCGCGAGGCGGGCGCGACCACCGTCATCCTCGCCATCCCGTCGGCCGGAGCGGACCTGGTGCGCCGGGTGTCGGACGACGCCCGGGCAGCCGGCCTGAAGTTCCGCACCCTGCCTCCGGTACGCGAGATGATCGACCGGCCCGTGCGCCTGGGCGACGTGCGCGACCTCGACATCGCGGACCTGCTCGGGCGTCGGCAGGTGCACACCGACGTGGAACGGATCGCGGACCATCTCGCCGGGCGCCGCGTTCTCATCACCGGCGCCGGGGGGTCCATCGGCTCTGAGCTGGCTCGCCAGGTCCACGGGTTCAGCCCGGCCACCCTGGTCCTGCTCGACCGGGACGAGTCAGGGCTCCACGGGGTGCAACTGTCGATCTACGGTCACGCGATGCTCGACACCCCTGACGTCGTGCTCTGCGACATCCGTGACGAGCAGGCGCTGCGCGAGGTTTTCGAGACCCACCGCCCCGAGGTCGTCTTCCACGCCGCGGCTCTCAAGCACCTGCCCATGCTCGAGCAGTACCCCGAGGAGGGCTGGAAGACCAACGTGCTGGGCACCCGCAACGTGCTGCGGGTCGCTGCCGAGCTCGGCGTGAAGCGGTTCGTCAACATCTCGACCGACAAGGCGGCGGACGCGACGAGCGTGCTGGGCAAGACCAAGCGCATCGCCGAGCGGCTCACCGCCTGGTTCGACGGGCACCACGACGGCACCTACGTCTCGGTGCGCTTCGGCAACGTGCTGGGTTCGCGTGGATCGGTGCTCCACACGTTCCGCGAGCAGATCGCGCACGGCGGTCCTGTCACGGTGACCGACCCGGAGGTGAACCGGTACTTCATGACCATCCCTGAGGCGTGCGAGCTGGTCATCCAGGCTGCGGCCATCGGCCGCGGCGGAGAGGTGCTGGTCCTGGACATGGGTCGGCCGGTCAAGATCGTCGACGTCGCCCGTCGCATGATCGCCCAGTCCGGGCGCGACATCGAGATCGTGTTCACCGGTATCCGGCCCGGCGAGAAGCTGCACGAGGACCTGTTCGCCCCCGTCGAGCACCACACCCTCTCCGAGCACCCCGCCATCTCACTTGTGGACGTCCCCCCGCAGGACCCGGACCAGCTCGGCCTCGTGCGCGGCGAGCTGGCCGTCACCCGGCTCATCCCAGCGGAGCAGGATCATGCAGAGATCCGCCTCAGGGTGTGAGCCGGCCCCCGCCGGCGGGCTGGTCCACGACGGCGTCACGCGGGTCCACGACGGAGTCGCGCGGGTCCACGACGGAGTCGCGCGGGTCCTCGACGTCGTCCTCGCCTCCGTCGCCCTCGTGGTGACAGCGCCAGTGGTGGGCGTCGTGGCTCTTCTGGTGCGCCACGAGCTGGGCCGCCCTGTGCTCTTCCGGCAGCTGCGGGCGGGTCGGGACGGTGTCCCCTTCGTCCTGGTCAAGTTCCGGTCGATGAGGGAGCGCACCGGCGCCGTCGACCATGACGACGACCGCGAACGGCTGACCCCGTTCGGCGCCAAGCTCCGGGCGTCGAGCCTCGACGAGCTGCCGACCTTGTGGAACGTGCTCCGCGGGGACATGAGCCTCGTCGGGCCGAGGCCGTTGCACGTGTACTACATGCCCCTGTACACCCCGCGGCAGGCGCGCCGGCTCGAGGTGCGCCCCGGCATCACCGGCCTCGCCCAGGTCAGCGGACGCAACGCTTTGAACTGGGAGGAGCGGCTGGAGCTCGACGTGCGGTACGTCGAGACCCGTTCCCTGGCGCTGGACCTGCGGGTCCTGGCCCGCACCGTCGCCGTTGTGCTCCGGCGGAGCGGCATCGCGCCGGAGGGCGAGGTCACCATGACGACGTTCACGGGTGGTGCCCATGGCTAGCGTCCTGGACGCGGTCGGCCGCGCCACCACCAGCCCGGGCGCCTCCCGCCCGGGCGCCTCCCGCCCGGGCGCCTCCCGCCCGGGCGCCTCCCGCCCGGGCGCCTCCCGTCCCCGGCTGCTGCTCGCGGTCACGGGGGCCCGGTCGTTCGGCCTCATGCACGGCTTCCCGCAGTACCTCGAACGGGCCGGCTGGGCCGTCCACCTCGTCAGCGACCCGGGCGCCGAGCTCGACGACCTCGGCCCCCTCGTCTCCGGCACCCACGCGGTACCGATGCGGCGCGACCCCAGTCCGGCCGCGGACCTGCGGGCCCTCGTGGCCTGGGTGCGGCTGCTGCGGCGCCTGCGCCCCGACGCGGTCCTGGCCGCCACCCCCAAGGCCGCGCTGCTGGGGCTGGTGGCCGCCCGCCTGACGGGCGTGCCGGTGCGGGTCTACGACCTGTGGGGGCTGCGCCTGGAGACCACCACGGGCCTGCTCCGGCGGGTGCTCACCCTGACCGAGACGCTCACCGCCCGCGCCGCCACCGGCGTCCTCGCCGTCAGCCCGAGCCTGGCGGCCGAGTTCACCGGCGCAGGCCTGGCCGGGTCCCGCCCGGTGGACATCCTGGGGCGCGGCAGCTCCTCCGGCGTCGACGCCGGGCACTTCGACCCCTCGCTCGTGCCGCCCGCCGAGGTCGCGCGGGCCCGCCGGGAGGCGGGGCTCGAGCCGGGCCGCCTCGTCGTCGGCTACGTCGGCCGGATCACCCCCGACAAGGGCGTGGGCACCCTCGACGCCGCGATGCGGATCCTGAGCCAGGACGGCGTGCCCGCGTGCCTGCTCGTGGTGGGCGAGGCGGACGTGGCCGGCTACGCGCCCTTCACGGCGCCCCACGTTCACCGGGTGGGCCGGGTGGAGGACCCGCGCCCGTACTACCGCCTCATGGACGTGCTGTGCCTGCCCACCCTGCGCGAGGGCCTGCCCAACGTCTGCCTGGAGGCCGGCGCCATGGAGATCCCCGTCGTCACCACCACCGCCACCGGCGCGGTGGACAGCATCGCCGACGGCGAGACCGGCCTCCTCGTCCCGCCCCGGGACGCCGCCGCGCTCGCCCGCGCGCTCCGCACGCTCCATGAGGACCCGGACCGGTCCCGGCGCATGGGCGCCGCCGGGCGCCGCTGGGTCCGGGCGCACTTCTCCCGCGCCCAGCTCTGGGCCCTGCACGACCAGTACCTGCGGCGCCAGCTGCTCGCGGAGGGACGGCACCGATGAGGAACCACATCTACCTCTCCCCGCCGGACTGCGGCCCGGCCGAGGCGGACGCCGTCCAGCGGGCCCTGGCCTCCGGCTGGGTGGCCCCGCTCGGCCCCGAGGTCGACGCGTTCGAGGCCGAGGTGGCCGCGCGCGCCGGCCGGCGCCACGCCGTAGCCCTGTCCAGCGGCACCGCCGCCCTCCACCTGGCGCTGCTGGGGGTCGGGGTGCGGCCCGGCGACGTCGTCGTCACCTCCACGATGACGTTCGTGGCGACGGCCGGCGCGGTGACCTACTGCGGGGCCGAGCCGGTCTTCGTCGACTGCGACGAGACCGGGAACATGGACCCCGGCCTGCTGGCCGGGGCGCTCGCCGACCAGCGCCGCCGCCGCCGTCGGGTCGGGGCGGTGCTGCCGGTGGACCTGCTGGGCAAGGTCGCCGCCTACGAGGAGCTGGGGGCCGTCGCCGCCGACCACGGCGTCCCGGTCGTCTCCGACGCCGCGGAGTCGTTCGGCGCCCTGCGCGGGGGGCGACCCGCCGGGTCGTTCGGGCGCGCGGCGGCGATCTCCTTCAACGGCAACAAGATCATGACCACCTCCGGCGGCGGCGCCCTCGTCACCGACGACGGGGCCGTGGCCGCCCGGGCCCGGTACCTGGCCACCCAGGCGCGCCAGCCCGTGGCCCACTACGAGCACACCGAGATCGGCTACAACTACCGCCTCTCCAACCTTCTCGCGGCGCTCGGCCGGGCCCAGCTCGCCCGGCTCGACGAGATGATCGAACGACGCCGCGCCCTCCGCCTGCTCTACCGGGACCTGTTCTCCGGCGTCCCCGGCACGCAGATCTTCGGCAGCCCCGACGGCGCCGACATCCCGGGCGCGGCGCTGCACCGGGCCGGCCACCGGACGCCCGTGACCCGGGACAACTTCTGGCTCACCACGGTGCTCGTCGACCCCGCCGTCGCCGGGTGGACGCCGGCCGACCTCGTCGCCGCCCTGGCCCGCGCGGACATCGAGGCCCGGCCCATGTGGAAGCCCCTGCACCGCCAGCCCGTCTTCGCCGGACGCACCGTCTACGGCGGGACGACGGCGGAGCGGCTCTTCGCCCGCGGCGTCACCCTGCCGTCCGGCTCGTCGCTGGACCTGCCGGCGCGGGCCCGCGTGGTCGACGTCGTCCGGGCGTTCCTGGAGCGCCACGCACCGGTGGCGGAGCCGGCGAGCGGGCCCCTGCCCCTGGGCCGCCGGAGCGGCGCCGGGTCTCGCCCGCTGCGTGCGGCAGGTGCACCGTGACCGCCGGGGCTGGCGGCGGGCGGGTGACCGTCGTGATCGGCTCCGCCGGGCGGCGGCTCTACCTCATCGAGTGGTTCCGCGACGCCCTGGCGCGGCTGGACGTCGACGGCGAGGTGGTCGCCACGGAGCACGACCCCACCAGCGCGAGCTTCGGCTTCGCCGACCGCGGCGTGGTGATGCCCGCCTACAGCGACGCAGCGTACGCCCCGGCGATGCTGGACCTCTTCGAGCGGGCGCGCCCCGCCCTGTTCGTCTCCGTCAACGACTACGAGCTCCAGCTCCTCTCCGAGGGCCTGGCCGACCGGCTGCGGGCCACGGGCTGCGCCGTCGCCGGCCTCTCCCGCGCCGCGCAGGAGCAGGCGTCGGACAAGTACCTCATGGCCCGGCTGCTGGGCCGGGCGGGCGTGGCGGTGCCGCGCACCGAGCTCGGCTCGCGGTGGGAGGCCCTCGTGGCCGAGGACGGCGCCGCGGGCACGCAGTACGTCGTCAAGCACCGCTTCGGCTCCGGCTCCTCGGGGCTGCGGCTGACGGACCGCGAGGGCCTGGCCGCCGCCGTCGACGAGGCGTCCGGCTCCGCGACCGACATCCACGGCCGGCCGGCGCTGCGGGCGCGGGACGCGGTCGTCGTCCAGCGGCGGCTGATGGGCCAGGAGTTCGGCGTCGACGGCGTCTTCGGGCTCGGCCGCGAGACCGGCGTGCTGCGGGGGACGCTCGCCCGCCGGAAGATGCGCATGCGCTCGGGGGAGACGGACAAGGCCGTCACGGTGGACCCGGCCCCGTTCGCGCCCGTGGTCGCCCGGCTCGGGGCGGCCCTGCGCCCCGCCGGCCCCGTGGACCTGGACCTCATCCGTGACCGCGACGGCGTGCTGCGGGTGATCGACGTCAACCCGCGCTTCGGCGGCGGCTACCCGTTCATGCACGTCGCGGGGGCGGACGCGCCCACCTACCTGCTCGCCGCGGCGCTCGGACGCCGCGCCGACCCGGCGCTGCTGCGCTACCAGCCCGGCGTGGTGGGGGCGAAGTACGAGTCGATCCGGCGGACCGGAGCGCTGGTGGAGCGCGCGACGGGCGGTGCGTGACGTGGTCGCCGGGACGGGGGTGGTGGGGACGGAGCCGGTGACGCGGCGCGGGACGGGCCTGCCGGTGCTGGTGCTCTCGCTGGGCCTCGCCACCGTCCCGTCCGCCGCGGCCGGCGGCTCGGTGGTGCTGACCGCCGCCGCCGTCGTCCTCGGTGCTGTGGTCGCCGCGGCGGTCGCCGTCCGGCTGCGGCTGTCGCTCGTGGAGCTGCTGGTCGTCGCGCTGCCGGTCCACTTCTACCCGCCGGGGCGCGGCTCCCTCGTGAACCTCTCCCTCGCCGACGGCGTGCTGGTGCTCATGCTCCTCGCCGCGGCCGGCCGGGCGGCGCTCCAGCGCCGGTCGCCGCGAGGTCCGGCGGGCCCGACCTGGCCGCTCCTCGTCGGGTACACGGTGGTCCTGCAGCTGGTGCTGTGGGCGTCCCTGGTCGGTCCCGTGCTCCTCGGCGGGGCGGACTTCCCGGGCGGGGCCGCCGCCGCGGTGAAGATCGCCCTCGCGTGCGCGTACCTGCTCGTCCTCTACGCCGCCGTGGCGCCGAGGGTGCGGGCCGGCGACCGGCGCGTGCTGGAGATCTGGGCCGCGACCGCCACCGCGAGCGCGCTCATCGGCATCGGTGCCAGCGCCCTGTACGCGGCGGGGGTCGACCTGGGGCTGTCCTACTTCTGGCGGGCCTCCGGCACGTTCGAGGACCCGAACGCGTTCAGCGTCTACCTCCTGCTCTCCCTCGGCGTCGTCGTGGCCGCCCACCGGGACCGCACCGGGAGGCCCTGGTCCTGGCAGGTCCCGGTCATCGTGGTGGCGGTCGTCCTCACCGGGTCGCGGGCGGCGATGGCCGCGATGGCCCTGGCCGCCGTCGTCACGGTGGTCCTCACCCTCGGCACGCGCGCGGGTCCGACGTTCCGGCGCCTCCTCGTCGGCACCGCCGTGCTGGGCGTGCTCGCCGTCGTGATCCTGCCGGACGCGTGGGTGGGGGAGGTGCTGCAGCGGGCCACCAGCGTCTTCGTGCCCGACGCCGGAGCCGCCCCGGACCAGCGGTACCAGCTGTGGTCCGTCGCGGTCCAGCAGTGGGCCTCGAGCCCGGTGCTCGGTGTCGGGGCGGGGCAGTACGTCCCCGTGGCGCAGCAGCTGCTCGGGCCGCAGTGGGACACCATCCCGCACAACACCTACCTCGGGTTCCTCGCCGAGACCGGCATCGTCGGGCTGCTCGTCTTCCTGGTCGTCCCCGCCCTCGTGGTCACGCGCCTCCTGCGTGCCACGCGGGCCGGCGACGGCGACGCCCCGTACCTGCTGCTCTCCGTCCTGGCGCTGCTGATGCAGGCCTTCACGCTCAGCCTGGAGAACACCCGCCCCATGTGGGCCGTGCTCGGGCTGATGCTCGCGCTCTACGACCCGGGCCCGCCCGGCGCCGAGAAGCCGCCCGGACCCGCCACGGTGCACGGGCGCGGTCTGCCACACTCGAGTTCCGCCCGAAGGGGTCTGCGATGGAGCTGAACACAGTCTGGCGCGTGCTGCGTGCCCGGTGGGTGACCGTGCTCGCCGCCCTGGGGGTGGCCGTCCTGCTCGCGGCCGCGGTGACCGCCCTGATGCCGCCGCGGTACACGTCGACGGCGAAGATGTACTTCTCGGTCCGCTCGAGCCAGTCGATCACCGAGCTCAACGAGGGCACGGCGTTCACCGAGAGCCAGATGAGCTCGCTGGCCGACATAGCCACCTCGCCGCTCGTCCTCGATCCGGTCATCCAGGACCTCGGCCTGGACACCACGGCCACCGAGCTGGCCAGGTCGGTGAGGACCACCGTCCCGGAAGGCACCGCGATCCTCCAGATCGCCGCCACGGCGCCGACGGCGCAGGGGGCCGCCGACCTCGCCAACGCCGTCGCGAAGGAGCTGTCCGACGCCGCCGCCACGATCTTCCCCGACGCCGCCGACGGCGGTGCGGCGGTCCGGGCCACCATCCCCACCCCGGGCGCCGTCCCCACCAGACCCTCCGTGCCCAACCCCGCCGTCAACCTCGTCCTCGGCGTCGTGCTGGGACTCCTGGCCGGCGTCGTGCTCGCCCTGGTCCGCCAGGCCCGCGACACCCACGTGGGCGACGAGCGGGACCTCGCGGCCGTCACCGACGCCACCGTCCTGGCCTCGCTCGGCCCTGCCGGCAAGGCGGCGGCGCCGGTGTTCGTGCGCGCCGACCCCGACGGCCGCCGCGCCGAGTCCGTCCGCGAGCTGCGCACCAACCTGCACGTCCTCACCGCCGCGGCCGGCACCCGATCGGTCGTCGTCACGTCCGCCACGGCGGGGGAGGGCGCGACGACGGTCGCGGTCAACCTCGCCGTCGCGCTCGCGGACACCGGTGCCTCGGTGCTCCTCGTCGACGCGGACCTGCGGCACCCCTCGGCGGGGCGCGCGCTCGGGGTCGAGGGCAGCCCGGGGCTGTCGGACGCGCTGCTGGGCCGGGCCCGTCCCGAGGAGCTCGCCCGGCGGTGGGGCGACCGCCCGGTCGACGTGCTGCCCGCGGGGCGGTCGGCGCCGAACCCGAGCGAGCTGCTGTCCTCCGCGGCCATGGCGCACCTGCTCGCCGAGGCCGCGGGTCGCTACGACATGGTCGTCGTCGACAGCCCGCCGGTGCTCACCGCCACCGACGCCGCCGTGCTGAGCACGCTCACCGGCGGCACGCTGCTGGTGGTGGCGACCGGCAGGAACCGCAAGGTCGAGATGCGTCAGGCGCTCGAGCGCCTGGACCACGTCGGGGCCCGCATCCTGGGCCTGGTGCTCAACAGGGTGGACGCCGGACGGACCGGCGCGCGACCCGGGGAGCGCACGCCCGACGTCCCGGCAGGGCGTGACGACCGCGCGACGCGTCCGCCTGCGGCAGCCCGCCGGACCGAGCCGGGCGCCGCCGCGGTCCCCCGCACCGACAGACCGGGCACGACGACACCATGGGCCGGCAACGGGACCGTGCCCCCGGCGCGCACGACGTCGCCCGGGGCCGGCGACGGGGCCGTGCCCCGGGCGAGCGTGACGGGGCGGCGGCCGGACGCGCCGGGGGACGCCTGACGAGGGAGGAGACGCCGTGGCGGACCGACGGGTGAGGGTCGGGCTGGTCAGCGCGACCTCGCACGCCACCGCCTACACCAAGGGACTCGTCGACTGGGCCGCCCACCAGGACGACGTCGAGATCACCCACCTCGTGCTCGTCCGGAGCCCCACCGGCCGGCTGTCCGGATCTGCCGCGGGCGCCCGCGTGCCCATGGCGCTGCGCACGCTGACCGCGCTCGAGGGAGTGGTCCTGCGTCGGTTCTGCGCCTTCCGTGGCCACGGCCGGGCCACGGATCTCGGTGAGGTGCTGGAGACCGTGCCGGTACCGGCGGAGGTGGCCGCGGACGGCGCCGTGGTGTTCGACGAGGCGGCCGCGAGCCTCGTCGCGGCCCTGGGGCTGGACGTGCTCGTCGTCGTCGACGACGGTGCCCGGCTGCGCGGCCCGCTCCTGGACACCGCCAGGTTCGGCACCCTCGCCGTGCGCCCGGAGGCGGAACGGCTCGGGCCGCCGGGCTTCTGGGAGGTGCTCGACGGGCGCGCGGCCACCGAGTACGCCATCCGGCGGCTCAGGGCCGACGGCGGGAGCGTCGTCATCCGCCGGGGGCGGGCCTGGACCGGGCTCTTCGCCGAGCTCAACCGGGCGATCGTCACCCAGCGCTCCTACCACCACCTGCAGCTCCTGCTGAAGGAGCTCGCGCGCGCCGGTGCGCCGGTGGTGACGGCGTCGCGCAGCCGCAGCTCGCGGCCCGTCCCGGTCGACCCGTGGCCGGCGCCGGAGCCCGCCACCACCGCCGACTCGCTGCGGTACGCCGCCCGGGTGGCCGGCACGGTGACCCCCAAGCTCGTCGACAAGGCGCTCGGCCGCCCGCGGTGGAACGTCGCCTGGGTGCACGCGCCGTGGCGGGAGGTCGGCACGGCCCGCGCCACCGCGCTGCCGCGGCGGCGCGGCCACTTCCACGCCGACCCGTTCGTGGTGGCCCGCGACGGCCGGCACTACCTCTTCACCGAGGACTTCGAGCGCCGGGCGGGCCGAGGCCGGATCTTCGTGCACGAGATCTGCGAGGGGCGGAGCCGCGAGGTGGGCGTCGCGCTCACCGAGCCGTTCCACCTCTCCTTCCCGTACCTCTTCGAGCACGGCGGCGAGCTGTACCTGGTCCCCGAGAGCGCCAGGAGCCGGTCGATCCGGATCTACCGGTGCACGAGCTTCCCGCTCGGGTGGGAGCTGGCCCGCGTCGCGATGCACGACGTCGACGCCGTCGACACGATGATCTTCCCGTTCGGTGGGCGCTGGTGGCTGCTGACCTCGATCGCACCGCCGGGCACCGGTGACTACTCCGCCGAGCTGTTCGCCTTCCACGCCGACTCGCCGCTGGCCGACACCTGGCACCCGCACGCGGGCAACCCCCTCGCCAGGGACCCCGGGCGCGCCCGCAACGGCGGCATCGTGCTCGACGGCGACGAGGTGTACCGGGTCAACCAGCGGCACGGCTTCGGCACGTACGGCGAGGAGGCGGTGGTCAACAGGGTCGTCGAGCTCACGCCGACCACGTTCGTCGAGGAACCGGTCATGACCGTCTCGCCCAACGCCTCCCTGCGGGTGCAGCGCACCCACCAGCTGCACACCGACGGCGAGTACACCGTCATCGACTTCGTCCGGCCGCCGGGACTGCGGCGGGCCGCGGTACGCCGGCCCGCGACAGGTGCCCGCCTCGGCAGTCTCGTCAGCGTCGCGGACCTCACCGCCTGAGGGCCCGGGCGCGTCGCCCGTGTGCAGTCCCGGATCACCTGCGAGACGTACCTCTCATCGGTAAACTCGGGCGCCCATCGCTGGACGTCGGGGGAACGTACCGGCGGGGCAAGGTCGCCCTGCCACACACGAAGGATCGTCAGATGAACCCTCGATCTTCACGGTTCACCCGTCCCCGGACACAGGGTCGTGCGTCATGACCGGCACCGGCGGCCCCACGGCCGCCCCCGGCTCCGCCGGCCCGGTCACGGTGGTGCTGGGCTCCGCAGGACGGCGGCCCTACCTCGTCGAGGCGTTCCGCGACGCCGTCCGCCGCCTCGGACTGGCCGGTGAGGTCGTCGCCCTCGAGCAGGACCCCGCCAGCCCCGCCCTCGCCGCCGCCGACCGCGGGATCGTGATGCCGCCCTGCGACCACGAGACCTACGCCCCGGCCATGGAGGAGTGGTTCGGCCGTGAGCGGCCCACTCTCTTCGTGACCGTCGACGACGTCGAGCTCCAAGTGCTCTCCGAGGGGCTGGCCGACCGGCTGCGCGCCCTGGGCTGCGCCGTCGCCGGCCCCGGCCCGGCCGGTCAGGCGCCCAGCGCGGACAAGTACCTCATGGCCCGCTTCCTCTCCCGGGTCGGCGTCTCCGTGCCGCGGACCGTGCTCGGCTCGCGGTGGCAGAGCCTGGCCGACGACGCCGACCCTGGCACCGCCTTCGTGGTCAAGCACCGTTTCGGTTCCGGCTCGTCGGGCCTGCGCCTGACCCGCCGCCGCGGCCTCGCCGACGCCGTCGAGCGGGCGGCCGTGACGGCCCGTGACGCCCACGGGCGGGAGGCGCTCCGGGCTCTCGACGCCGTCGTCGTCCAGGAACGGCTCGCCGGCGAGGAGTACGGCGTCGACGGCGTGTTCGGCTTCGGTCGCCCGGCCGGGGTGCTGCGCGGGACGCTCGCCCGGCGCAAGCTTCGGATACGGGCGGGGCAGACGGACCGGGCGGAGACCGTCGACCCGTCCCCGTTCGCGCCCGTGGTCGCCCGCCTCGGCGCCGCCCTGCGGCCCACCGGCCTGGTCGACCTGGACCTCGTGCGCGACCACCACGGCGTACTGTGGGTGCTCGACATCAACCCCCGCTTCGGGGGCGGGTACCCGTTCAGCCACGTGGCCGGGGCGGACGCGCCCGCGTTCCTGCTGGCCTCGGCCCTCGGGCGCGCGCCCGACCCCGCCCTGCTCCACTACGAGATCGGTGTCGTGGCGGAGCGGGTGGAGGAGGTCCGCCGGGCGGAGGTGCGGGCGGTCGGCCGCGCGAGCGAGGAGGCCGGGACCGCGCCGGCCGCCTGACTCGCAGGAACTGGGGAGGCGGTACCGGTTCCGGGGGAGCAGACGGTCTTTCCCCGATAATCTGCCGCCATGGGGGCCCCGGGGGTGACGCGTGGGAGCACGCGCGCGCCCGGCGGGAGGCCGGGTACGCCGTCGTCCGGGAAGGACGGTGGCCGGTCAGACCCCTCCGCCGGCACGTCAGACCCCTCCGCCGGCACGTCGGGGCCCGCCCCCGGCCCGTCACGGCCCACGGGACCGGCACGGACCACGGGACCGGGGACGACGGGCCGACGCCGCGAGGGGGACCACCTCAGCGTCTTCCTCCGCCAGCTTCCGTTCACCGCCGTCACGCTGGTGATCATCCTCGGCGTGGCGGTCTTCGAGGAGGACCTGCTCGGCGACCACTACTTCTTCGTCGCCGTGGTCCTCACGGTCGTGGCGACGGCGATGTCGCTGCTCGTGCCGTGGCTGCGGCTGCCCCGCTGGGCCGCCGCCGTCGTCCCGGTCATGGACATCTGCGCCGTCGGCTTCGCCCAGACGGCCGGCTTCTCCTCCTACGTCCTCATCCTCCTGCCCGCGCTGTGGATGGCCACCGCCTACGGCGGGTACGGGGTGGCGGTCGCCGTCGTCCTCGGTTCGGCCGCCGCCTGGGGGCCGGAGATCCTCACGCCGATCGCACCGACGATCGAGGACATCAACCGTCAGATCCTCGGTCCGGCCGTGCTCGTCGCGGCCGGGATCTACCTCCACCTCGCCGAGCGGCGCTCCGCCGCGCACCGGAACCTCCTGGGCCGCCAGAGCACGCTGATCGAGGAGACCCTGCACGACGCGCGCACGCAGCAGCGTCTGCTGGCGGGGATCCTCAACACGATCGACGTGGGTGTCGTCGCCATGGACGCCCACGGACGGGTGACGCACATCAACCGGGCGCACGCCCGGGTCATCGCCGGCAGGTACAAGGTCGGCGACCCCGTCGACATCCACGCCGGCGTCGACGGCTTCCGCGCCGACGGCGTGACGCCGCTCGGGCCTGACGGCTCGCCGCTGGTGCGGGCGAGCCGCGGGGAGACCATCGACCGCGAGCTGACGTTCTGGGAGGAGGCGGACGGCAGCCGCCGGGCGCTGCGGGTCTCGGCCGCCCCGCTCCTGGACGACGAGGGGGCGCTCACGGGCGCCGTCGTCGTCTACCAGGACCTCACGGCCGAGACGAACGCGCTCGCCCAGCGCGAGGACTTCGTCTCCTCCGTCTCCCACGAGCTGCGCACGCCGCTGACGTCGGTGCTGGGCTACCTCGAGCTGGCGACCGAGGAACCCGGGCTGCCCCAGCGGGCGCGGCAGCACCTGCAGGTCGTCGCACGCAACGCCGACCGGCTGCAGCGGCTCATCGCCGACCTCCTCACGGCCGCCCAGACGAAGGCGGGGGAGATCGCGATGACGGCCACGCCGGTGGACCTGCGGGACGTGGTCAGCGAGGCGGTCCACAGCCAGGCGCCTCGTGCCGAGCAGCACGCGGTGACGGTCGAGAGCCGCGCGACGACCCCGTGCGTCGTCGAGGGGGACCGGATGCGCCTGACCCAGGTGGTCGACAACATCGTCTCGAACGCGATCAAGTACTCCAACCCAGGCGGCACCGTCACCGTCTCGCTCGACGCCGACGACGAGCAGGCCCACCTGCAGGTGCGGGACACCGGCATCGGGATCTCGGCCGCCGACCAGGAGCACCTGTTCGAGCGGTTCTACCGCGCCCGGGCGGTGCGGCGCGGCGTCGTCCCGGGGACGGGGCTGGGCCTGCACATCTCCCGCCAGCTCGTCGAGGCGCACGGCGGGCGGATCATTCTGAGCAGCGCAATCGGGGAAGGCACCACCGTGGACGTGTATCTGCCGAGGGGTCGGCGATGAGCCTCGACATGACGACGCTGCTGGTCGTCTCCTCACTGGTCATCACCGTCACGAGCGTGCTGTTCATCAGCGAGGCGTGGGCGCGCAACGCCGACGAGGTGGACCGGCTGTGGTCCCTGGCCTTCGCCGCGGCGCTCACCACCGGGCTGTCCTACCTGGCCAGCGCCATCGTCCCGGCGCTGTGGTGGGCGAACGCCGTCGGGAACGCGGCGAGCGTCCTGACCACCTTCGCGATGTGGAACGGCATCCGCGTCCTCACCGGCCACAGGTCCTTCCTGGCGGTGTCGTGGGCCGCCGGCGTCCTCGCCGCGCTGGCCGTGCTCGTCGCCGGCCCCGACGGCGGTCCGTGGGCCGGCGGGGGAGTCATGCTGGCGGGCACGGCCGTCGGGGCGGTGCTCGGTGGCCTGGCCGTGCTGCGCAGCGAGGCCTGGCGCATCCGGGCCGGCGTCCTCCTCGGCGCCATCCTTCTCGCCGCGGGCCTGTTCTACGGGTTCCGGCTCGTTCTGTTCCTGGTTGCCGGGCCCGAGTACGCGGCCTTCCGGATGTACGCCGGGACGGAGGTGACCACGCTGTTCGTGGTGCTGCTCGTCACCGGGGCGGCGTTCTCGATGGTGGTGCTGCGGGGGGCGCAGGCGCGCGAGCGGCAGGACGAGACCCGGAACTTCGACGCGATGACGGGTGCCAGGACGGGTGTGTCGTTCATCCCGCGGGCCTCGGCCGTGCTGCGGGCGCACGAGGAGGCCGGGGCGGAGATCGCCCTGGTGGCGCTGACGCCGGAGGGGATCGACGAGATCGCCGTGGCGTTCGGGCGGCAGCACGCGGACCGCGCGCTGGTGGTCTGCGGCGAGCTGGCGCAGATGCTGCTGCCCAAGCGATCGCTCATGGGGCGCGACGCGATGGACGGCCGGGCCTTCCAGGTCCTGCTGCCCGGCTTCACCGCCGAGGCGGCCGCCGACTGGGCGAACGAGGTGCGCAAGGAGGTCATCGACTCCCCGCTCGACGTGCCGGGCAGCCGGCTGCGGCTCGCCGTCAGCGCCGGGGTGACGAGCGCACGCACCCACGGCTACGGGCTCGACCGCCTGTGCGACGTGTCCCGTGAGCTCTCGCGCAACGCCGTCAGCGACGGCGGGAACCGGGTGGCGATCGCGGAGCGGGCGCCGGACGAGGGTGTGCCTGACCGTGTCCTCGCGGAGTGAGAGGTCCGGACCTGAGGTTGCCCGTCAGGATCTTGCGCATTTCTTGAGGTGACACAAAGGCGGTGTGAACGGTCGATTGAGGTCGGCCCGCCAGTCTTCTTCTCGGCAGCACGGAAGACCCCGTGCCGACAGAAGAAGACCCTCACCGACAAGGACCCTCCCCCCATGGCCGTGACCACCGCTGAGAAGCCCCGCTCCCGTTCGAAGCTCACCAAGGCGCTCGTCGCCACCGGTGTGGGCGTCGCCCTGCTGGCTGGTGGGGGTGGAACCTTCGCCGCCTGGACGTCGGAGGCGACTGTGGACCCCGGATCGATCACCTCCGGGAAGCTCCAGCTGGTTCAGCCGGCGGAGGAGGGGCGTTGGAGGAGTGTCACCACCAACAAGGGTATTCAGAACATCAGCGCCTACGACATCGTTCCGGGCGAGACGCTGACCTATACGCAGAACATCCAGCTCGTTGCTGAAGGAGCTGCGCTGGAGTTTGAGCTCGACGCCAACATCGACGGCGCGAGTGGTGCTATTGACGACGATGTTGTGAGCGCGCTGGAAGAGACCGCGCAAATCACGGTGAATGGCGCGAAGTTCGATGGGCCCATGATCATGAGGCAGGGCGCCAAGAACCTTGAGGTCCAGGTGCGTATCACCCTGCCGGCTGACACGACAGAACAGGACCAGTCGTTCATCCTGAAGAAGATCACGGTGAGCGCTAGGCAAACCGCCCCTGCCGATGCCTCGCTCGACGACAACGGTGCCGTCTAACGCCGTCTGAACGTTCCTCGAGTCGAATTGACTGCGAGGAGCTTGGTCTCCTCGGGGCACCCCCCCCTTGGCCCCGAGGAGACCACCCCCTCGAGCGCCTTCCAGCTCGAGGCGCCCTCCTCGGAGCCTCCCCCTGCGGTTCCGAGGAGGGCAACAACCTTCCTACCAACTGAAAGTTCCGGGAAATGAACACCGCTCGCCTGATCAGCGTCACCGCCGCCATCGCGGCCAGTGTCGCGCTGTTCAGCCCGGGTGGTTCCTCGTATGCGGCCTGGTCCGACACGGTGGTGCTTGCGGGCACCATCTCGAGCGGGCAGCTCAGCGTCGAACCGGTTGGGACGTCGGTGGAGGTAGTTGGCGGGACCGTCGTGGTGACGGCCTCGGCGCATCTCGCAGTCCAAGGAGACGCGCTCACCGCCAAACTAGATCTGGATCTGGCCGGCTTCACGCTGGCGAACGGCACGACCCCGCCAGGAATGGTTGTAGACGTCTCCGAAACCACCGGGCGCCTCACCGCCTCGAGCGGCTCCTGGAACGTGGATCGCACGTACAACGGCGCGGTCGTCACCGCACGCATCCAGCTGCCGGTCGCCGAGGCTCGGGCCATGACCGCCCAGCCCCGCGTGATCTGGAGACTCCAGCAGTCCACTCCTGGCCAGGGCTGGTCCGCACAGGCGGTGCACGAAGTGTCATTCGCCGGTGTGCCATCGATCCCGACATTTCCCGAGCTCGGATGCCTGCCCGGCTCCTCGGAGGGCGGTTCCATCACGATCTTCTGGACCTGGGACGGCAAGGAGCCGTTGCGGTGGCAGATCCTCGAGAGGAACAGCGCCGAGAACAACTTCAAGGTGGTGCAGAGCATCACGGCGGACGGTCGGACCGTGTACACCGTGACCGTCCCGACCCAGAACGACAACTGGCTCTACTCCGTGCGGGCCGTCTACCAGGACGGCACCACCAAGGAGACGCAGTACGTGACCCGTAGCTGCGCCGTCGTGAAGTAGATCGGGACTGACATGGCGACCACTCTCCGCCGGGCCCTGAACCCGCTGCTGTGGCTCATTCTGGGCCTTCTTGCCGCCGTCGCCCTCGCCATCATCGTCGTTCCGCGGGTTCTGGGCTGGGTGCCGCTGACCGTCCTCACCGGCTCCATGGAGCCGACCATCCCCACCGGCAGCCAGGTGATCGTCGAGCCGCTGGAAGGCGACGCGGACGCCGAGCAGCTCCAGATCGGCGATGTCGTCACCTTCATGCCGTACCCGGACGACCAGACGCTCGTCACCCACCGCATCGTCAGCCGCTCGGTGAGCACCGACGGGTCCGTCTCGTTCACCACTCAGGGCGACGCGAACAACGCCGCCGACCCGTGGGAGATCACCGCCACCCAGCTGCGCGGCGAGGTGAGGTACCACGTCCCTTACGCCGGCTATGTCGCGAATGCCCTGGACGGCAACCAGAAGAGCGCCGGCATCGTCGTCGTCGCCGCCATTCTGTTCGGCTACGCCGCACTACAGTTGGTCAGTGCGGTACGCGACGCCCGTCGTCCGAAGCAGGACGTCGGTGCTGACGAAGCGGCCGCCGAGAGGGAGCTTGACCGGGACGAAGCGCCCGCCTTCGTCGCCGCCGACCCGGAGGAGCCGACGGCGGACCCGGCCGAGCTGGAAGTGGACACCGTGGACCGGACCGAGCAGGAGGTGACCCGATGAGCACCGTTCTCGACCTCGGGGCGCTGCGCGTGCTCGAGGACGACCTCGGCCACCACGCCGCCCGTGACTTCGCCGGCCGGTATCTCGCAGAGCTGCCGTCGCGCATCGCCCGTCTGCACCGGGCGGTGCGCGACGGCGACATCGAGGAGGGCTACGCGGCCGCGCTCAGCCTCAGCTCGACGTCGGGGATGGTTGGCGCCGTCGTCGTCGCCCGGCTCTCCCGCGGGTTCGCGGTCGCCGCCCGCCACGGACTCGGGTGGCCCGCCGCTCGTGCGCTGGGCGACCTCTCCGCCGCCGCCAGGGTGACGTGCACGGAGCTGGCCACCGCACTGGCTACTCCCGCCCCACCCTCCCACGTGGTCTCCCGCCTCCCGGGGTGAGGCGTCCGGTCACCCAAGATTCAGCCTGCTGGGTGCTGCCTCGTTGACATGCGCGGATGGTGTGCTTCTTCCGTAGGAGGGGAGGGGCGATGGTGCCGAACCATGCACTTCACGACATGGCCGCCGACCTCGGCGCGGACGTGGCACGAGACTTCGCGGGCCTCTACCTCGACGCACTCGAGGGCCGGGTACACCGGCTCCGGCACGCGCTCGCCCGGGCCGACACGGACGAGGCCTACACGGCTGCGGTGAGCCTGTACACGGCGAGCTGGATGGTGGGGGCGCAGGACCTCGCGGACGCGGCGCACGGCGTCGCGGAGTCCGCGCGCAGCGGTGACCTCGAGGGCGCCCGGTCCGGGCTCACGCCGGTGGAGGAGGAGATTCCCGGTTCGGTGGCCGGGATCACCCTCGCCGTCAGCGAGCTGGCGTCAGACGGTATCCGACGCCGCGCACGGTCTCGATGAACCGCGGGGACGAGGCGTCCTCGCCGAGCTTGCGACGCAGGTTGGCGAGGTGCACCTCGACGGTGCGGCGGTCCGCGTCCGCGACCTCGACCCCGGTGGAGTAGTCCTCGCCCCAGAGCCGGCGCACCAGCTCGTTCTTGGACACCACCCGGTTCGGCGACGCCAGGAGCGCCGCCAGCAGGTCGAACTCGCTGCGGGTGAGGCGGATCGGGCTGCCGTCCAGCTCCACGGTCCGGGCGTCGACGTCGAGCCGCAGCCCGCGGTGGGTGAGCACGCGGTTCGGGGCCTGCACCGGTGATGGCGGGCTCTGGCCCGCCTCCGGCGCGCTCGACGACGAGGCGGCCAACGCCGGCGAGGTCGAGGCCGGGGTGGCGAGGGTCCGCGGACGGCGCAGCATCGCCTCGATCCGGGCCCGCAGCTCGCGCGGCCGGAAGGGCTTCGTGACGTAGTCGTCCGCGCCCGCGTCCAGGCCGAGCAGCGTGTCGATCTCCTCGGCGCGGCCGGTGAGCATGACGAGATAGGTGCTGGAGAACGTGCGGAGCCGGCGGGCCACCTCGAAGCCGTCGATGTCCGGCAGCGAGATGTCCAGGGTGGTCACCAGTGGCTGGTTCACGCGGACCAGCTCGACGCCCTCCACGCCCGTCCCGGCGGAGTGCACGGCGAAACCTGCCTGCGCCAAGGTGGCCTCGAGCAGGAACCGGATGTCGGCGTCGTCCTCGATGACGACCGCCGTCCGCGGTGCGTCGTTCTGCGTCACAGTGTGAAACTAACAACATTCGCCGACATTCGGGCGGTAGCCGTCAAGAACTGGCCGGGGAAAACCGGACAAGTCAGCCACGACACCCCCGGCACGGGATGATGTGCGCACCATGCCTGACTCCTCCTGCCGCGCCCGCGACCCGTACGACGCCCCGATGTTCCCGCTGCGGACCGTGGTGCTCGGCGCGTTCGTCCCGTCGCTCATCTTCGAGATCGGCATCGGGGCGATGCTGCCGATCATCGCGCCGACGGCGGTCGGGCTCGGCGCCGGTCTCGCCCTCGCCGGGGTCCTCGCGGCCCTGCTGCCCGTGGGGCAGATCCTCGCCGACCTCCCGGCCGGGGCGCTCGCGGCCCGCATCGGCGACCGGTACGCGATGATCCTCGCCGGGTTCGTCGCCGTCCTGGCCTTCGCCGGCGCCGCGTTCGCCCCCGGCCTCGTCACCCTCGGCGTCGCGGTCCTGGCCACCGGCGCCGCGTCGGCCGTGTTCAACCTGGCGCGGCACTCGTACCTCACCGAGATCACCCCGCCGCTGCGTCGCGCCCGGGTGCTCTCCACGCTCGCCGGCGTCCACCGCATCGGGCAGTTCCTCGGCCCGTTCGTCGGCGCCCTCGTCATCCACGGCGGGGACGTGCGCAACGCGTACCTGCTCGGCGTCGCCACGGCGGCCGCCGCCACGCTCACGCTCGTGCTCGTGCGCGAGACGCCGCCGGGGGAGCGGCCCGCCGCCGGGTCGCTGCGGGCCCGGGCCGCCGCTCGACGGGCGGCGCGCCGGGCCGGCGGCCTGGGGCCGCGGATGGGCCAGGTGCTGCGCGAGCACCGGCGGGTCTTCACCACGCTCGGCACCGCCGTGCTGCTGGTCGGCGCCGTGCGCGGGGCGAGGCAGACCGTCCTGCCGCTGTGGGGCGAGCACCTGGGGCTCGACCCGTCCACGACCTCGCTGATCTTCGGCATCGCCGGGGCGGTGGACATGCTGCTCTTCTACCCGGCGGGCAAGGTCATGGACCGCCTCGGCCGGCTGTGGATCGGCGTGCCGTCGATGATCGTCATGGGCGCGGCCATGATCGCGCTGCCCTTCACCGGGTCGGTCGCCAGCATGTCCGTCGCCGCGGCCTTCATGGGCCTGGGGAACGGCATGAGCTCGGGCATCCTCATGACCCTCGGCTCCGACGTGGCGCCGAAGGAGGGCCGGGCGCAGTTCCTCGGCATGTGGCGTGTGCTCCAGGACTCCGGCGGGGCGCTCGGCCCGCTGATCGCGTCCGCCGGCGCGGCGCTCGGCTCGCTCGCCGCGGGCATCTGGGTCACCGGTGCGCTCGGTGGTGCGGCTGCGGGCGCCCTGGCCCGCTGGGTGCCGCGCTGGTCGGTGCACGCCAACCGCACGACCCGGCGCCGGGCTGGTCTCATCTCCTGACTTGCCCCTCCTGGCGAACCGTCACCTTCCGAGGGGGCCGTCCCCATTCCTCGGGCGGCCAGCGATCTCGGTGCACGTTCCTTCGTCCGGTGCCCGTTGCACCACGCACCGAACGCAGGAACGCGCACCAAGAATCGTTGAGGCACGGAGGCACGGAGGCGCGGAGGCGCGGAGGCGCGGAGGCGCGGAGGCGCGGAGGCGCGGAGGCACGGAGGCGCGGAGGCATGGAGGCACTGAGGTGCCCTGGCGTCAGCTGCCGACCGCGTCAGAACGGTGACTCCGCCACCAGGTCCCCGTAGTACCGGTTCCCGTTCGGGCGGGCCGGGTCGCCCGCGAACCCGTGGTCGGGGTGGTCCCGGTTGTACGCCGCGACGAGGTCGCGGAACCGCGTGGTCGTGGCGACGCCGTCGCCGCGCGGGCACTGCCCGCCCTGCAGGCACAGCGCGAGCGTGCCCGCCGCCACCGGACTGGCGAAGCTCGTCCCCGAGCGGGCCGCGGAGTACGCGCCGCCGGGCGAGGTCGAGGTGATGCAGGCTCCGGGGGCGGCGACGGTGTGCTGCCGGTCCCCTCCGGAGACGGCGAAGTTGGAGAAGGGGGCTGCGGCGTCGTCGGTCATCGCGATGGTCGACGGCGGGCAGGCGTCCGGGCCCGCCCCGCCGGGGCTCCCGTCCGTGTCGGCGGCGGCCGTCACCGCGAGCACCTGGTCGTAGGAGGCCGGGATGTCGAGCGCGAGGTCGTGTGAGGCGTTGCCGGCGGCGACGACGTAAGCCACCCCGGCGCGCACCGAGCCGCAGATCGCCGCGTGGAGCGGGTCCTTGGACACCCGCCCGCACTTGCCGTCGTCCTTGCCGGAGCCCGCGATGCTGATGTTCGCGAGGGCGATGTCGTTGCCCCGGTCCGCATCGGTGCGGGTGGAGGTCACCCAGTCGACGGCGCAGACCAGGCTGGAGATCGTGATGCGGCCGTTGGCGTCGGCCACCCGGACGGACCACACGGGGGCACCGGGCGCGGTGCCGACCACGCCGAAGCCGTTGTCGCGGGCGGCGACCACGCCGGCCACGAGCGTGCCGTGGCCGAGCTGGTCGGTCAGGCTCGCGCCCGGGACGGCGGCGCTGCCGCTGGAGCAGTCGACCCCGCCGCGGACGTTGAGGTCCGGGTGCGCCCGGTCGACGCCGGAGTCGATCACGGCGATGTTGACGCCGACCGCCCCGGCGCCGTTCCCGGCGAGGGTGGACGACGACGGCCCGCCGATCCGCCTGACCTGGTTCCCCACGAGCTGGGCGGCGGCGGTGGCCTCCTCGGCCGGCTCCAGCGTGGCCACGACGCGGTCCTCGGCCACGAACTCCACGGCCGGGTCGGCCTCGAGGCTCGCGGCCTCGGCGGGGGTCATGGAGGCGGTGTACCCCTCGACCGCCTCCTCGTAGGTCTGCTCGGCATCGTGGCGCTCCGCCTCCGAGACCACGGCGTCGTCGCTCGTCCCGTCACTCATGACGACGACGTAGGTGGACTCCTCGCCGCCCGCCGGCCCGGCGCCCGGCGGGGTGGAGGCTGCGCCGTCGGCGGGGGAGGCGAACGCCGCGGGCGCCATCACGACCGCGAGCAGCGCCGGGACGGCCGCGAGCGCGCGGCGGAGGTGAGAGGTACGCACCACGGCGTGCTCCTTCGCTCGTCGTTGGGTTCCCCTCGACGGTAAGGAGCGGGCTGCGGGCCCCACAACCCTGTCGAGCCCCCTCTTGCGCCGGCCCCCGGAGCGGGGGCGAGGGGACGAGCCTCGCCGCGCGCCCCGGGGGAGGGGTCGTGCCCGGGGACCCGGGTGTCGAGGCGCGCCACCGGGAGACGTCCAGGGCGGCCTCGTCCGGCTGCGCGGCGCCGTCGCCGCCCGTCAGCGAGCGTCAGAGTCGCAGGACTCCCCTCACCCCCTAACGGCGCGGAGCCCTGGAGCCCCATCGCCCTGTTTCGGGCCAGGGGCGAGAAGGGCCGATCACCCGCCGATCACCGGCCCGACGGCTGCCCGGGTCGCGGGCCACCTGATGCAGTGGTCCGCAGACTTGTCGGGACTACCGTCGGGAGCGTCGATGCTCAAGCGCGTGTCACGCAGGCCAGCCAGGGTCGCTGCCCCGCAAGGGGTCGGGAGCGCACCGATGGACCGCATCCTGAGGACGGCGGCGACGACGCTGAGGTCGGTCCCCGCCGCCGCGGGCCGCGGACCCGGCGCGGCGGTCGCCACGCACCGGCCCACCACCGGCACCAGGTCGGCGTGGCTGTGGATGTGGCCCGCGCTCGCCCCGGAACCCAGCGGAGCCTGGGACCGGAGGTACCGGGCCGCGCTCGCGGTCACCGACTTCGTCCTGGTGGTGCTGGCCCTGCGCATCGCCGCGTTCACCCGCTTCGGCACCGAGCCCCACGAACTTGCGGTGGGCTCCCAGTACCTCGGGTACGGGGCCGTCAGCGGGTTGATCGCCGTCGTCTGGTTCGTCTCGCTGACCGCCTTCGACAGCCGCAAGCGCCGCGTCCTCGGCGCCGGCCTCGAGGAGTACCGCCGGGTGCTGGTCGCCACGCTGGCGGCGTTCGGCGCGATCGCGATCGTCTCCTACCTCGGCCCGGTGCCGCTCTCCCGCGGGTACTTCGTCGTCGCGCTCCCGGCCGGGCTCGGCCTCATCCTCGCGGGGCGGCTGACCTGGCGCACCGCGCTGTCCCGGGTGCGCAAGCGCGGCCGGGCGCTGACCGGCACCGTGGTCGTGGGCGACGCCGACGAGGTGGCCTGCGCCGTCGCGGAGATGCGCAAGCACCCCGACGCCGGGTACCGGCCGGTGGCGGTCTCCCTCACCGGGTCGGAGGTCGGCGGCTCGACCGGCACGCCGCCCGTGCCGGAGCTGCCGCGCGTCTCCCTCGACGAGCTGCGGCTCGCCGCCCACGACCCCCGGCTCGGCGCGGTGCTCATCGCCGGCAAGATGCCGTCCGCCGAGATCAAGCAGCTCGCGTGGGAGCTCGAGGAGGGCGCCGCGGAGCTGCTGCTCGTCTCCCAGCTCACCGACGTCGCGGGGCCGCGCATCCACCACAGCCCGGTGGACGGGCTGCCGGTGGTCCACGTCGACCTCCCGCGATTCTCCGGCCTCGCGCACCTGGTCAAGCGCAGCATGGACATCGCCTTCGCCTCGATCGCCCTGGTCCTGCTCGCCCCGCTGTACGCCGCCGTCGCCATCGCGATCAAGCTCGACGACGGCGGTCCGGTCTTCTTCCGTCAGGAACGGGTGGGGCAGAACGGCCGGCCGTTCATGATGCACAAGTTCCGCTCGATGGCGGTGGACGCCGAGGCCCGCCTCGCGGAGCTGCGGGCGAGGAACGAGGCCGACGGCGTGCTGTTCAAGCTCACCGACGACCCTCGCGTCACCCGGGTGGGCAAGTTCCTGCGCCAGCACTCCCTGGACGAGTTCCCCCAGTTCTGGGACGTGCTGCGCGGCCGGATGAGCGTGGTGGGACCGCGGCCGCCGCTGGCCAGCGAGGTCGCGCAGTACGAACGGCACGTGCACCGCCGGCTCCTGATCAAGCCGGGCGTGACGGGGCTGTGGCAGGTCTCCGGCCGCTCCGACCTCTCGTGGGACGAGAGCGTGCGGCTCGACCTCAGCTACGTGGAGAACTGGTCCGTCAGCGGGGACCTGATCCTCATCATGAAGACCGTGCGGGAGGTCTTCCGGGCCGACGGCGCGTACTGAACCGCGGTACGGGCAGTCCGCAGTCCGCGGCCCGCGGGAAGCGGGAAGATGGCGACGTGCCCTCCTACCGCGTGCGTCTGACCGTCGGCCTGCTCCATCCCGGCGTCCGGCCGGAACGGCTCCTGCCCGAGGCGGCCGACGCCGCCGCCCGCACCACCACGGTGGAGGCGAGGGACGTCGGCATCGTCGGAGGGCGGCCGCAGATCACTGTGCGCTTCACCGCGGCCGACGACGGCGAGGCGCGTCAGGTGGCCGCGCGCGTGCACGAGGCCGCACGCGACCTGGCCCAGGTGGGCGGGCCCGTGCTCACCCAGCGGGTGGGCGGTCGGTGGCGCGACCTGTAGGGCGCGCACCGAGGGAAGTGCGCAGCTCGCCGGTCCCCTCCCCCGAGTGGGGGCCGGCGAGCCACGACATCCGTGGGCTGCGCTCAGGCAGCGAGGGCCTTACGACCCAGCAGCACCGTGCCGCCGGCGAGGAGCAGGACCGAGAGCGAGACCGTTCCACCTACCCCGACTCCCGTGTCGGAGAGGGAGTCGCGCTCGCCGTCGTGCGGCAGCGGTGCCCGTGCCGCCGTCGACCCCTCCGCCTGGACGGGACCGGACGCGCCGCCCAGGGCCGCGGCGATGCCGGGCGCGGTGCCGACTCCGAAGCCGGCACCGAACCGGATGTCCGCATCGACGCCGGAGATTTCAGGGTCGATGCCCTCGGCCGTGGGCAGAACGCCTGAGGCGCCCTCGTCCGAGGGCTCAGCGGGCTCCGCCGGTACCTCCGGAGTGGAGGGCTCGTCCGGCACGACCGGCGGCACTGAGGGGACGGTCGGGCCCGCCGGCGCGTCCTCGACCGTGGTGGCGTCGCCGAGGACGCTGACGGCGTTGCCGCCGACGGTGACAGGGGCGGTGATGGGCGCGACGACGGTGGCGTCGGTCAGGACGTCGCCGACCAGGGCGCCGTCGTTTTCGGTGCTGTCCGTGCTGTCCGTGACGGTGACACCGCCCGGGGTCGCGCCGGGTGCGGAGCCGCTCGACCCGGTGGTGGCGTCGCCGATCACGCTGAGTGCCAGCCCCTCCACGGTCACCGGCGCCGTCACGGGTGCGACGACCGTGATGTCGTCGGCGATGTCCCCAACGAGGCCGTCTCTACGAGCGCCCTCGTCCGGGCCGGTGTCCGTGACCGTGACGTCAGGAGCGCCGGTGGTACGCGCGCCGGCGCACTCGGCGTCCGCATCACCCACCACTGCCACCGACGTGCACCCCACGGTCACGGGTGCGGTGACGGGGGCGACGACGGTGAGGTCGTCGGCGATGTCACCGACCAGTCCGCCGTGGGACGTGTCCTCGCTGGACGTGTCGGTGACGCTGACGTCGGCAGGTGCCGGCGCCGGGGCCGGTGAGCTGGTGCTCGTGCTGGCGTCGCCGAGGACGCCGACTGCGACGCCGTCGACGGTCACGGGTGCGGTGACGGGGGCGACGACCGTGACGTCGTCGACGACGTCCCCGACCAGCCCGCTGTGGGACGTGTCCTCGCTGGACGTGTCGGTGACGGTGACGTCGGCAGGCGCCGGGGCCGGTGAGCTGGTGCTCGTGCTGGCGTCGCCGAGGACGCTGACCGCGACGCCGTCGACGGTCACAGGTGCGGTGACGGGAGCGACGACGGTGAGGTCGTCGGCGATGTCGCCGACCAGCCCGCCGTCGTGGGTTGCGGCGTTGGCCGCTGCGGTTCCGGCGGCGAGCAGGCCGCCGGTGAGGAGCGCCGTGTGGAGCGCTCGTCGAGCGTAGACATGCATGGAAGTCCTCCTGGCTGATGGGTTCGTGCGCCCCGAAGAGCGCGGGTCCGCATGGCGGCAGCTCGCCGCCCGGACCGCCATCAGTCAGGAGCGACGGCCACCTCGAGGAGGACCTCGAGAGAGGTCGACGGCGGGACCGCGCCCGAGGAGAAGCTCAGGTCGTTCCGGGGCGCAGCGAAGCCACCGGCGAGGTCGGCGTCCGTGCCACCCGGCGAGTTGTTGCCCGTCGACGTGGTCGACGTCGCAGGGCTCGGAAGCGCCGCGAGGAGCGGTCCGGAGGGGACGCCGCTCGAGGGATGAGTCGTGGCACCTGCGGCTCCCGACGGCTCGTGGGCCGACGGGGAGAGTGATGTGTCGAGCAGGAGGGCGACATCGACGCCTGTGGCGTCGGTGCCGCGGGAGACCGCCGTGTGAGCATGCCGGACAGGCAGGGTGTCGGGCGCGGCTGCCGAGTCGGGCCGCGTCGCCGCAAGATCACCTGCTAGGGAGCCGGAAGTCCTCGCGCCGTGCCCTGTCACGTCGACGCCGGCTTCCATGACGGCGTCGACTGCCGGCATGACGGGCACAGCGCTCACCGGGTCGAGAACACCGCCGAGGAGAGGCGTCACCACACCGCCGAGGACAGGCGTCACCACCCCGTCGGCGACCGGGGCGAGGACGCCGTCGAGGACGGGCGTCACCACTGCGCCGACGAGGGGCGCCAGGACGCCGTCCGCCACCGGATCGACGATCGGCGCGTCGAGCCTTTCCCTGACCGGCTCGACGACGGGGGCGACGACGCCCTCGGTCACCGGTTCGACGACGTCCTGGAGGACCGCGCCCACCACAGGCGCGGCGGCGTCGACCACCGGCTCCGTCACCCGGGTCACCGGCTCGGCAACCTCTCGCACCACCGGTGCAACTACCTCGTCCGTGGCCGGCGCGGCCACCTCCTGCACGGCCGGCGTGACCAGCTTCTGCGCGACCGGCCCGGTCGCCCCCTGCACGACTGGCTCGGCCACCGCACGGGCTGCGGGTCTCACGGTTCCGGAGACGACCTCGCCGACCGGGGAGGGGAGCTCTCGCACCGCCGGCGCTGCGGCGTCGTCCACCGTCTCGGCGACGACGGAGGTGACGCCCCGTAGGAGCGCCTCGCCGTCGTCGTCGCCGTAGTCGTCGGCCGCGGCGGAGGTGGTGAGACCTGCGGAGAGAAGCACCGCGGCGCCGGTACCGCCGAGGGCCAGAAGGCCGCGCCGCGCCCAGCTCGCGAGGCGGTCGATGCCGTCCTCGCGTCGCTGAGCTGGGTGCGCCATGACGTCTCCTGCAGGGTGAGGTCGATCACAAGATACCGACGGTGTCCGGATCGCGCGCGGCGAGAAGGTGTCGGTGCCCGGACCGACGTCAGGCTTCCGCCCTGCGCTCGCCCCCGGGGTGACCGCGGTATTCACCCAGTCATCACCAGGCACTTCCGTCGCCCCTCCCGCTTCCTCTGTGGTCGGCTAGCTCTGTGCCGGCACCGGCCGGAAGCGTCGCCTCGCTGCGGTGTCGGTCGGCTGGACGCGGGGCGGGCGGGCACAGGGGGCTCGCCCGCCCCGCGACCCCGTGCCGCGACGCCGCCCGCCGCGACCCCGTGCTGCCGCGGAGGTGCCGCACGCTCCACGTGACCTCAACGTGACGTACCTGCGCAGGTTCCTGTCTACCCTTGGCCGCAGGAGGTCGACGTGGCAGCGCAGCCCACCCTGATCAACTCGGTCGTCCGTGCCCTGAACCTGCTCGACGCGGTCGGGTCCGCGAGCGCCCCCGTGCCCGCCAAACGCCTCGCGCACGCCGTCGGCCTCCCGCTGCCCACCACCTACCACCTGCTGCGCACCCTCGTGCACGAGGGCTACCTGGCCCGCACCCCGGACGGCTACGTCGTCGGGGACCGGGTGGACGCCCTCGCAGCGGGCGGCGCGCAGCCGCGGCGCTCGCGGCAGGTGCTCCAGCAGCTCCACGACGAGCTCGGCGCCGCCGCCTACCTCTCCGTCCTGGACGACGGCGAGATCCGCCTGGCCGAGATCGTCGACTCGCCCGCCGCGCCCCGGACCGACCTGTGGGTGGGTTTCCACGACGCCGCCCACGCCACCGCGCTCGGCAAGGCCGTCCTCGCCACGCTGCCCGAGGAGGACCGCCTCGAGTACCTGGCGTCGCACCCGCTGGTCGACCTCACCCCGCGCACGGTCACCTCGACCCGGGCGCTGCTCCAGGAGCTCGAGGGCGGCAGTGACATCGCCGTCGACCACGAGGAGTACGCGCTCGGCACGGTCTGCCTGGCGACCCCCGTGCCGGACGCCCCGATGGCTGTCGCCGTGTCCGTGCCCGTCCAGCGGGCGCCGGCCGTGCTCGCCAGGGCGGGTGCGTTGCGTCGGGCGGCCCGCCTCGTCGCGCTCGCGGGCGGGGCCTGAACGGGCACCGGCCGGCTGCGGCGCCGGCGGGCGCCCGTCAGCCCTGGACCGGCGGATCGGTCAGTTCGAGACCTCGCGCGCGAGGAGGATGTCGCGCGTGAGCTCCATGTGCCCGTGGTGCTGGACCAGCTCCTCCAGCACGTGCACCAGCGCGGCGCGGCGGGTGAACGGCCGGTCGGTGGGCATCCACGGCTTGCGCGGTCCCCCCTCGACGGCCGCGCCGAGGTCGAGGTCGGCGACGTCGTCGTGCAGCCGTGCCAGCGCCTCCCGGGACCGCGCGACGAGCGGGGCGACCGGGCCGGAGGCCGTGAACTCGGCGTCGCGGTCCCGGTGGTCCGGGCGGCCGACGACGACGGCGCCGATCCAGTACTCGATCACGCCCAGGCAGTGGTTGAGGATCGCGTAGGGCGAGTTGGCGCCCGCCAGGTCGGGGCGGTCGTTGGCGAGCTGGTCACCGAGGGAGAGCAGGATGTCGCCCATCTCCCGCACGGCTCGGTCGCAGAAGAGGAGCAGGTCGTCGGACTCGTCGCTCATGGGCACATGATGGCAGGGCCGCCGCTCCGGGGCCGAGGTCCCTACCCGGCGGGGTCCATGACGATCACCGCGCCGGACGAGGGCTCGGAGCCGGTCGCGAGGCGAGAGACCGTCACCCGCACCCGGAGCAGGCGTCCCCGCCGGTTGACCGCCTCCAGCTCGAGCCGCTCGGGCCCCGCGGAGGGGACGTCGATCTGGTGGAGCAGCGGCTGCCGCAGCCGGTCGACCGGCAGGCCGATGTCGAGGTCGGGCAGACGAGCACCGACCGCCTCGTCGCTGCGGACGCCCCACAGCTCCTCGGCGACGGAGTTCCACGCCAGGATCTGCAGGTCCTGGTCCACCACCACCACTGCGCCGACCAGGCTGTCGAGCACCGAGGCCATGAACGAGCTGAGACGGGTGATCTCGTCCTGCCCCTCACGCAGGGCCTCGTTGGTCACGTGGAGCTCGTCGTTCATCGACTGCAGCTCCTCGTTCATGGTCTCGAGCTCTTCGTTGGTGCTCTGCAGCTCCTCGTTCGTGGTCTCGAGCTCCTCGACCGTGGACTGCAGCTCCTGGTTGGTGCTCTCGAGCTCCTCGTTGCTGCTCTGCAGCTCCGTGTACGCCGTCTCCAGGTGCTGGTTGGCGCTCTCGAGCTCGCTGTGGAGCTGCCGGTAGGACGTGACGTCCTCGAAGACGACGGCGGCGCCCAGCCGGCTCGTCTCGTCGGCGAGCGGGGTGATGAGCACGTCGAACGCGCCCGGGTCTGCCGGGGCCACCTCCCAGCGCACGTCCCGGAGGTGGACGGGGCGCTGCGTGTCGATCACCGCCGCGACGCGCCCCTGCAGACCCTCCGGACGGAGGGCGAGCTGCAGATCCTCGAGCGGCCGTCCGAGGTCGGCCGTGCTGATGCCCAGCAGCTGGGACGCTCGCCGGTTGGCGAGCACGAGGTGGCCCGCGACGTCCACGAGCAGAGTCGCGGGCGCCATCGCCATCAGGGCCGCGCTGCGTGCCCGCGTGAGCTCCGGGGGGTCGGTGACGGGCTGCTGCGCTGCCGGGGGGAGGACGAAACGGCGGTCGCGCCCGGCGTCGGCCACCTTGCGGAAGATCCGTCGGCGCAGGTCGACGGGGCGGAACCGGGTGGCGTGGTTGAGCAGCATCTCGGCCTTGCCGAGCATGAGGAGACCGTCGGGCTTCAGCGCGAAGTGGAACCTGTTGAGGATCTGCCCCTGCGTCTCAGCGTTGAAGTACATCAACGTGTTGCGGCACGTCAGGATGTCGACGTGCGAGATCGGCGCGTCCCGCACCAGGTCGTTGCGGCCGAAGATCACCACCCGCCGCAGCTCCTTGCGGACCGTGAACCGCTCGCCGACCGGCTCGAGGTACTTCTCCCGCATGTGCGTCGGGACGGCGTGGACGTCCTTCGCCGTGTACGTCGCGAGCCGCGCGTGGGCGAGGGCCTCCTCGTCGACGTCGGTCGCGTAGATCTTGACCCGCTCGCGCACCGCGGCCAGGCCCATCGCCTCGGCGAGCACCATCGCCAGCGAGTACGCCTCCGCCCCGGACGCGCAGCCGGCACACCACAGGCGCAGGTCCTGGTCGTCCCGCCGCGCCAGCAGGTCGGGGACGACGGACCTCGCCAGGTACTCCCACGCCTCGGGGTCGCGGAAGAAACCCGTGACGTTGATGAGGATGGTGTTGAACAGGGCGGTGAACTCGCCGGGGTGGAGCAGCAGGTGGTCGTGGTACTGCTCGAAGTCGGTGAGGCCGACCGACTCCATGCGTCGCCGGACCCTCCGGACGAGGCTGCTGCGCTTGTAGCCGGTGAAGTCGAACCCGCGCTCCTCCTTCAGGTACTGCACGAGCGACTCGAAGTCCGGGTCCGTCCCGTTGGAGGCGGCGTCGTCGTCGGGCCTGCCCGCCGGACGAGACGGCTCCTGACCGGCCGTGGGCACAGGCCCTGCGGTCCCGTCAGTTCTCCCGTTCACGTCTCGACCCGCCCTCCTGCCCGGTCACGGTCCCGTGGGCGGTGATCTGGTCGATCAGGTCACGCAACGTGGCGGCGGCGCGCAGCACGTCGTCGGTCTCGGCGCCGAGGGCCTCCGACGTCAGGGGTCTGCCCTGGCTCACCGCCTGCTGCCCGAGCCGGCGCGTGAGCGTGGCCTTCTCCTCCAGCGACCTGAGGGCCATCCAGAGCGCACCCTGCAGCGTGGCGGTCTGCTGCGCGGCGAGGCTCGCGACGGACCAGGCGTGACCCACGCGGCACCGGAACCGCAGCAGCCCGCTCTCGACGATCTCGTACAGCGGACCCTGACAGTCGGGGCAGGTGTAGTCCGACGGCATCCCGGGTCGGTCACCGCCGTTGTCGATCGCCTCGAGGTCGAACTCGGCCACCAGCGCCTCGTTCCGCATGCGATCGGGCGGCGGCGTCGGCACGTCGGTGACCTCCTCGAGGACGATGCGGCTCAGGAGGGCGGGGATCATCGCGGCCGGGACGACCCGGTCCACCTCGACGGCCTGCATGGCGGCGCTCGGCATGGACTCGTGCAGCGCCTCGCCAGGGTCCTGGCAGATGCCGACGCCGCCGCGCGACTTCACCGCGACCATGCCCGCGGCGCCGTCGTCCAGGGCGCCCGAGAGGACGACGGCGACCACCCGGGGACCGAGGGCGGCCGCGGCGGAGCGGAAGAGCACGTCGACGGCGGGCCGGTGACCGTTCTCCCGCGGGCCGCGCGAGAGGGTGACGGCGTCGTCGTAGACGATGAGGTGCTGGTCGGGTGCGGCGACGAGAATCTGCCCGTGCCGGAGCCTGTCGCCCTCGACGGCGTGCCGTGCGGGCAGGGGACCGGCGCGGTCGAGGATGCGGGGCAGCGCGCTGGTACCCGTGGAGGGCACGTGCAGCACGACGACCACGGTGGCCGGGAAGTCGGCGGGCAGGCCACCGGCGAGCTGGCGGAGGGCCTCGACCCCGCCCGCGGAGGCGCCGACGACGACGACGTCACGTCTGGCCACGCACTCACACCCTCTGCTCGTCCGGCCGGTGGGAGCTCGCCGGGTCGGCACCGTTCTCCGCCGTCCGCAGCCGGTCGGCCTGCTCGAGCGCGAGGTGCGCACGGGCGGCGTCGCGGTGCTGGGCGGCGCGCGCCCCGCCGTCGCGGCCGCCGAGCAGCTCGAGCATCTCTGCCGCCGTCGTGTGCGCGAGCGCGGCATGGTGGTGCGCCTCCGCCGCGTGCTCGTGCGCCTCCTCCGCAAGCACGCGGGACTCCTCGGCGTGGCTCACCGCGAGGTCGACATCCTCCGGGGTGACCGGTCCGCCGGTGGTCAGCCTTGACCGGAGCGCGACCAGCTCCCGCACCCTCTCGGCGGCCCGGGCGCGACGACGGGCAACCTCGTCGGCCCTCGCCTGCTCCACGTCACCACGGTACTCTCGGTCCTTGCCACAGTGTGGTGGTCACGGGAGCACGGCCGTGGCTGAGCATGACGGGATGCGAGGAGCCACCTGTGGTGGAGCACTCCCAGGCAGGCGGTCCGGCCGATGCCTTCGACGACCAGCTCGACGCGCTCGAGAAGCAGATCGAGGCCGTCCGGGGTGCGCTGAGTCGCGCCGACTCCGACGCCCTGCTCGCGGACCTGCAGTCCGCGCACGAGGAGCTGCGTGTCGCCGACGAGGAGATCCGGATGCAGCGTGCCGAGGTGGCACGGCTGCTGGAGAGCGTGCACACCCGGCGGTGGCAGCACGAGCGGCTGATCCAGGTGCTGCCGGTCGCCGTCGTGGTCAGCGACGCGGACGGGCTGATCCGGTCCGGAAACGCCGCCGCTGCCGAGCTCCTGCACGTCCGGGCCGAGAGCCTGCCCGGCCGCCCGCTCGTCAGTTTCGTCCTCGCCGAGGACCGCCCGAAGCTGCGCCGCCGGCTGGCGACGGCGGTACGGGAGCACGCGCCCTTCCGGCAGGTCGTCGCGCTCGTGCCCCGCGGTGGGGAGGGGGCCAGCACCGAGCTGGTGGCGAGCGTGTCGTACGACGCCGTCACGGACGTCACCGAGGTGACCTGGGTGCTGCTTCGTTCGGGCGCGCGCGAGGAGTACGGGCTCCCGGCGGTCCTGCGCCCGCCGGCGGCCGCCGCGCTGGTCGAGATGAGCAAGCTTCCGCTGCACCGCATCGGACGGGCGGCGAGCGTCGCGCGCCTGGCGGAGATCTGCGCACAGGCGCTCCGCCCGGATGCCGGGGTCAGCGTCACGGTGGGGACACCGCGCGAGCCCCAGCTCGTGGCGACCACCTCCAAGGCGGCCCAGGTCGTCGACGGCGCCCAGATGGTGGCGATGGAGGGGCCTGGCTTCGACGCCTGGGACAACCGGCGGGCGGTGCAGGTGGCCGACCTGCTCGGGCACAGCGGCTGGCGGCGCCTCACCGACCTGGCCTCCGGGTCCGGCGTGCGGTCGGTGCTCGCACTGCCGATCACGGCCGGCAACGATCCGGTGGGCGTGCTCGCCCTCTACAGCACGGAGCTGAACGGGTTCGACGGCGGGCTGCGCGACGTCGCCGAGCTGCTGGTGGCGGCCATGGCGGCGGTGCTCCACGAGATCGAGCTCAAGGCGGAGCTCGAGGACACCGCGCGGACCCTCAGCCAGGCGCTGGAGTCGCGCGCGACGATCGAGCAGGCCAAGGGCGTCATCATGGCGCAGGCCGGCGTCGACGCCGACGAGGCCTTCGCCCGGCTGGTGAAGAGGAGTCGCGACAGCAACGTGAAGCTGCGCGTGCTGGCGGCGCGGATCGTGCAGGAGGCGGCCGGGCGCCGTGCGGGGAGGACGGCGACGGAGGGCTGAGCAGGCCGCGGCCCCTCCAGGTTCAGGCGCTGCCGAACCCCCGGCGGTCGGTGCTCGGTCGGGACGGCGCCGGGCCGCCGGTGCCCCCTGCACCGACGGCCCGACCGTCCCCCCGACTCAGGCTGGCTCTAGGTCTCCGGCGCGATCTCCACCGACTCGTCGAGGTGGGTCACCTGGAGGAGGAATCGCACGAGGTCCGTGGGAGTGACGAACGTGGCGCGCAGCGGGAACGCTGCGGTGAGCGACTGGAGCGCCGCCACGCCCGCGGTGTCCATGAAGGTCACGTGGCGGGTGTCGACCTCGACGGGCAGCCCGGACGCGACGGCCTCGCCCACGGCCGCGTCGACGTCCGCGGCGCAGAGCTGGTCGATCGGCCCGGAGAGCACCAGCCGCACCGCGCCCTCGGTGGTCAGGAGCGCGACAGCGCCCGCCTCGTGCCGCGATCGCGCGGTCTGTCCGGTGGGCATCATCGACGTCGTCACCTCGCCTGTGCGGCCCCCCTCGGAGGACCCCGCACCTCGGTCCCTGGCCGCTGTGCTGGAGCCTCGGGACGACGTTCCGTCTCCGTCGAGTGTGCACGCGCGCACCGGCAGTTGTCGACGGGCAAAGCGCCCACGCGTGCCGCTATCACCATCTGAAATCTCGACCGTTGCCCGCGGCTGCCGGACGAACCAGAGTGAGAGCAAGGACATCTAGCCAACGGAGGCAACCATGTCGACAGACGTGTCCAGGCCGGCACCTGTCCCGGCACCCACCGACGCCGGGTCACCCGCACCCGAGCTGCCCGACGACGTACGGGCCCGGCTCTACGAGACGATGGTGCTCTCCCGCACCTTCGAGGAGGCCATCCTCCGCGAGTACCACGCCGACAAGGGACCCGGTTTCGACATCGGCAAGGGCCTGGTCCCGGGGGAGATGCACCTCTCCGCCGGCCAGGAACCCGTCGCGGCGGGGGTGTGCGCGCACCTGACCACGGACGACGCCGTCACCGCCACGCACCGGCCGCACCACTTCGCCGTCGCCCACGGCGTCGACCTGAAGAAGATGACCGCCGAGATCTTCGGCCGTGAGACCGGCCTCGGCCGCGGCCGAGGCGGCCACATGCACCTGTTCGACCCCGAGACGCACTTCTCCTGCTCCGGCATCATCGCCGAGGGCTACCCGCCCGCGTTGGGCATGGCGTTCGCGTTCAAACGTCGGGGGACCGGCGGGATCGCCGTCGCCGTGACCGGTGAGGGGGCCGCGAACCAGGGGGCCTTCCACGAGTCCCTCAACCTTGCCGCGCTGTGGAAGCTCCCGGTCGTGTTCGTCGTCGAGGACAACGAGTGGGGCATCTCGGTCCCGCGGACCGCGTCCACGTCCGTGCCGTCCAACGCCGTGCGGGCGGCCGCCTACGGGATCCCCGGCGAGCGGGTGGAGCACAACGACGTCGACGCCGTCTACGCCGCAGCCGAACGGGCGGTCGGCCGCGCCCGGGCGGGGGAGGGCCCGAGCCTGATCGAGGTCGCGACCCTGCGGATGTGGGGCCACTTCGAGGGCGACGCACAGGGCTACCGGGCGGACCTCGAGAGCGTCTCCGCCCTCGATCCCATCCCCCTGTACGAGACCCGGCTGCGGGAGGCAGGCGTCCTCGACGACGCAGCCGTCGCCCGGACCAAGGAGCAGGCCACCGAGAAGGTCGAGGCCGCCGTCGCCTTCGCCAAGGACAGCCCCGTGCCCGACGTCGCCGACGTCATGAAGCACGTCTTCGCCGAGGAGGACCGATGACCACCACCGCCCCCACCCAGCCGGCCACCCGGCGCCTCAACACCTCCAAGGCGATGGTCGAGGCCATCGCCCAGGAGATGGAGCGCGACGAGACCGTCGTGTACCTGGGGGAGGACGTCGGCGAGTACGGCGGCATCTTCTCCTCCACCACCGGCCTGCTCGAGAGGTTCGGCAAGGACCGGGTCATCGACACCCCGATCTCGGAGACCGCGTTCATCGGCCTCGGCATCGGCGCGGCCACCGAGGGCATGCGGCCGATCGTGGAGCTGATGTTCGCCGACTTCATGGGCGTCTGCCTCGACCAGATCTACAACCACATGGCGAAGATCCACTACTTCTCCGGCGGCAACGTCAAGGTGCCGATGGTGCTGACGACGGCGGTCGGCGGCGGGTACTCCGACGGCGGGCAGCACTCGCAGTGCCTGTGGGCCACCTTCGCGCACCTGCCGGGGATGAAGGTCGTCGTGCCGTCCAACCCGGCGGACGCCAAGGGCCTGATGACCTCCGCCATCCGCGACGACAGCCCCGTCGTGTACATGTTCCACAAGGGCATCATGGGCCTGCCCTGGATGGCCAAGAACCGCCGCGCGATCGACGTCGTCCCCGAGGGTGAGCACCTCGTGCCCAGCGGCAAGGCCAACGTGGTCCGGCCCGGGACCGACGTGACGGTGGTGACGCTCTCCCTGTCCGTCCACCACGCGCTCGACGTCGCCGAGAGGCTCGACGGCGAGGGCGTCAGCGCCGAGATCCTCGACCTGCGCTCGCTCGTGCCGCTCGACCGGGAGGCGATCCTGGAGTCCGTGGGGAAGACGGGCCGGCTCGTCGTCGTGGACGAGGACTATCTCTCCTTCGGGCTCTCGGGGGAGGTGGCCGCGACGATCACCGACAAGGATCCGTCGATGCTCAAGGCACCGGTGCAGCGGGTGACGATGCCGGACATCCCGATCCCGTACGCCCACGACCTCGAGTACGCCGTCCTGCCGCGGCAGGAGCGCATCGAGGCCGCGGTGCGGAGGGTGCTGGCATGACGGACGTGCTCTTCCCGCCCCTCGACGAGACCAGGCCCGACACCGAGGGGGTGCTCGCCACCTGGTACGTCGCCGACGGCGAGCAGGTGTCCGAGGGGCAGCTCCTCGGCGAGGTGCAGGTGGACAAGGTCGACGCGGAGGTGACGGCCCCGGCCGCCGGAACGGTACGGCTCCTGGTCGCCGAGGACGACGCCGTCAGGCAGGGGGCGCCCATCGCGCGGATCGAGTAGGCACACGACGCGGCGCGCCCACCGGACCCACACCCGGTGGGCGCGCTCGTGCGTGCTCGTCCGCTACGAGCTGATGGCTGGCCTGAGCGGCTGAGACCGGCGAGGGTGGTCCCATGAACGCCGGGCTGCTGGCCCTCGTGCTGGCCGCGGTCATCCTGGGGTGCGTGCTGCAGCGCACGAGCGGCATGGGCACCGGCCTCGTGGTGGCTCCTGCACTCGCGCTCGCGATCGGGCCCGTCACCGGCGTGATGCTGACGAACGCGACGACGATCATGTCCGCGCTCCTGCTGACCCTGGCGGCGCGGGCGGAGATCGACTGGCGGCGCTACGCCGTCGTGGCTCCGGTGGTGGTCCTCGGGGCGGTCCCGGCCGCGCTGCTGGTCCGCGAGGCGGACACCGGCGTGCTCGAGGTGATCATCGGCGTCGTGGTGCTGACCGGCCTGGGCGGGGCGGTGCTGTGGCGGGGCATGCCGGTCGTGGGCGGCCGGGTCCCGGGCCTGGCCGCGGGCGTGGTCGGGGGCTTCCTCAACACCGCGGTCGGCGTGGCCGCGCCGGCGATGCTGATCTACGCCCGCGCCACCGGGTGGGAGCAGCGGCCCTTCGCCGCCACGCTCCAGCCGATCTTCCTCACCATGGGAACGGTGTCCCTCGTGACCAAGCTGGGCGTCGGCGCGGCGGGTCCCGCCGGTCCGCCCGACGGGTGGCTGGTGGCCGCCGTGGCGTGCGCCGTGCCGGTCGGCGTCCTGCTCGGCGGACGTGTGGCACGCAGGGTCTCAGCTGGCGCGGCGCGCCGGCTCGCCGTCGTCGTGGTGTCGGTCGGGGCGATGGGGACGCTCGTGCGCGGGGTCGCCAGGCTCGTGACGACGACCTGAGTGCGGAACGCCGCTCGGCGCCCGCCCACGAGCGCTGCTCGACACGGCGAGCGCAGTGCGCCAGTGGCGCTCGCGGTGTCGTGCAGCGGTCGCAGGGTGGCGGCGAACCAGGCTGCCGAGCCGCGGCCCCCTCCGCCGGCACCCGAGATGCCGACCGTGCGCCGTCCCCTCATGATGTGGTTCTCGAGGTCTGCCCGTCGCGAAGGAGCGAAGAGCATGTCTGACAGCAACCGCAGCCGGCCGGGGCCGGAGCAGCCCGCCACCGCCACCGGGTTCGCCGAGCGGGCGTCGGCGCCGCCCGGCCCCACCACCGAACGAACCGGGGGCACCTACCGCACGTTCGACGAGGTGCAGGAGATCCTCAGCCCGGCCGAGCAGAGGCTGGAGCGGCTGCGCCGCACGGCCGGCCTGTTCCTCGGCCCGCTCGCCGGGATCGCCGTCTACCTCGCCACCGGCACGCTCGACGAGCCGGCCCAGCGCCTGGCCGGGATCCTCACCTTCGTCATCGTCTACTGGATCACCGAGGCCATCCCGATCCCGGTGACGGCGATCCTCGCGATCTCGCTCGTGGTGATCTTCGAGGTCGCGCCGGCCGCCGACGTGTTCGCCCTCTTCGGCAACCCGACCCTGTTCGTCTTCCTCGGCGGCTTCATCATCGCCGAGTCCATGCGCAAGCACGGCCTGGACCGCCGCTTCGCCTTCGGGGTCCTGAGCCTGCCGGGCGTGGGCAGCTCGGTCGTGCGGATCATCATCGCGTTCGGCGCGATCACCGCGCTGCTCAGCGCCTTCGTCTCCAACACGGCGACCGCGGCGATGATGATGCCCATCGGCGTCGGCATCGTCACCTTCATCGCCGGCGTCATGTCGGCCGAGGCCGGGAAGGAGCTCGACCCTCGACGGCTGCGCTTCGCCACCGCCCTGATGCTCATGGTCGCCTACGGCGCGAGCGTCGGCGGCCTGCTCACCCCGGTCGGCAGCCCGCCCAACCTCATCGGGCGCGGGCTGATCGAGGAGGCGACGGGGGAGACCATCCCGTTCTTCACGTGGATGGTGCTCGCCTTCCCGATCGTGCTGCTGATGTTCGTCGCGCTGTGCGTCATCCTCGTCGCCCTCAACCGGCCCGAGGTCAAGCGCATCTCCGGCGTGGACGAGTACGTCCGCCTGGAGCGCGACCAGCTCGGCCCCATGGGCCCCGGCGGGCGGAACACCCTCATCGCCTTCGCCGTCGCCGTCGTGCTGTGGGTGACGCCCGGCGTCGTCGGTCTCGTCACCGGCGGCGAGGGGGCGCTGTACGAGAACGTCACGGCGCGCATGAACGAGGGTGCCGTCGCCGTCGTCGCGGCGAGCCTGCTGTTCCTGCTGCCCGTCGACTTCTCGCGGCGCCAGTTCACCATCAGCTGGAACGACGCCACCAAGATCGACTGGGGCACCATCCTCCTCTTCGGCGCCGGCATCACCCTCGGCAGCCTGCTCGGCTCCACCGGCCTGGCCGAGACGATGGGCGCCTCGCTCAGCGACCTCCTCGGCGTCAGCTCGCTGCTCGGCCTGACGCTCCTCGCCACCGTCATCGCGGTCATCATCAGCGAGACGACGTCGAACACCGCGAGCGTCGGCGTGGTGGTGCCGATCGTCATCCCGCTGGCCGAGGCCGCGGGCGTCAACCCCGTCATCCCGGCCGTCGCCGCGATCTTCGGGGCGTCCTTCGGGTTCATGCTGCCGGTCTCCACCCCGCCGAACGCGATCGTCTACGGCACCGGCATGGTCCCGATCATGAAGATGGTCCGCTCTGGGATTGTCTTCGACATCGTCGGGATCGTGCTCATCGTCGCCGGCGTGATGGGGATGGGCGCGCTGCTCGGGCTGGGGTAGCCCCGCGGGTCGGGCTCGACCACGGCGGGCGGCGGGAGCCTCTGACGGGAGCGGCGTCCGAACGGGCCCGTGAACGCGCGTCGCGTCGCTACGCTCCCGCCGTGCCGACGACGCGCCTCACCGCAGCCAGCGTCCCGACGGCGGAGCGGGCGACCTTCCTCCGCGCCGTCGCCCTGGTCCTGGCGCTGGCCTGGTCCACGGTGGGGTTCGCGACGACGGACCTGTGGGTGGTCATCCCGCCCGGCCACCCGCTCTTCGCCGCGGACGAGGCGATGCTCGAGGCCGGGTGGGGCATCTACCTCAGCTGCCTCGTGGTGCTCCCGCTGCTGGCGCTGGTGCTGCGCCCCGACCTCGGTCGCGCGGTGGTGACCCAGCTCGGCGTCGTCGCGGCATGCACCGTGCCCGTCGCCGCGCTCTCGCTGGACGCGGCGTTGTTGCTCTTCGGCGCCGTCCTGGCCGTGACGGCCCTTCCCGTGGCGTGGCCGGCACGCGAGGGACGACGGCGTCGGCCGGGCGACCGGCGCCGGCTCACCGTGGGGTGGGCGGCGGCCACGCTCGCGGTCTTCGCGGGTCTCCCGTGGGGCGGCTTCATGCGGACCTCCGGCGACTACTACCCGGCCGGCTCGCGCAACGGCGCGATCCTGCTGCTCGCCACGGTGGCTGCGGCGTGGCTGCTCGCCGCCGTGTCGCGGCGTCGGCCGTCTGGGGGGCCCGCGGTGCGGGACCGGGCCACGACCGCCGTGCTGGGTGTCGTCGCGCTGGGCGCCGCGCCGTGGCTCGTCTACCTGTGGCACCTCTGCTCCACGGCCCGGCACGTCGACTCCTACCTCACCAACGGCATCGACCACTGGCCGGCACAGGCCGCGGGCACTCTCGCGGTGCTCGCCCTGCCGGTGTCCGCGGTGCTCGGCCGGGGCTCCGTGCGGCTGGCCGGGGCGACCGCGGGGCTGACGGGGATCCTGCTCGGCGCGTTCTCGCTGCTGTACCAGGACGTCGCCGCCTCCCTCGGTTCGCTGTGGGGCGCACTCGCGATCGCCTGGGGTTGTGCGCTGAGCGGGGCGAGCCTGCTTCCGGCGCGGACGCGGTCCGGAGCGGGAGCACCCGCGGGGGACGGCCGGGATCCCATGGACGCCGTACGGGGGCGAACCGGCCCCCGGTGATAGAAACGGACCGTGGACGTCGCCGCTCTCGTGCTCGCAGGGGTGGGTGCCGTGTTCGCCCTGGTGGCGGCGGGCGTCAACCACTTCCTCGTCACGAGGATGGAGAGGCTGTGCACCGCGGTCACTGACGGCTCGGTGGTCCGGATCGTCCGCTCCAGCGACATGTACTACCCGGTGATCCGCTACGAGGTCGCCGACCGGGTGTACGACCGGCGCAAGCAGGTGACCGTCAACAAGGGCACGACCTTCCGCGTCGGGGCGCGGACGCACGGCCACGTGGACGTCGGCTACGACGTCGGCGAGCAGGTGCGCGTCCGGTACGACCCCGACAGACCCACCCGGTGGTTCATCGAGGGCGACACCCAGACCCGGACCTTCGTGAAGATCTTCGGCCTGGTCGGAGCGTTGTTCCTGTCGCTCGGTGCGCTGGCCGGGATCGCGGCGCTGACCGGCGCCTGAGAGGTGCGGCACGCCGCATTCCACATCGCCGCGCTCCCGTGAAACGTAACATCGAAAGGTGTCCGTAAAAGCAGCTCCTCCGCGCAGATCTCCCTGGCGCATGCGCGGCATCGTCACCGTTGCGGTCATCCTCCTCGGCCTCGCCGTCGACGGCCTCACCGGCGCCCTGATGCTGCTGGGCCTCGGCGCGTTGCTGATGGGGCTGCTCGCGCTCGTCACCGGCCGCACGGTGCTCTCCCTGCCCGGCCGCAAGGGCGGGGCGCGCGCCGTCGTCGCATCTTTCGTGCTCCTCGGCTTCGGTGCCGCGACCATCCCGGCCGCCTCCAGCGAGCCGGAGCCGGCGGCCGCTCCCGCCGTCGTCCGCTCTCCCTCCACGACGGCGGAGGCGACGGCGGACGTCACCGCGGCGCCGTCGTCGGCCCCGAGCCCGACGCCCGCCGGCGGGGTGACGGCCCCGGAGGCCGCCGCGGAGGCGCCGCCCGGGAGCGCGCTGGCCGCCGCCGGGACGCTCGAGGTCAAGGGCCGCGCGCCGAAGACCGGGTACGACCGCGATCTCTTCGCCTACCGCGAGGTGGACCTGGACCGCAACGGCTGCGACGTGCGCAACGACGTCCTGCGCCGTGACCTCACGGAGGTGTCGATCAGGCCGGGGAGCAACGGCTGCGTCGTCGACACCGGGATGCTGGCCGACCCGTACTCCGGGGCCGTCATCCCCTTCGTGCGGGGCGTGGACACCTCGAGCGACGTGCAGATCGACCACGTGGTCGCCCTCTCCGACGCCTGGCAGAAGGGCGCGCAGCAGTGGGACGAGTCGCGGATGCGCCAGTTCGGCAACGACCCGCTCAACCTGCTCGCCGTCGACGGACCGCTGAACGCGCAGAAGGGTGATGGAGACACCGCCACCTGGCTGCCGCCGAACAAGGCGTTCCGCTGCGCGTACGTCGCGCGGCAGGTCGCGGTGAAGGTCGGCTACGAGCTGTGGGTGACCGAGGCGGAGCGCGACGCGATGGTCGGCGTGCTGTCCACCTGCCCGGACGAGCCGCTGCCGGTGGGCGAGACAGCTCCGCTGGCGCCTGAGCGCGAGGCTGCGGCGCCGGTACCTGCTCCGGCCCCGGCTCCGGCTCCCGCCCCGGTCGCTCCCGCACCTGCCCCGGCGCCCGCGCCCGCTCCCGCCGCCCCCGGGGGAGCGGGGGACCCGCGGTTCGGGACCTGCAAGGAGGCGCTCGCCGCCGGCTACGGCCCCTACGTGGCGGGCCGGGACGCGGAGTACGACTGGTACCGGGACGGTGACGGCGACGGCGTCGTCTGCGAGTGACCCCGGCCGCGTCGACGGGCGGGGACGCTCGGCGGGGCCCACGACGGCCCGGTGAGGTCGGTGCGGCCCGGTGATCAGTCGCCGAGGATCGCGCGCGGCGTCATCCGGACCGACGTGCGCGACGAGCCGAGTCGTGGGGCGGCGATCGCGCGGGCGACGTCGTCGGCGACCGTCATGTCCGCGGCCAGGGCCGCGAACTGGGCCTGCCAGCTCGCAGCCGTGCTCTCCCAGCAGGCGTCCCGGCGGGGAGTGGTCCACGGGTAGGGGTCCTGCTCGACGAAGTTCTCACCGCTGACGTCGTCGGGGATCTCGCCGAGGCGGTAGCGGCGCCGGCGGGCGATCACCTCGTGAAGCCCGGGGGTGAGGTCGGTCAGGAGGATCTCGATCGCCTCGTCGGCGTTGCCGTCCGCGTAGCCGGACACCCGGACGCGGTCGTCGGCCTCGAACCGGGTCGACGCCTCCTGCACCTGCCGCATCAGGGCCGCCTCGGCGAGCACGAGCACGAACCGGTTCACGGCCCGGACGACGATCGCCGGAGGCTCGGTGAGCAGCACCTCGTCGAGCCGCGGGCGGGGCGGGAGGTAGCGACCGAGGTCGGGCACGGTGGTGACGTCGTCGACCGCCGTGACGGCCTTGCCCCAGACGGCCTGGCCGCGCGCCTGCAGGACGGCCGCGCGCAGGTCCGCGGTGTCGTCCTTGAGCGCCTTCTCGGTCGGCTCCCACAGGCGCTTGCGGCTCGGGTAGTCGTCCTCGTGCATGTCACGAGTCTGGCAGGCAGTGCCTCCTCGACCGCACGTACCCGAACGGGAGAACGCCTGCACACCGCCGGACCACCGTGAGAGGCTGCCACATGGCTCACGCGCTCGCCCGAGCCCGCGGCATGTTCCGGTCCCTCGCCTGGTCCTACGGCACCGACTGGGGGCAGCGCCGCAAACGCGCCTTCTACGGGGCGTTCGTCGGCCCCGGGGATCTCGCCTTCGACGTCGGCTCGCACGCCGGCAACCGGGTGCTGGCGTTCCGCCGGATCGGTGCGCGGGTGGTGGCGGTCGAGCCCCAGCCGGACTTCGTCCGGGTCCTCCAGCTGCTCTACGGGCGCGACCGCGGTGTGCAGATCGAGGCGTGCGCGGTGGGGGCGGAACGCGGGACGGCCCAGATGCGCGTGAGCACGCGGACCCCCACCGTTTCCACGTTGGCGCACTCGTGGGTGGACGACGTGCAGCGCGCCGCCAGCTTCCGGGCCACCACGTGGGACGGCGAGGTGACCGTGACGGTGCGGACGCTGGACGAGCTGATCGAGCGTCACGGCACGCCACACTTCTGCAAGATCGACGTGGAAGGTTTCGAGCTCGAGGCGCTGCGCGGCCTCACGCGGCCCCTGCCCGCGCTCTCCTTCGAGTACATCCCCGTGGTGATGGACCGGGCGCTCGGGTGCGTGAAGCGGCTGACCGAGCTCGGCGACTACCGGTTCACGTTCTCCCGGCTCGAGTCCTTCCGTTTCGCCACGCCCGGCTGGCTGGACGCCGCGGGCATCAGCGACGTGCTCGCGAGCCTCCCGGCCGACGAACGCCCCGGAGACGTCTACGCCGTCGGTGCTGGTGCCGGTCGACGCGGGGGAGCCGATCGTCCGAGAACCGGCGGCCGCTCCCGCGGGTGAGGGCAACGGGCGCCGCCTCCTGGGAGGCGTGCCGCCTGCCACGGCCGGCGGAGGCAGAGAAAAGGCCCCCGGAGGCAGCCGATGCGTCTGGGGGAAAGCCGCACCGTCGCCCCCGGGGGTACCCAGTACAACACCGGCGGGTGCGGAATGGTTCCCGGTTCGACCACGGATCTTTTCCGACGGCGCCTTCGCCCCTGGCGTCAGGTGCTCCGGCGGCGTCCGCGGTGCTCGTGGACGAAGCCCCAGCCGACCCCGAGGACACCCATCGCGAGCCCGGCGTAGCAGACGTGCAGCCAGTTCTCGTCCACCCGGCCCTGCCCGGCCAGCACGGCGATGACCACGGTGGCGACGCCCCACAGCACCGTGCCGTCCACCGTCAGCGTGATGGCGTTGACCTTGGCCGGCGGGGGGTCCGCGCGGCGCTGGAACAGGTGCAGGTTCGCCATGGTCCGAGCGTATCGGCCAGCGGTGACGTGGGGATCCGCTCGGCTCGTGGGCCGGTAGTCACCCGGCAGCTGACGCCCGGCCGACCGCGCGGGCAGGACCGTCACCCGACTCCGGCCCCGGCTGCGCCACCACCCGCAGGACGACGGCGGCCCACAGCGCCCCGAGCAGCCAGCCCGCCAGCACGTCGCTGGGGTAGTGGACGCCGAGATACACCCGCGTGACACCTACGCCGACGACGAGGACGACGGCGACCGCGGGCGCCGCCGCCCGGGCGGACCCGTGCCCCGTGAGAACTACCGCGAGGACCACCAGGACGGCGGCCGACTGCGCCGCGTGCCCTGAGGGAAAGCTGGGCGAGACGACGTCGAGCACCGGACCGAGCGACGGCCGGACGCGGCCGACGAGCAGTTTCGTCGTGTCCACCAGGACCACGATCCCGACGGCCGCGGCACACGCGGCCACCGTCCACGCGGGCCGACGGCGGATCACCAGCCACGCGGCCGCGACGGCCAGCAGCGGGCCGAGGGTGCGCATGGAGCCGAGCTCGGTCAGCGTGGTCATCCCGGACGTCAGCGGGGCCGTGCGCACGCTCGCCGCCCACGCGACGACGGCGCGGTCGGTCGGGGAGACGCCTGACCCGATCAGCAGGCCGACGCCTGTGGCCGCGGTCAGCAGCAGCACCGCCCAGCCGAGGAGCAGCAGCGCGGACCGCCAGGGGGACCGGCGCGGGAAAGCCAGCCGGACGGCCGACGGCGCGGCCGGGCCCCGACGCCCCGGGCTGCCCTCGCTCACCGACCCAGCGTGCCAGAAACGTCCCGACCCGCCGACGCCCTGGGCCTGCCCGGCCGACGTGACGACCGCCGTCGGGAACGCCTCCGGTCATCGGCGCGTCCTGTCAGAACCGCGGCGGCCGATCGTCGTCGGGAATGCCCGAGGTGGGCCGGGCGTTGGACCGGAGGATTGAATGCGATTGCATTGACTGTGTGGTTCCGCCGGCGCGAGGCCGGCCAGGTTGGAGGAAGTTGCCATGAAGTTCGAGCGAGGATCCATCGGGACGGTGGCGGAGGAGGGTCTCCCCGAGGAGGTCGACGTCGCGATCGTCGGGTCCGGCGGGGCGGGGCTGATGGCAGCCCTCACAGCGGCCAAGGAGGGAGCGCGCGTTCTCGTCGTCGAGTCCCGGGAGCTGGTCGGTGGCGCCACCGGGATCTCCGCCGGCGCCGCGTGGATCCCCAACCACGGCTTCTCCACCAAGGAGCTGAAGGTGAAGGACTCTCTGGACGAGGCCCGGCGGTACATCTACGGCCAGGGCCGCGACCAGACCCTCGACCACGACCTCGTGGAGAAGTTCCTGGAGACCGGCCCCTACGTCGCCAGGTACATCGAGAAGCACACCGCCTTCGGGTGGATCCCGACGATCTGGCCGGACTACCGCTCCGACATCGACGGCGCGTCCGTCGGCCGGGCGCTCTTCCCCGGGCCGTACTCGCCCGCGGGGCTCGGCGAGGCCGCGAAGTACGTGCGACCGGCCCTGACGACCGGCATGGCCAAGAACCCGCTCCCGTTCTGGCTGCTCGGCGGGATCGGCATCGACGACGTCTGGCTCGCCGGACCGGCACTTGTCGGGGCCCTGCTCGAGGCGTCCCTGCGCAACGGTGTCGACGTGCGCGTCGAGGCGCCCGCGACCCGACTGGTCGTGGAGGACTCCGAGGTGAGGGGCGTCGTCGTGAGTTCCGGCGGCGCCGAGCACACGGTCCGCGCCACCCGCGGCGTGCTCCTGGCCAGCGGCGGGTTCGAGAGCTCGGACGAGACCACCACGGCCTACCTCGGCGCACCCTTCGGCGTGCAGGTCTCTCCCAAGGGGCACGACGGCATCGCCGTGCAGCTGGCCGAGGAGGTCGGCGCCGACCTGACCGGCATGGAGGACGCCTGGTGGATGCCCGGCGTGCAGCTCCCCGGTGAGGAGCTCGAGGGCCGCCCGCTGGCTCGCGTGTTCCTCGGGGAGCGGGCCCTCCCGCACAGCATCATGGTGAACAGCAAGGGTGAGCGCTTCGCGAACGAGGCGCTGGCCTACGACCAGTTCGGCCAGATCATGCGCGAGATCGACCCGGAGACGGGCACCATGCCGAACGCCACCGCGTGGCTGATCTTCGACCAGAACTACTGGGAGAAGTTCGGCATCTTCGGCGTCACCCCGGGCGGGGAGGTGCCCGACTACCTCGAGCGCGCCAGCACCTTGTCGGAGCTCGCGGCGAAGATCGGGGTCGACGAGGTGGGGCTGCTCCGCACCGTCGACCGGTTCAACCCCGAGGCTGCACGCGCCCGCGACCCGGAGTTCAACCGCGGCGGCACGATGTTCGACCGCTACTTCGGCGCCTACTACCCCCGGCTGGGCAAGAACTCGCCGGACGCGCGGTTCCCCGCCGCCACCGCCAAGGCTCGCACGGCCATCGCCGGCGCGATCGGCCCGGTCGTCAGCAAGCTCGCCGGACGGGTGGCGAAGAAGAACGACTTCGAGCGCATCCGTTCTCTCGTGGTCGGGCCGCTGGCGAAGATCATCCGGCCCGTGCTCAAGAGCCCCCGGTCGAGCGTGCTCGGGCCGATCGACACCGCGCCGTACTACGCGCTCAAGGTCGAGGCCAGCGCGCTCGGCACCGTGGGCGGGCCGAGGACCGACGCCGTCGGCCGGGCGCTCAACAAGGAGGGCCAGGTCATCCCGGGCCTGTACTCCGCCGGCAACGCGGGCGGCGCGCCCACGAAGGGCTTCTACGGCGGCGCCGGCGGAACCATCTCGCTCGGCCTGGTGTTCGGTCACCTCGCGGGACGAGAGGCAGCCCGTCGGCAGGCCTCCACGCAGGCGGCGCGCGTCTCCGCGTGAGCCACGCGAGAGTGGTGCGAGCCAGGCTCGCACCACTCCTGCCGGGCTGGCACCCGCTGAAAAGGTGTCCTTCACCGGTCCGGGCAAATGAGGGCATCCAGACGCCCTGACGGACGACAACGGGGAAGATCACTGTCGCCAGACGACAGGGATCTTCCCCGTTGTTGTGTTGCCCCGGTCGCGAGCGGTAGCGCTGATATCGCGCGGAGCCCGACGGCGGAAGCCGAGTGTGCGACGGCGGTGCGGTCCGGTGCCGGGAGCCGACCATCCGTCGTGGGGACGGCCTAGCTCTCGACGCGCTCGACGTCGTCCGCGACGACCGGGACCGGCGGGCCGGCCGGGGCCGCGGGAGTGAGGACCGAAGCGTAGTCGTGCTCGCTGGAGTAGCGCAGGAACGACAGGTGCGCCTCGTAGCGGTCGAGGACGTCGTTGATGACCTGCTGCTGGGTCAGGCCCATGAGGTCGTAGCCCTCGGTGCCGGTCTGGGTGAAGACCTCGATCTTGTAGTAGATGTCGTCGCCCTTGGACATGGGCCGGCCGCCGATGCTGGGCACCGGGGCCTGGACCGCGGCCGTCTGGTAGTGGAAGTCGCGGTGCTCCTCCATGTTGACCACCAGCGTGTGCTCGTCGACGTCCGTCTCGGGGTTCGGGGTGGTCGTCAGCGTCGCCTCGTAGCCCTGCTCCCGGAACTCGGCGGCGACGGCGGTCAGGGCCGGGTGCACCACCCGCTCCATGAACTGCGCGACCGCCCGCTTCGACGGGTACGAGCGCAGCTGGGCGAGGCGCTGCTTCCACGTCTTCTCGGGCACCTGGCCGCCGTGGGCCGCGGCGGAGCGCCGGCGGACGACCTGCCCCTCGCGCTCGGCCCGCTCCATGCGCAGCACCTTCGAGAACGAGGCCATCACGAGGTAGGCGATGATCGTGACCGGGAAGGCGAAGATCAGCGTCGCGTACTCCATGGTGGTGACGCCGCCGGCCACGAGCATGGCGATGGTCAGCAGCGCGGTGACCACGGCCCAGAAGATCCGGAGCCACTTGGCGCCGTCCTGGGCGGGGTCGGGGATGGTGGAGGAGAAGTTCGCCATCACCATGGCGCCGGAGTTGGCGCTGGTGAGGTAGAAGAGCAGGCCGGACAGGGTGGCCAGGCCGATGAGGAACGCGGCGCCGGGGAACATCTCCAGCAGCGCGTACCAGCCCTGCTCCGGCTGGTCGATGGCGAGCTGGGCGAACTCGGTGTCGCCTCCCATGACGACCGACAGCGCGGAGTTGCCGAAGATCGAGACGATGACGAAGTCGCACAGCACCGGCGCGGTGATGGCGGCGATGACGAACTCGCGCAGGGTGCGGCCGCGGGAGATGCGGGCCAGGAACAGGCCGACGAACGGGCCCCACGCCAGCCAGAACGCCCAGAAGAAGAGGGTCCAGCCGCCCATCCAGCTGGCACCGTCGGCCTCGTAGGCGAAGGTCTCCAGGGTGCGGGCGGGCAGGGTGCCGATGAACCGGCCGATGTTGGTGACGAGGGCGTTGAGCAGGAACGCGGTCTGCCCGGTGACGAGGATGTAGAGCATCATCGCGCCGGCGATCCACAGGTTGAGCTCCGAGACGATGCGGATGCCCTTGTCCACGCCGGAGAGGCAGCCGGCGATGGTCATGACGACGGCGACCAGCACCAGGGCGATCTGCAGCGCCAGCCCCTCGGGCAGGCCGAACAGCCAGGAGAAGCCGACGTTGAGCAGGACGACCCCGATGCCCATGGAGGTCGCGACGCCGAAGACGGTGCCGATGAGGGCGAAGATGTCGATGGCGTCACCGGCGGCGCCGCGCACCCGCTTGCCGAGCAGCGGGTACAGCGCCGCGCGGATCGACAGCGGCATGCCCCACCGGTAGGCGAAGTAGCCCATCGCCATCCCCAGCAGGGAGTACATCGACCAGCCGGAGATGCCGTAGTGGAACATCGTCCACACGACGGCGTCCTGGGCGGCCTGGGCGGACTGCGGGTCGCCCGTCGGCGGCATCATGTACTGCGCGATCGGGCCGGTGACCGAGTAGAACAGCAGGTCGATGCCGACGCCGGCGCCGAAGAGCATGGCCACCCACGTGAACAGGTTGTACTGGGGCCGGGAGTGGTCCGGTCCCAGGCGCACCTGGCCCTCCTTCGAGAAGGCCACCCAGAGCACGAAGAGGATCACCGCGACCACGGTGACGACGTAGACCCAGCCGAGGTTCGTCGCGATGCCCAGGACCATCTCGCGCATGACGTTCGCGGCGTGGGTGGGGGCGAGCATCGCCCACAGCGAGAAGGCCACGATCACGGCGGCCGAGATGATGAACACGCGCCAGTTCACGCGCGGGCCGCGGTCCTCCGCCAGCTCGGTGGGGCCCTTGCTGAGCTCGGCGCTGGAGATGGGGGCCCGGCGCTCGTCGTCGGTCCGGGGCCGGCGCCGCTCCGTCGCGCCGAACCGGCCGCGGTCGATCCTCGACTCTTCGGTGCTGGGTGTCGCTTCGTGCTCGGCTGTCACGCGTTCTCCTTGCCTCGGGACCTGATCTGGGGCGGGGCGGCAGGGCGCGAGCCGCAGCCAACTCCTCAGTTCCGAGGCGACACGGGGAGACCGGTCCCGGCGGTTCAAGCACCCAGCCGTGCTACCGCCGTGGGGACACTGGCTCGCCTTTCACGATACGTACGAGCCGCCCGCATTCCAACGCTATGTCGGAAAAGTCATCAAGGTCACGCAAAGCCCGGGCCAACGGCTGTCGGGCCGGGCCTGCCCCGGGTCAAGGGACCGCCTGGCGTTGCGCGGCGGCGGGTTAGCAGTGCTGACCGCGCCACTCCCGCGGTGAGCGGGATGCGGGAGAGGGGTGCCGGAAAAGCCCGAAGTGTGCTTGCGTTCTCGTAGCCCGACCCGGGCGGGCCCCGTCCGGCGGGCGCTCAGGGCGTGCCGCAACGTCGCGGAGGAAGGAAGAGACCCATGGCCGAGGAGACCGGCGGGGCGTCCGACATGTTCGGGACGTCCCGGTCGGAGCTGCTGGTGGACTTCATCGTCTCGTTGGACGGCTTCGCGTCCGCGGAGGGGTGGCCGGGGTGGTGGGGGCTGGAGGGGCCGGAGTACCTCGACTGGCTCGAGGAGCAGCCCGAGGGCAGGTACACGATCCTGATGGGCGCCAACACGTACCGGCTGATGTCCGGCTTCGCCGCCGAGTTCGACGCCGCGGCCGCCGAGGAGCCGACGGACGAGCAGTCGAGCATCGACGAGCTGGGCCGGGCGCAGAAGATCGTCTTCTCCTCGACGCTCGAGGGGGAGCCGCCGTGGCCGAACACCCGCCTGGTGCGCGGGGACGCCGTGGCGGCCGTGACGGAGATGAAGCGGAGCGGTGCCGGACCGATGCGCACGATGGGGAGCCTGACCCTGTGCCGGTCGCTCCTCGCCGCCGGACTGGTGGACCGGCTGCGGCTGGTCGTCTTCCCGGTGATCACGGGCAGGACCGGCCGTGAGCGGATCTTCGAGGGCTATCCCGACGTCGCCCTCGACCTGGTCCAGAGCCGCACGTTCGACCGCCGGCTCCAGCTGCTGGAGTACGTGCCGACCGTCCTCCCCGGGCCGCCGGGCTCTCCCGCGGCCTGACCTTGGCGACGACGGCGCCCCGGCTTTTCGTCGATCGTGCCTCGGGCCCGCGGGTGCCAGACCTGGTCTCGGCGCACGGGCACGAGGCTGACCGCCACGCTCCAGGCCTGAAAGGCCCGGCTGGAACGAGAACGCCCGCGCACCTCCCGTCCGTCGGACGGGAGGCGCGCGGGCGGTTCGCCGGCTACCGAGGTGCTACGGCGTCACCGTGGTTCCACGCGGAGGTGCCTGCTCAGAGCGCGGAGCCCTCGGCGGAGGCGGTGAGCTGCTCACCCTCCATGTGGTAGACCATGCACGCGACCTCGCGGTCGTCGTCGAAGTTCCAGGACTCCTCGGACGGGAAGAAGTACTCGATGTCGAGCACGGAGTTGTCGTAGGAGTTGCCGACGAAGCCCTCGAAGTCGGCCCCGCACCGCTCGTCCGCGGCGGCGATGATCTCGTCGTCGCCGGGGAAGTCGCCGCCGGGCAGGTCGAAGACGGTGTAGACCTGGCTGTCGTGCGGCTGGTCGCAGGAGACGGTCTCGATCTCGGCGGGCGCCTCGGTGGTCCCGGTCGCCTGCTCGGCGGCCTGCTCCTCGGGGTAGAGGATGCAGTCGCCGACCTCGACGTCGAACGCGTCGACCGTCTCCGACTCCGCCTGGGTCTCCTCGGCGGCGGCGGAGGTCGCGGGAGCGGGGGCGGCCGCCTCCTCCCCGGCGCTGTCGCTGCAGCCTGCGAGGGCGAAGGTGCCGGCGAGGGCCAGGGCGGCCAGTGCTGTCTTGCGCATGTTCGGACTTTCTGTTTGTTCAGGTGGTGTGATCGGCAGACTAGGGCCGGCTCCGGACGCACCGCGGCCAAATATGGTCTCGGTTCGGTCACATGTATCCAGCGCCGTACCTGCTTGACCTGCGCCTTTACGAGTCTTGGGAGAGCCCTGGGCTCCGCGTCCGGGCGACGCGGCGTTCGTCGCCTCAGTTCATGTGGGTGTGGATCCAGCGCCGGGCCTCCGGGCGGAGCCCGGTCCACGAGGCGATGCTGCTCGTCAGCGCCGTGACGATGAGGCCGTCGCCCGGGTGGAGGTGGGGCACGAGCGCGTCGCGGACGTCGTCGGCCGTGCCCTCGGCGACGACGAAGCAGCTGGAGTCCAGCCCCTGGCACGAGGCCGGAAACTTGGCGAGCTGCTCGAGGAGGCCCGGGTAGGCACAGGCCGGCCGATGCAGGTCATAGGTCACCAGGTATGCCGCCACGAGTCCCAAGATATGGGGATGCCTGGAGTCACCGCAGACTTTTGGAGAGCAGCGTTCGGATACTTCCCGCACGCTGCCGGGCGGCGCCCCCGCCACCGGGAATCCCGACTCGGACCCACGGTACGGAAGCACCGCCCGCCAGTCTGCCGATTGCGCAACAAAACCGACGGGATGCGGCGTCAACGAGCCGCTTCATTCACCGGACGTCCGCCCGATTCTGCTGTTCCATGTCTGCACCCGGCCCCCTGACGGTCCCTCACGAGAGGACGGTCGTGATGCTCGAGATCTCACGGCCCGACGCGCGACTCGTCGCCGCGCTCCGCCACCTCGGGATCGAGTACGGCCCGGAGACCGTCGCCGCCGCCGCGCAGGCCCTCGCCGTGCTCGCGGAGGCCGAGCGGGAGCTGGAGCCCGTCCGCCCCTGACTCCCGACGTCGGTCCGCCCCTGACTGCCGACGTCGGTCCGCCCCTGACTGCCGACGTCGGAGCCTGGCTCGTGGCCGCACCTAGCGGGGGCGGATCACGACGAGTGCGACGTCGTCGTCCGGCTGGTCCGGCAGCAGGGTGGCGAGCAGGGCGTCGCACAGCTCCTCCACGCCCAGGGCGCCCACCTCGGCGAGGACCCCGCGCAGCCGCCGGACCCCCGCGAGGAGCCCACCGTCGCGGCGCTCGACCAGCCCGTCGGTGTAGAGCAGGAGCGTGGCGCCCGGCTCCAGGGTGAGCGCCGACTCGGACCGCTGCGTGCCGGGGCGGACCCCGAGGAGCAGGTTCGAGCCCGCCAGCATCTCCACGGCGCCGTCCGGCCGGACCAGCATCGGCGGCGGGTGGCCGGCGTTGGACCAGCGCACGCGGACGGGCTGGGTGTGCGCGTCGAGCTGGGCGACCACGCCGGAGGCGGGCGTGGTGTGCCCGAGCGCGTGCAGCGCGCGGTCGACCTCGGCGAGCAGGTCTGCGGGACCCGAGCCGGTGGTCACCGCGATGCCGCGCAGCAGCGAGCGGATCTGCCCCATGAAAGCGGCGGCGTGGAGGTCGTGGCCGGTGACGTCGCCGATGACGACGGTGGCGTCGCGGCCGGGGGCGAAGACGTCGTACCAGTCGCCGCCCACCTTGGCCGCCTCGGCCGCCGGGACGTACCGCACCGCGACGTCGAGGTGGTCCAGGACCGGCGGGTCGGTCAGCAGCGAGAGCTGCAGCTCCTCGGCCACCTGCCGCTGCCGCTGGTAGAGGTAGGCGTTGTCGAGGACCAGGGCGGCCCGGTCGGCGATCTCGCGGGCCGTCTCGAGGTCCGCCCCGCCCAGCGGCGTGCGGCCCGGGCCGTTGAACAGGCTGATCGCGCCGAGGGTGCGGCCGCGGGATCGCAGCGGCAGCATCGTCGCGGAGGCCGGAGCCAGCTCGGCGATGAGCTCGCGAGCCGGCCCGGGGGCCATGGCCTGCTGGATGCGTGCGACGGCGTCCGCCGGCACGCTGACGACCTCGCCGCTGGCCAGCGCGCGGTTGAGGAAGGAGTCGTCCCGCAGGGCCTCCTGCCGGTGATGGGCGTACCGCTCCACCAGGGGTCGGCGCGCGGGGTCGGGGTGCCACCAGCCGACGTCGGCCATGCCCCGCAGGCCGCCCACGTCGTCCAGCCCGGCCACCGACACGACGCCCCAGTCCCCGAGCTCCGGGACGACCGTGCGTGCGATGCGGCTCGCCGTCTCCTGCACGTTGAGGGTGCCGACGAGCTCGGTCATCAGGCGCGCCGTCAGCTGCGTCCGGCGGGCGGCCCGCTCGGTGTGCTCCTGCAGCGCGTGCCGGGTGGTGACGTCGAGGATGTAGACGGAGAGCCCGTGCGGGCCCAGTGCGGCACGGACCTCGTACCAGGCGTCCAGCGGGGCGTAGAAGGCGTCGAAGGCCACGGGGTGCCCGGTGGTCATCGCCCGCCGGTACTGGTGCTCGAACTCCGAGCCCACGAGCGCCGGGAAGAGCTCCCACAGCTCGTGGCCGAGCAGCTCCTCCCGGGTGCGGCCCAGCACGCGTTCGGCGGCCGTGTTGACGTAGGTGAACCGCCAGAAGTGGCTCAGCGCCATGAACGCCGCCGGCACCGTCTCCAGGAACGCGGCGTCGGGCAGGTACTCCTCGCGCACGGGTGTGGCGGCGAAGACCACGCCGATCAGCCGGCTCGGCGCGCCGTCGGGATCCCGCTGCAGGCGGCCGTGGGTGGCGGCCCACCGCACGGTCCCGTCACCGTCGCGCACCCGGAAGCGCAGGTCGTACTCCGGCTCGTCCCCGAGCATCCCGTTCAGCACGTCCCGCAGCGGCGGCAGGTCGTCGGGGTGCACGCGCTGCTCGAGCTCGGTGACGGAGTCGGCGCCGAAGATCTCCCGAGCGCTCGCGTCGGTGCTCAGCCGGCGGGTTCCCAGGTCGACCTCGTAGGTGCCGACGCCCGCGGCCGCGAGCTGGTGCGGGGTCGTTGCGGTGCCGCCGTCGCGGCCTCCTGCTCGCTCGTCGGGGTGGTCTGCCACTCCTCGTCGCCCTTCGTCCTGCGCCTGCGGGTCGCGTCCGGCCACCCGGCGCCACGATAACGCGGACCCGCACAACGGAGGGCGCGTGCGGCGCTCAGCCGGGTGCGGCCGCGACGAGATCCGCGGCCGGGACGGGGCCTCGTCGGCCGGCCTGGCTGCCTGCCCGGGACGACGGCGAAGGGGGCGGGTCCGTGGACCTCGCCCCCTTCGTGGGTCCCCGCAGCAGGGCTCGGCGTCAGCGCGCGCGGGCCCCGGCCGTCTCCGCCGGCTCCACCGAGTCCGGCTGGTCCGCATCGGCCAGCTCATCCTCCGTGGGGGTGGGCGCACCCGCCTCGGCGGAGTCGTCGACGGCGGCGGGCGTCGCGTCGCCGTCGTCGGCATCGCCGGTACCGGCCGTCGGGTTCTCGGCCGTCGGATCCTCGGCCGACGCGTCGTCGGCGGTGGTCGCGTCGTCGGCCGCTGCTGCGTCGTCGGCCGGGACCGCCTGGCCGCCGTCCGTCGCCTCGGCCACAGGCGCCGCCTGCGGCGCGGGCGCGGGCACGGCCAGCGGGTCGACGGGGGCGCTGCCACCGGTGAGCGTGGCCAGCATCTGCCGGACGTTGGCGAGCTGGGCGTTGATGCTGTCGCGGCGCTGGGTGGCGGCCGCCAGCTCGCGGTCGGACTCGTTGCGGATCCGCTCCGCGCGGGTCCGGGCCTCGCTGACGAGCTCGTGCGCCTGCCGCTCGGCCTCCTCCAGCGCGCGGCGGGCCTTCTGCTCGGCGTCGGCCTGCAGCTGCTCGCTCTCGTAGCGGATCAGCTCCGCGCGGTTCTGCACCGCCACCAGCTGCTGCTCCGCGGCGACGGCACGGCTCGCGAAGTCCTCCTCCGCCTGCTGCCGGCGCTGCGCCAGCGTCGTCTCGAAGTCCGCCGCCGCCTGCGCCGCCCGGGCGCGCTGCTGCTCGTACACGGCCTCGGCCTCCTCGCGGCGCACGGTGGCGTCGTGGTCGGCCTGGTCGAGGATGTCGTCGGCCTCGCGGCGGGCGCGCTCGAGGGTGCGGGTGGCGTCCGCCTCGGCGGCGCTGCGGGTCTGCGCGGCGTACCGCTCCGCCTCGGCCCGCAGGCCCTCGGCCTCCGCCGCCGCCTGCTCCCGCTGCTCCGCCACCTCCTGCCGCGCGGTCTCCCGCAGCTCCTCGGCCTCCTCCTCCGCCAGCTGCAGGATCGAGCCGATCCGGGCGCCGAAGTCCGACCAGGTCGGTTCGGGGGCCGGCTGCTCGGCGCGGCGCTCGGCCTCCTCCCGCTGACGGTTGGCCTCGGTGACCGCGGCCGCCGCGGCGCTCTCGGCCGCCTCGAGGGCCTGCACCCGGCGGGCGAGCTCGTCGGTCTGCTCGCGGGCGCCCTGCAGCGCCGCGGTCAGCTCCCCGAGGTGCTGCTCGACCTCGGCGGGGTCGTAGCCCCGAAGGACGGTTCGGAAGGATGTCTGGCTCATCGGGCGTCGCGTTCCTTGTCGTGGTGGGTGGTGAGGTCGTCGGTGGACGGGGGGTCGGGGGAGAGGTCAGGGAAGGGGTCGGGCACCGCGAGGGCGTCGATGACGCCGGAGAGCTGACCCAGCTCGGTCGCGATGCGGTCGCGGCGCTCGGTGAGGGCGCGCACCTCGGCGCGGGCGGCGTCGAGGAGCTCGCGCGCACGGGCGCGCAGGTCGTCGGCCTCGGTCCGGGCCTCGGCCACGAGGCTCGCCGCCTCCGTGCGGGCCTCGCGGAGCCGGTCCTGGACCGCGCGCTGGGCGGCTCCGGACTGCTGGGCAGCCTGCTCCCGCAGCACGCGGGCGCCCTGCTCCGCGCCGGCAAGGCGCCGTTCCGCCCGCTCCACCATCGCGGCGGCGCGCGCCTCCGCCTCGGCCAGCGTCCGGGCGGCGTCCTCCCGGGCGCTCAGACGCTCCGCCTCGGCCGCCGCCCGCGCGGACGCCAGGTGGTCGTCGGCCTCGGCCCGCACGGCCGCCGCGGCCTCCTCGGCGGCTGCGAGCCGCGCGCGGACCTTGGCGGCCACGGCGCCGATCACCGGCTGCAGACGACGGCGGACCGACCGCACCCTCTCGGCCGCGGCCGCGTGGCCCCGGCCGTGGAGCCGCTCGGCCTCCAGCTCGGCCGCGGACACCAGCTGCTCGACCGTGCGCTGCGTCCAGTCCATCTGCTCCGCGGCGAGGGCGATGTCCGCCTCCGCGGTGGCCCGTGCCTCGTCGCGGATCCGGGCCGCCTGCTCCGCGGCCGTGGCCAGCTCGGCCGCCGCGTGGCCGCGGGCCCGCTCCAGCTCCGTCGTCGCCTCGCCGCGCATCGCGTCGGCGGCGTCGGCGGCGTCCGCTCGGAGCCGCTCGGCCTCCTCGCGGGCCTCGCGCACCGTCCGCTCCGCCTCGTCGGCGCCGGCCTGACGGACCCTTTCCTCCTCGGCGGCGAGGGCGGCCGTGCGCCGCGCGACCTCGGCCTCCGCCTCGGCCAGGAGCTGCCGGCTGCGTTCCTGTGCCTCCTCGACGAGGCGCGCGGACCGCCCGTCGGCCTCGACGGCGGCCCGTTCCGCGCGGGCGCGCACCACCGCGGCGGCCGACTCCGCCTCACCCAGCACCTCGTCGCGCGCCCGGTCTGCCTCCGCCAGCACGAGGGCCGCCTGCTCGGCGGCGTCGGCGACGAGCTGGGTGGCCTCCTCCTGCGCCTCGTCCAGCTGGACGACGGCGGCACGTCGCGCCTCCTCGGCCTCGGCGTGCAGGCGCAGAGCCTCGGCGTGCAGCCGGTCCGCCTCGGCGCGGATCGCGTCGGCGTGACGCTGGGCCAGCGAGAGCAGATGGACGGCCTCGTCCGCCGTCGTCGGCGCCGCGGGTGGCGGGAGCGCCACGCCAGCGTCCGGCGAGATCACGGCGTCCACCTGGCTCACCTCCGGAGGCTGCACGGCGGGCATTCGGCTCAGCTGGTCCTGTCGTTCGATCGGCGTCGGCGGTTCCCGCAGCCGAGTGACCAGGGCGGATGACCGACCCGGGCCTGCGCCGACGCAAATGGGGACGTCCGAGCCCGATTCTATCCCGGGGCCGCCGGACAGCGGACACCTGCTCCGCGCCGGCCAGACGGGGCACACCGGGCAGAAAGGGCACGACCGGGCAGACCTGGCAGACCCCCCCACGACCGGGCATACCGGCCCGGCGTGACGGTCGTCAGGCCCCACTTAACGTTGCTTAAGGCCGTCGCCCGCCCGGATGGTGGGCACAGGTTTGGTCCTACGGACCTGAGCGCGACGGTGGGCTGATGAGCAACGATGACATTTTGGGCGGGGGCAGGGCTGTCTCCGCGGCCGGTCTGGCACGCCTGCTCGGCGTCAGCTCGGCGGCCGTCTCCTACGCCTTGAACGGACGACGGGGCGTGTCCGACGAGCTGCGGCGACGCATCCTCGACGCCGCCGTCGAGCACGGGATGGACATCCCGGCGGCGGCTCTTCGGCCCGCCACCCAGCCCGTGCTGGGGCTGGTGCTGGCCGACGTCGGCAACCCGTACTACTCGGAGATGGCGATCTCGGTCACCGACGCGGCCCGGGAGCGCGGGTTCGAGGTGTTCCTCAGCAACAGCAGCGACGCCCCTGAGTCGGTGGCTGCCGCCGTCGACGCGATGATCCACCACGGCGTGGACGGCGTGCTGATCACCGCCCTGCAGGCGGGCAACGCCGACGTATGCCGCCCCCTGCGTGCGGCCCGCATCCCCTTCGTCCAGATCTCGCGCCGGATGCTCTCCGCCGAGGCGGACTTCGTCGGGATCGACGACCTCGCGGCCGGCGCCGAGGTGATGGACCACGTGCTCGATCACGGCTACACCAAGGTCGCCGTGGTGGGAGGCCCCGTCAGCTCATCCGCGTCGGCGCACCGGGCCGACGGCTTCCGCCGCGCGCTCCGCGTCCGCGGCGTCGACCTGCCGCGTGCCTGGAACATCACCGGCGGCCTGAACGAGGTCGACGGCGCACGTGCCGCCCGGCACCTCCTCGACCAGCCGGAGCTGCCCGAGGTCATCGTCTGCGGGACCGACGCGATCGCCCTGGGCGTGATCGCCGTCCTCGCTGGCCGCGGCCTGCAGGTCCCCGACGACATCGCGGTGACGGGGTTCGACGGGCTGACCACCGCCCGCACGAGCCTCGTGGACATCACCACCGTCGTGCAGCCGCGACCCCGCATGGCGGCCGAGGCGGTCCGTCTCCTTCACGAGCGGCAGCGCACCCCGAACGCTCCCGCCCAGTCCATCGTGCTCCCGCACGGCCTGTACATCGGAAAGAGCTGTGGCTGTGCCACAAGAACGGAGAAGATCCATGTCTGACAGCAAGCCTCTCGACGGGAAGGTCGCCCTCGTCACGGGGGCCGCCCGCGGCATCGGGCGAGGCATCGCCCTGGTGCTCGCCGAGCGTGGCGCCACCGTGGTCGTCGCGGACATGGACGCGGACCAGGCGAGCGCCACCGCCGAGGCGGCCGGCAACGGCAGCACGGGTCTCGCGCTGAACGTCGCGGACCGGGAGGCGGTCGACGCCGCCGTCGCCGAGGTGGTCGAGCGGCACGGCAAGATCGACATCCTCGTCAACAACGCGGGCATTAACCGCGACGCGATGCTGTGGAAGATGACGGACGAGCAGTGGGACGACGTCATCGCCGTCGACCTGTCCGGCGTCTTCTACATGTGCCGCGCGGTCGGGGCCCACATGCGCCAGCAGAAGTACGGCCGCATCGTCAACATCTCCTCGGCGTCCTGGATGGGCAACATCGGGCAGACCAACTACGCCGCCGCCAAGGCGGGCGTCGTCGGCCTCACCCGATCCATCGCCAAGGAGCTCGCCCGCTCGCAGATCACCGCCAACGCGATCTGCCCCGGCTTCATCGAGACGGACATGACGCGCGGGATGCCGGAGAACCTGTTCGCGGCGCAGCTGGACAAGATCCCGCTCCAGCGCGCCGGCCAGCCCGAGGACGTCGCCCGCGTGGTCGCCTTCCTCGCGAGCGACGACGCCGCCTACGTCACCGGCGAGGTCGTCAACGTCGGCGGGGGTTACAAGCTGTGACCCGGTTCATCACCATCGACGAGGTCGCCGGTCTGGTGCCCGACGGGGCCACCGTCGTGTCCGACGGCATGACCCTCATGGGCGTGGCCGACGAGGTGCTGGCCGCCATCGAGAGGTCCTTCCTCTCCACGGCTCAGCCGCGCGACCTCACCTGGGTGCACTCCGCGGGCCAGAGCAACCGGGTCGAGGGCCTGGCCCGGGTCGCGCACGAGGGTCTGCTGCGCCGGGTCGTCGGTTCGCACTGGGGTCTCAACCCGCCGATGGCGGAGCTGCTCGGCGACGACAAGGCGGAGGCGGTGTGCCTGCCGCAGGGGCAGCTGTCCACCCTCTTCCGCACGATCGCCGCGAAGCGCCCCGGCCAGCTCTCCACCGTCGGCCTGGGCACCTACGTCGACCCCCGCGGCGACGGCGGCCGCATCAACGCCTCCGCGAAGGCGAACATCGCGCCGGACGAGTACGTCGAGCTCCTCGAGCTGCACGGCGAGGAGTACCTCTTCTACAAGTCCTTCAAGCTCGACGTCGCCATCATCCGCGGCTCCGCCGTCGACCGGCTCGGCAACCTCAGCCAGCGTGAGGAGGTCTCCGGGCTCGACGCCCTGGCGATCGCCCAGGCCGTCCACAACAGCGGCGGCATCGTCATCGCCCAGGTGCGCGACGTCGTCGAGCCCGGGGAGATCGACGCCCGCGACGTCACCGTCCCCGCCGTGCTGGTCGACTACGTGGTGCAGACCTCCGACGCGGCGGCGCACCACCGCCAGTCGCACACGTTCCCGGAGTTCAACGCCGACCTCATCACCGGCTACGTCTCCCCGGAGAACGTCGGCCAGGCGTTCGAGGCGCAGGACATGGCGGAGGACCGGGTCGCCGTGGGCGTCCGCGGCGTCACCCTGGTCCAGCCCGGCGACGTGATCAACGTGGGCACCGGCATCCCGGCCGACACCATCGGCCGCGCCCTCACCCGCGCGAACCTGCTCGACAAGGTGCACCTGACGGTCGAGTCGGGAACCTACGGCGGCATCCCGCTCGGAGTCGTGGACTTCGGTTGCAGCATCCATCCGCAGGCCATCATCGGCCACCCGCAGCAGATGGACTTCTACAACGGCGGCGGCGTGGACATCACGTTCATGGGGATCGGCCAGTTCGACGGCGTGGGCAACGTCAACGTCTCCTTCCTCGGCGGCAAGGCCATCGGCTGCGGCGGGTTCATGGACATCGTCGACGGCGCACGCAAGCTGTGCTTCCTCATGTCCGCCAGCGGCAAGCACACCAAGTTCGTGGAGAAGGTCGACCAGGTCAGCTACAACGGCCGCCGCGCCCTGGCCAAGGGGCAGGAGGTCTACCTCGCCACCCAGCACTACCTGCTTCAGCTCACCGGGCGTGGCTGGGTCCTGCTCGACCGGGACGAGGGCCCCGACGCCGACGCCGCCCTCGACGCCATCAAGATCGCACTGACGGAGGAAGTTTCAGCATGAGCAAGGACAGGATCGTCATCGTCGACGGCGCGCGCACGCCCACCGGCAGCTTCGGCGGGGCGCTCGCCGCGGTGCCCAACCACGAGCTCGGCGCCCACGCCGTGAAGGCCGCCTGCGCCCGGGCCGGCGTCGCCGTGGAGGACGTCGACGAGTTCGTCATCGGCTGCGTGGGCCAGGTCGGCGGCGACGCCTTCATCGGCCGCCGCGTCTCGCTCGCGGCCGGCGCCCGCCCGGAGTCGACTGCCATGGCGGTCAACCGCCTGTGCGGCTCCGGTCTGCAGGCCATCGCGACGGCGGCCCAGGAGCTGCTCGTCGGCGAGGCCAAGGTCGCCGTCGCCGGCGGCACCGAGAACATGTCCCGCCAGCCCTTCATGGACTTCGACGCCCGCAACGGCTGGAAGCTCGGCCACCACAACCTGGTGGACGGAACCCTCTCGCTCGTCACCGACCCCTGGGGCAACTACCCCATGGGCATGACGGCGGAGAACGTCGCCGAGCGCTACGGCATCACGCGTGAGATGCAGGACGAGTTCGCCGTCGAGTCCCAGCGGCGCGCCCAGGTGGCGATCGCCGAGGGCACGGTCAAGGGCGAGATCGAGCCGATCACCATCTCCGAGCGCAAGGGCGATCGCGTCGTCGACACGGACGAGCACCCGCGCGCCGGCGTGACGGTGGAGCGGCTGGCGAAGATGCGGCCCGCCTTCAAGAAGGACGGGTCCGTCACCGCCGGGAACTCCTCCGGGATCAACGACGCCGGGTCCGCCGTCGTCGTCACGACCGCTGCCGAGGCGGAGCGCCGCGGGCTGAAGCCGCGCGCGGAGCTGGTCGACTTCACCAAGGCGGGCGTCGACCCCGAGATCATGGGGTACGCGCCGAAGGTCGCCATCGAGAAGCTCCTGGACCGCCAGGGCATGTCCGCCGCCGACATCGGCTGGATCGAGCTCAACGAGGCGTTCGCCGCCCAGGCGGTGGCGGTCATCCGCGACGCCGGTCTCGACCCCGAGAAGGTGAACCCCCTCGGCGGGGCCATCGCGTGGGGCCACCCGATCGGCGCCACGGGCGGCATCCTCACGGTCCGGCTCATCGAGGCGCTGCACCGCAACAACCTGGAGCACGGCCTCGTGTCCATGTGCATCGGAGGCGGCCAGGCCGTGGCTGCCCTCTTCCGGGCGCTCTGAAACCACCCCCTGTACGCCCTGCCGGGGAACGACCCCCGGCAGGGCGCACCGAGGGCACCCCCCACCCCGCTCGCTGTGGAGCAGCAACCCTCCTGAAAGGAAGACGAATGTCGGAAACCACCGACGTGGGCCCAATGGCGGAGCCCACCAAGCGGTCGCGGCTGGAGGCCATCTCGGCCACCAACTTCCGCAAGCTCATGCCGCTGCTGGTCATCGTCTACGTGATCAGTTTCATCGACCGCACCAACATCGGGATGGCCAAGGAGGCCCTCGAGGTCGACATCGGGCTGAGTGCCGCCGCGTACGGGCTCGGTGCCGGGCTGTTCTTCGCCTTCTACGCCCTGCTGGAGATCCCCTCCAACCTGATCATGCACAAGGTCGGTGCGCGCTTCTGGATCGCGCGCATCATGATCACCTGGGGCATCATCTCGATGGCGATGGCCATCGTCTGGAACGAGACCAGCTTCTACGTCCTGCGCATCCTGCTCGGTGCCGCCGAGGCCGGTCTCTACCCGGGCATGATCCTGTACATCACCTACTGGTTCCCCCGGGCGCACCGGGCGCGCGCCATCGGCATCTTCCTGCTCGGTGTGTCCCTGGCGAACGTCATCGGCGCCCCGCTGGGCGGCCTGCTCCTCGGCCTCGACGGCATGGGCGGGCTCCACGGGTGGCAGTGGATGTTCATCATCGAGGGCCTGCCCGCCGTGCTGCTGGCGTTCGTCGTCTGGTTCTGGCTGCCGGACAAGCCCCACCAGGCCAAGTGGCTCACCGCCGAGGACAAGGCTCTGCTCGACCAGCAGCTCGCCGCGGAGGACGACGGCGCCGCCTCGCAGAGCCACGGCTTCAAGGCCCTCATCCCGGTGGCCAAGGACAAGATCATCTGGCTCGTCATCGCGATCTACTTCACCCACCAGGTGGCGGTGTACTCGCTCAGCTACTTCCTGCCGTCGATGATCCGCAACTTCGACGACGGCATGTCCAACCTGACCGTCGGCCTCATCACCGCCATCCCGTGGATCGCGGCGGCGGTCGGCTCCTCGACGCTGCCCCGGTTCGGCACCACGCTGCGGCTGCAGAAGATGCTCGTCTCCGGCGGGCTCTTCTCCGTGGCGGTCGGACTCGTGGTCGCCGCCACGTCGAACAACAACCTGGTGCTGGCCGTGCTCGGCTTCGCGTTCGCGGCGTTCTGGTTCTTCGTGATCCAGTCCGTGCTGTTCACCTTCCCGGGGCGGCGTCTCTCCGGCGCGGCGACGGCGGCCGGCATCGCCATGGTGAACATGTTCGGCCTCCTGGGCGGTTTCCTCGGCCCCACCATCATGGGCTCGCTCGAGACCTCCACCGGCAACCCGCTGGCCGGTCTGTGGTTCATCGTCGTCCTGACGGTGATCGGCTCGGCCCTCGCCTGGGGCCTGAAGGGCGCGCGCCAGCGCGCCACCTACCAGGCGGAGACCGTCAGCGTTTCCTAGCAGTGCCGTGCCGGCACGGGGCCCGCTGCACCCGTGCCGGCACGCTCGAAAGACAGGAGGAGCTCCCATGAGGATCGTCTGCGCCCCCGACTCGTTCAAGGAGTCGATGACGGCGGCCGAGGCCGCGGCAGCCATGGCGCGCGGGATCCGCCGGGTACTACCCGGCGCGGACGTCGTGGAGGTCCCGCTCGCCGACGGCGGTGAGGGCACCTGCGCCACCCTCGTGGAGGTCCTCGGCGGCGAGCTCGTTCACGTGCCATGCACCGACGCGCTGGGCCGCCCGTCCACCGGCACCGTCGGCTGGGTCGCCGACCGGGCGCTCGCGGTCATCGAGGTGGCCAGCGCCTGCGGGCTCGAGCAGGTGCCCGCGGAGCTGCGCGACGCGCGCACCACCACCAGCTTCGGTGCCGGCGAGCTGGTGACCGCCGCGCTCGACCTCGGGGCGCGGCACCTGGTGATCGGCCTCGGCGGCTCCGCCACCAACGACGCCGGCACCGGCATGCTCCAGGCGCTGGGCGTGCGGTTCCTCGACGAGCAGGGCCTCGAGCTGCGCCCCGGTGGTGCCGACCTCGCCCGTCTCGCCCGTGTCGACGACTCCGGGTTGCGCATCAACCTTGCCGACGTCGAGATCCTCCTGGCCTGCGACGTCACCAACCCCCTGCTCGGCCCGGACGGGGCCAGCAAGGTGTTCGGGCCCCAGAAGGGTGCGACGCCTCAGGCGGTCGAGGAGCTCGACGGTGCGCTCACCCGCTGGGCTGACGTCGTCGAGAAGGCACGTGGGGTCTCGGTGCGCGACGTGCCCGGCGCCGGTGCCGCCGGCGGCCTGGGCGCGGCGTTCCTCGCCTTCACCGGCGCCCGGATTCGCCCGGGCATCGAGGTCGTCATGGACGCGGTCGGGCTCGCGCGACTCGTCGGCTCCGCCGACCTGATCTTCACGGGGGAGGGCAGCATGGACGCCCAGTCCGCCGCAGGGAAGGTGCCGTGGGGCGTGGCGCAGCTCGCCCTCGAGGTCGGCGTACCCGTGGTGGTGTTCGCCGGCCACGTCGACGACGCCGTCGACGCCGCCATGCCGCCCGGGGTCCGGGCGATCGTCCCCATCGTCCGCGGCGTCAGCGACCTGCCGCACGCGCTCGCGGAGGGGCCCACGAACCTCGAGCGCGCCGCCGCGCTCGCCAGCCGCCTCATCACCGCGACCGTCGACCGGCCCGGCGCGGTCGGCACCCGATCCAAGGAGTTCTCATGATTGTCGGGGACCAGCTGTGGGACGCCGCCGTCACCACCGGGCTGCGCGACGTCGAGGCGGGCGGGCGCGTTGTGCGGGTGTTCGACGACGCCCCGCCGAGCCTGTACGCCTCGCTCGCGGCCACGGCCGCCCGGCAGCCCGGGGACGTGGCGCTCACTGAGGAGGACGGCCGGCGCTGCACCTTCGCCGAGCTGCTCGCGGCGGTGGAGCGCTTCGCCGGCGTGCTGTCCGAACGCGTGCGCCCCGGGGAGCGGGTGGCGTTCCTGCTCGACACCTCCATCGAGTTCGCCGTCGCGCTGTACGCGGCTAACAGGCTCGGTGCCGTGGTCGTCCCCGTGCCCACGAAGTACCGGGAGCCGGAGGTCGAGTCGCTCCTCGAGCGCGCGGGCGCTGTGCTGGTGATCGCGGACCGGCGGTTCGAGTCGCTGGAGTGCCTCACCGGTGGCGCTGTGCCGGTGCTCTGGGCGGACCGCGACCACGTCGACGAGCTGTGGAGCAAGGACCCGGCGCGGCCGGCCCCCGTGCCTTCGCAGGACCCGGACGCGGACGCCGTCCTCATGTACACCTCGGGCACCACGGCGCGCTCGAAGGGGGTGCTGCTGACCAACCGCAACGCCGGGCACGCCATCGTCGCCTACGAGCGCACCCTTGGTCTGGGCGCCGGGGACTCCACCATTCTGCCCGTCCCGATCTACCACATCACCGGGCTCGTCGCCGTGCTCGGGCTCTTCGTACACATCGGTGGCCGGGTGCACCTGCAGCGGCGCTTCGACGCGGTGCGCGTGCTGGAGACGGCGCGCGACGAGGCCGTCACCTTCCTGCACGCGTCCCCCACCGTCTTCACCATGCTGCTGCAGCTGGCGGACCGCTTCCCGGACCTGCCCCACCTGCGGTCGATGGCCTGCGGGGCCGCGCACATGCCGGTGTCGCGACTGGAGGAGCTGCACGCCTGGTTGCCCGGGATGGCGTTCCACACGGTGTACGGCCTGACGGAGACCTCCTCGCCCGCCCTCGTCTTCCCGGGTGACTCGGCCACCAGCCCGCATCGGGGGTCCTCGGGCATTCCGATCCCGGGCCTGGTGGTGGCGATCCGCCGGCCGGACGGGAGCGAGGCCGAGGTGGGGGAGCGCGGTGAGATCTGGCTGCGGGGCACCAACGTCCTGCGGCGGTACGACGGCCTCGACACCCCGGCCCTGACCGCGGACGGCTGGCTGTCCACCGGGGACGTGGGCTACGCCGACGCCGCGGGCTACGTCTACGTGGTGGACCGCACCAAGGACATGATCAACCGCGGTGGCGAGAAGGTCTGGTGCATCGACGTCGAGGAGGAGCTTCGCCGTCTGCCGGGCGTCCGTGACGCCGCCGTGGTGGGGGTGCCTCATTCCGTCTACGGCGAGGAGCCCGCCGCGCTGCTGGCAGTCGACGCCGGAGCGGCAGTCGATCCCGGGACGATCCCCGCCGCGCTGCGGGCGCGCCTGGCGACGTACCAGATCCCGCGGCACTACCGGTTCTGCGAGGAGCTTCCGTTGACGCCGAACCTGAAGGTGGACAAGAAGGCGGTGCGGCGGTTGTTCGAGGGGGCGCTGGAGCACGCCTGAGCCTGCTTCGACGGTGACTCCTGGGTCGGCTCGGTCAGATCTGCTCCTCCCGCCGGTCCCGGACGGCGTGCTCGGCCGAGCAGAAGACCCGGCGCCCACGCCGCCATCCCTGGCCCGGCGGGACGATCACCGTGCAGTTCTCCAGGGCACCGGGGGTGTTGCCGTACATGCACTCGTGCGGCTCGTCGACAGGGAACCCGTTGGTGAGCGCGTGCCAGCCTCGCCGCAGCACCAACCTCAGCCCCCGCATGGCTCGCAGCCTAGGCGGCCGGCCGTCCGTAACGGTCACGAACGGGAGGGGCGGGGTCCGCAGACCCGCCCCTCCCGGCGCTGCGCCTGCCGGTCGGTGCGCCCACCCGCACCGAACGCTGGTGGCTGCCGCTGCCGTCCAGCCGCCGATCTTGACCGGCGCTAGCTGATCCGATCCAGCTCTCGTTGCACGTTCGTGCTGACGGCGCCGGTGCCGCCGAGGATGACGATGCGGCGGGGCTTGAGGCGCCGGATCTCGTTGGCGACGTCGGTCGGCAGGGAGTCGGCCCGGGTGAGGAGGACGGGGCCCTTGGTCATGCCGGCCACGGGGGCGGCGGAGAGGGCGTCGACGGAGGTGAGGCCGTTGGCGATGTAGACCACCGGCACGCCGGGGTCGAAGTTCGCCCTCGAGACGGCGGCGGAGACGGCGTACCGGTCCGCGCCGGCCCAGCGGTCGACGGTGCCGGCGTATCCGCGCAGCTGTTGCCGGATGCCGGAGCTGACGGCGCCGGTGCCGCCGAGGATGACGATGCGGCGGGGCTTGAGGCGTCGGATCTCGTTGGCGACCTCGGTCGGCAGGGAGCCGGCCCGGGTGAGGAGGACGGGGCCCTTGGTCATGCCGGCCACGGGTGCGGCGGAGAGGGCGTCGACGGAGGTCAGCCCGTTGGCGATGTAGACCACCGGCACACCTGGGTCGAAGTTCGCCCTCGAGACGGCGGCGGAGACGGCGTACCGGTCCGCCCCGGCCCAGCGGTCGACGGTGCCGGCGTATCCGCGCAGCTGTTGCTGGATGCCGGAGCTGACGGCGCCGGTGCCGCCGAGGATGACGATGCGGCCGGGCTTGAGGCGTCGGATCTCGTTGGTGACCTCGGTCGGCAGGGAGTCGGCCCGGGTGAGCAGGACGGGACCCTTGGTCATGCCGGCCACCGGGGCGGCGGAGAGGGCATCGACGGAGGTCAGGCCGTTGGCGATGTAGACCACCGGCACGCCGGGGTCGAAGTTCGCCCTCGAGACGGCGGCGGAGACGGCGTACCGGTCCGCCCCGGCCCACCTGGCGATCGACGCCTGCGGGAAGCTGGAGTTGAAGGTGCGGCTCCAGCTCGCGGTCGAGCCCGCGACGAGGACGTAGCCCGGCCTGGCGCGCGCCGTCACGGTCACGGTGCCGGTGCCGGGGTAGGTGCCCGCACCGACGACCTTGCCGCCGACGAGGTACTCGACCCCTTCGACCGCCGGGATCGTGTAGGTGTCCTTCGCGGTGCCGTCCTGGTCGACGAACGCCACGGCTGCGGGCCGAACCGCAACGGGGCGGACGTCGAACGTGTGGGTCCACTCGGTGGTGCCGGTCAGGACCCAACCGTCCAGGGCGCGCGCGGTGACCGTCACCGTGCCGGTGCCCGGGTAGGTGCCCGCGGCGACCGGCTCGCCGCCGATGACGTACTCCACCCCTCTGACGGCGGGGATCGTGTAGCTGTCCTTCTCGGTGCCGTCCTCGTCGGTGAAGGTGACCGCTGCAGGCGTGGCGCTGACCGGCGCGAGGGACGCGTCGAAGGTGTGGGTCCACTCGGTGGTGGCGCCCTCGATCAGGACGTGGTCCGCCGCCGCGCGGGCGGTGACCGTGACGGTGCCGCTGCCCGGGTACGTGCCGGCGTCGACGATCTCGCCGCCGACGAGGTACTCGACGCCCTCGACAGCGGGGATCGTGTAGGTGTCGTTCTCGGTCCCGCGCTCGTCGGTGAAGACGACGGCGGCGGGCTCGGCCGGGTAGGGCCGGGCGTCGAAGGTGTGGGTCCACTCGGTGGCGGCGCCCTCGACGAGGACGTGGTCCGCCGCCGCGAGGGCGGCGACCGTGACGGTGCCGCTGCCCGGGTGGGTCCCCGCCTGCACGACCCTGCCGTCGACCAGGTACTCGACGCCGTCGACCGCGGGGATCGTGTAGGTGTCGTTCTCGGCGCCGTCCTCGTCGGTGAAGACGACGGCGGCGGGCTCGGCCGGGTAGGGGCGGGCGTCGAAGGTGTGGGTCCACTCGGTGGCGGCGCCCTCGACCAGGACGTGGTCCGCCGCCGCGCGAGCCGTGACCGTCACGGTGCCGGCGCCGGGGTAGGTGCCGGCCGCGACGATCTCGCCGCCGATGAGGTACTCCACCCCGTCGACGGCCGGGATCGTGTAGCTATCCTCCTCGGTCCCGTCGGTGTCGGTGAAGACGACGGCGGCGGGCTCGGCCGGGTAGGGCCGGGCGTCGAAGGTGTGGGTCCACTCGGTGGCGGCGCCTTCGACCAGGACGAAGCTCGCCGCCGCGCGGGCGGTGACCGTCACGGTGCCGCTGCCCGGGTACGTGCCGGCGGCGACCACGTCACCGTCGACGAGGTACTCCACCCCTCGGGCGGCCGGGACGGTGTAGGTGTCCTTGTCGTTCCCGTCGGTGTCGCGGAAGACGACGTCGGCCGGCGTCACCAGAGGGGTCAGGCTGAGGATGGCCGAGGGGACCCCGGCGAACTGTCCGACGTTCGCGGTCACGCGCACGTCGTACGAGCCGGCGAGCGGCACGCCGGTGCTGATCCGGGCGTCCGTCTGGCTCGTCGTCGTGCTGGTCTGCCACGATCCGCCGCTCCGCCGTACCTCGACCACGTAGCTCGGTGCGACCAGCGCGCCCGACGGCGCGGACCACGACACGTGCGCGTAGCCGGGTCCGCCCGCGGTGGCGACGAGGTTCGCCGGTGCCCCGGGGGTCAGCGACGCGCCCATGGTCAGCACCTTGGACGGGCTCTGGTACCCGGCGTCCTCCACCCAGCCTGACGCCGCGGCGGCCAGAGCAGCTTGGACCTCCTGGGGCGTGGCGTCGGGGTGCTGTCCGAGGTAGACCGCGGCAGCCCCAGCGACGTGCGGGGCCGCCATCGACGTTCCGGAGTCGATGGTCCAGTAGGGATCGAGCCTGTGCAACGAGGCGATTTCGTCCCCGGGGGCGAAGATGTCGAGGCAAGGCCCCCAGTTGGAGAACTCGGCGCGCCGGTCCTCCCGGTCGGTCGCGCCGACCGTGTACGAGCCGTACGAGCGCGCCGGTGACGTCTGGCAGGCGTCGGCGCCGTCGTTGCCGGCCGCAGCGGCGATGAAGAAACCGGCGTCGAACATCCGCACGACGGCCGCGTCGATCGCGTGGTCCGGCTCGTCCGAGCCCAGGCTCATGTTGATCACGGCGGGAGTGCCTGCCGGGTGCGTGGCGAGCACCCAGTCCAGGCCGGCGAGGAAGGTGCTCGTGTCGCCGTATCCGTTGCAGTCGAGCACCCGCACCGGGACGATGGTGGCGCCTTCGGCGACGCCCCACGTGCGGCTGGCGATCGTGCCGGCGACGTGGCTGCCGTGCCCGTCGCAGTCTTTGGTGCCGCCGCCGAACGCCGAGAATCCGGGTGCGACACCCGGCATGTCGGAATGGGTGGCCACGACACCGGTGTCGAGCACGTAGACCCGCACACCGGATCCCGCTGACGAGGACTCGTTGTAGTAGCCGTCCAGCGGCAGGTTCTTCTGGTCGATCCGGTCGAGCCCCCAGACCTCTGTGGCGCCGGACGCCCGGATCCCGTCCGTCTGGACGGGCTGGGCACTCCCGTCCCGGATCGGCTCGGCGACGCTCACCGGGTTGTTGGGAAAGACGCCCTCGACGCCCGGGGCGTCGGCGAGCTCCTCCGCCGCCGCACCGTCGAGCGTGACCGCGAAGCCCTCGACGACCTCCTCGAACTCGGCCTCGGGCTCGGCCCCCATCTCGCCCAGGGCAGCCCGGACGTCGTCCTGCGCACCTGGTGCGACCTCGACGATCCAGCTGGCCGCCTCGTCAGCCGGCCCGGCCGCGGCCGGTGCGGCCACAGCAGTGCCGACGAGCGCCGCGGACAGCGCGAAGGTGAGCAGGGGTCTAGCCAGACGCATGCCGCGTCCTCTCGTCCGGGGGGTTCGGGGCGACGTCGCCCGTCCGGGGTAGTGTGCCGGAACCCTCCGACATTCGGGACGGAATCGGCCCCATACGCACCGGACCGTGCTCTGAAGCCCTCGGCGGGGCTGGCCGGTCCAGCGCTGAGGGCACCAGCGGTTCCCGACGGGACGGCGATCGGTCCGGCCAAGTGACGGCCGGCGGTTCCCCACGGGACGACGACGAAAGGGGCGGGGTCCGCAGACCCCGCCCCCCCGCCGTCGGGAAGCTAGTCGGTGACCTCGAAGGAGATCGTCTCGGTGAAGGTGCGGCCGTGGACGTCGGTCGCGGTCACCTCGGCGGTGTGCTGGCCGACGGCGAGGTCGGCGGGCAGCTCGAGGCGCCACAGGTGCATGGAGCGGTCGGCGACGGAGCCGCCGTGGACGAGCTGCTCCTGGACGGCGGCCGGGTCGGACCACTCGGCGCCGACGTTCTGGCCCTCGCCCTGCAGCTGCTGGGTGCGGACGGCCTCGACGGTCTCGCCGCCGTCGAGCGTGACCTGGACGGTGGAGCCGGTGGAGCCCATCCAGAAGTTGGTGGTCAGCCAGGTGGTGCCGGCCAGGTCCGCCTGGGAGACGGCGAGCGGGTTCTCCAGCGCGGGCGCGGAGCCGCGGTTGCCAAGGTTGGCGGCGTACCAGTCGCGGTAGCGCGGGGTGTTCAGGCCGAGGGCCATCTGGTGGCTGTCGTCCTCGCCGCGGACGGTGAAGCGCTCGACGAAGGTGTTGTTCTTGATGTCGAGGGTGAGGACGCCGGGCTTAGCGCCGTCGCGCTGGAGGGCGGTGGGGTAGCCGGCCTCGAGCATGCGGCCGGAGTACCAGTCGCCGGAGATGGCGCCGGAGGTGATGTGGGTGAAGGGCAGGCCCTCGACGCCGAAGAGGTCGCTCCAGCCGGCGAGGCTGTCGCCCTCGCGGAGGTTCTCGAGGCTGTGGGTGTGGCCGCCGACGGCGACCACCTCGTGGCCGGCGAGGATCTCGTAGATCTCCTGCACCTGGGCCACCTGGTGGCGGGCGGCGCCCTGGTCGGCGTAGTCGAGGAGCGGGATGTGCGAGGCGAGGACGATCAGCTTGTTCTCGGGCACCTGGGCGATGTCGTTGCGCAGCCACTCGAGCTGCTGGGCGTCGAGGGCGCCGGTGTAGCTGGTGCCGGCCTTGTACTCGACGGTGTTGAGGGCGACGACGTGGGCCTTGCCCGAGTCGTAGGAGTAGTACTCCGGGCCCAGCTTGGCCTTGAACGTGTCGAAGGTGTGCTCGCTGGTGGCGGCGTCGAAGTCGAGGTCGTGGTTGCCGGGCAGGAAGCGGGCCGGGCCGTTGAGCATGCCGGCCAGCTCGCGGGTCTGCGGGTAGAGGGAGAGGTCGTCGCCGACGACGTCGCCGATGAAGGTGACCCCGCACCCGGCGTAGTCGGTTCGCTGCGCGAGGTCGGCGAAGGCGCCGGCCCGGGCGTACTCGACCTCGGCCTGCTTGTAGGTCTGGATGTCGCCGCCGATGACGCAGTGCTGCTCGGGGTTCTGGGTGAGCGAGCTCTGGGCCAGCGGGAAGTTCACCGCGTCCGGGAGGGGGCCGGTGGGCTCGAGGCCGCCGTAGCGGAGCTCCGGGGAGCCCTCGGGCAGGTGGTGGTAGAAGAACTGGGCGACGTTGTCGCCGTCGACCGGCACCTGGTAGCCGCGCGGCTGGGTGACGAACACGGTCATGTTGTCGAACGCCGGGAGCTCGTAGCGGCCCTGGCCGTCGGTGGTGGTGACGTCGCGGCCGTTGGAGACGGTGACGCCGGGCAGGCCGGGCTCGCCGGAGTCCTGGACGGAGTTGCGGTTCTTGTCGTCGAAGACGGTCCCGTCGAGGATCTCGGCGGTCTCGTCGGCGCCGGCGACGACGTCGACCCCGCCGCGGTAGGCCGTCTCCGCCCAGCTGGCGCCGTCGGTGGCGGTCGGCGCGTTCCGGCCGGGTGCGGCGGTGGCGACGGTGGTGGAGAGCACCGCGCCGCAGGCCGCGAGGGCCAGGGCGGTGGTGGTGAGGCGGATCGGTCGGTGACCGCGGGCGCTCGACGAGCGTTGGGGCATGTTCACGTATCGGCTCCTGTTGGTTTCGGCCGGTCCCCCTGACCGGCCGGGACCGACGCTCCCAGGCGCACGTGAACGGCAGTTGGAGCAGGGACGACGGCGATATGGAGCGCCGTTGACCGTTCAGAGCCGAAGTGGTCCGCCCCCGCTACGCCTCCCCTCGCGAAGGCAAGAATGTCGTGCCCAGTTTCTCCGCCGGGTCCTCAAAGGCGGTTCTCGTGTCGATGTTTGCACGCACCGTCAGGCAATCGTTCGACGGGAATTTCTGACCGGCTACTGGCCATGGGACACTGCAGAGTCCGCCGGACAAGGAGAATTTTGCAGACGGACAATGTCTTCGGGCCCACCATTCGGATGGTGGCGACCGACATCGACGGCACCATCGTCCCCCATGGGGGGACGGTCTCCGCCAGAACGCGTGACGCGCTGGCCGAGTGCGTCAGAACCGGGCTTCACGTGACGCTCGTGACGGGACGGCCGCCGCGATGGATGCCTCCGATCCTCGACGCCACGGGCTTCCGGGGCACGATGATCTGCGCCAACGGGGCGATCGTCATCGACGCCGCCACCGACGAGGTGGTGACCGTTCACCGCCTTCCCGTCCCCACCGTCCACCGGGTGGTGGAGCGCCTGCGAGAGCGGCTTTCGGACGTGCTGTTCGCGATCGAGACGCCGTACTCACTCCGGGTGGAGTCGGGATACCGCAACGTGCGCGGTCGCGGTCGCGGTCGCGGTCGCGGCCGGGCCGAGGGGCTCGCTCCGCGCTCTGTCGCGCCCGAGTCTGAGGCTCCCCGTGTAGAGGACCTCTTGGACGATGAGCCGATCATCAAGATGGTCGCCATCAGTGCCAGCCTCACGCCCGACGAACTCCTCGTCATAGGCAGGGATGCTGTCGGAGACCTGGTGGCGCCCACGCACTCGAGCACAGGGCTGGCTCTTCTGGAGCTCGGCCCCCTGGGCGTCTCCAAGGCGTCGACGCTTGCCGCGCTCGCGGACTCGCTGGCCGTCGACCGGTCGGAGGTGATCGCCTTCGGTGACATGCCGAACGACGTCGAGATGCTCACCTGGGCGGGCAGCGGCTACGCCATGGAAGGTGGGCATCCGGCGGCCGTTGCCGCGGCGACCCACCTGGCGCCTCCGGCCGGCGAGGACGGTGTGGCACAGGTGCTCGAGGACCACCTTCGAGCCGGGGGCCGCATCTCGGAGCTCAGCAGGATGGCGGCGCAGGACTAGCTCGTCGAGTGACACCCGCGGATCCTCCTCCCCAGCCCCACCGCGTCCCAGCCGCGGGGAACGGGCCGGCGCAGTGACGTCGATCGCTCGTCGCCCCTCCCATGAGGGTGGCGGCGCCCCTGCCGAAGCGGCTGAGTTGGCCGGGCAGATGAAGCTATGAGAAGTCGCCCGGTCGGCTGACCGTCTTCGGGCGGTGTTCCTGCGCGCGGGTCAGAAGGTGTGGGAACGCGCCGCGTTAAGCGTGAACCTGCAAAATGTGCGCATGAGTTGGTTCCGCATGTAGTGCCGGTAGCACTGCAGCGTCATTAGCGACTATTGATTACCTCTAAAGAACGCCCTTGGCGTGGGCCTCTTCGATCACCACAAGTGTTGACTCCAGGTGCTGGACGGTAAGCCGGACTACGGCAGCCTGATCTCGTTGCCGATACATGTCCAGCATCTCGGCGTGCTCGCAGTTCGCCTGGTCCGTCTGCGCCGGCCGGGCGTTGAGGGACAGGGCTACGTAAGGGGCGGCGCTGTCACGGAGGTTTCCCAGGATGTCCGCAAGACGGCTGCCCTTGTCAGGTTCGCTGAAAATCGCATGGAAGTCACGATTGAGATTGACCCACGCGCCGGTGTCGGTCTCACCCTCCATCTTTGTGCGAAGTTCCTCCGCCCGTCCCAGCTGCTCTGCCGTCAACTGGTCGATGACCCGCGCAACCATCAGCGGTTCGAGGGCTATGCGCAGCTCGTAGATCTCCCGGACCTCAGAGAAGTTCAGTGGGCGTACGAGGGCTCCTTTGTGGGCGTCAAAGATTACAAGGCCTTCTTTGGCCAGGTCGCGCAAGGCTTCCCGCACAGGCGTCGTGCTTACGCCGAGTGCCGCGGCTAGCTCGGTCTGGACAAGGCGGGCGCCACCGGCGAGCGTCCCGTCTAGGACCCCCGCCCTGAGAGTCGCGCGAACGTGGTCGTATGCCGTAGCTGCTCGCGGCGCAACCTCAAGTCGTCCCAGAGTCACTGGTTCTCGCCCCAATCCATCACAGTCGTCGAAGCCTCTAACGCAAATTATCCGCCGTGCGTGCCAGGACGGAACCACTGCGCTGCTCGAACTGGGCGGCCACGCCATCTGCCGCCACACCGGTCGCCAGCAGAGCCCAGAGCAGCAGCCGAGCCTTGCGTGCGTCGAGCCAGCCGCCGGAGACCGCGCCACGCCGGAGGAGGTCGCTCTCGGATCCTGGAAAACCGTAGGTGTGGGCAAGGGTCGAGCCCGAGCCAGTCCTCGATGCGAACACCACTGGAACCTGTTCCGTCGCGGCCTCGATAGCATCCGCGAGTGCGCGCGGCACGTGTCCGGCGCCGAAAGCAGAGACGACGACGCCGTCGTAGCCGTCCTGAAGCGCTAACTGCAGCAACCTCGCGTCGTCGCCCAGACATGTCTCGATCAGGGCGACGCGAGGAGCCGCAGCAATCTCGCGCCCGGGGCGTGGAAGCTTCGCTATGCGCGCGTGCGTGTTGCCATATGTGACCACTCCCTCGTGCACCCGCCCCAGTGGGCCGAAGCTGGGGGAGGTGAATGCATTCGTCCCGGTGGCGTCTGATTTTCGGACTCGGCTGGCCGCGTGGATGACGTCGTTCATGACGACCACCACCCCGGCATTGCTCGAGAGAGGCGAGACTGCGGTGAGGACCCCGGCCAGAAGGTTCGCCGGACCATCTGCGCCGGGCGTGGCTGGCGGGCGCATGGCGCCGGTCATCACAAGGGGTTCCTCTCGATCCCAGAAGAGGTCGAGAAAGAAGGCGGTCTCTTCGAGGGTGTCGGTGCCCTGGATCAGCACAACGCCGGACGCGCCGCCATCGGCGGCCGCTTCCGCCCACTCGAGTGCGGCGATCAGATCATGAAAAGACAGCGAGGCTCCCGGCAGCGAGGCGAGGGTCGTCGCCTCAATGTGTGCGATCTCGGCTAACTGTGGCACAGCGGCGATGAGCTCTTGAGCTCCGAGAGTCGGCAGTACGCCCTGGCCTGCCGGTCGTCGAGTCATGGTGATGGTGCCCCCGAGCGAGCCGACGGCGACGTGGGGAAGATGCATGTGACCTCCTTGACAGGTTGCACCCTGCACTTTATAGGATGCAGTCTCGGCAAGGAAGCCCACTCCCCGAAGAGGTGAACCGTGAGCAGCAGCAACCGAAGCAGCAGAGTCACGCCATCAGAAGAGGTGCAGACACCGGGCGGTTTAGCACGCCTGACCAAGACGGTCGCTCTGGCCACTCTCGCCGTCCTAGGGGCGTCTTACGTCCTGAATGCTATGGACCGTCAGGTCTTCCCGGTCCTCCTGCCGGACATTCGCACGGAGTACGGTTTCTCGCTCGGGCAGGGCGGATTCCTTGCCACGATCTTCACGTTGGGAATCGGCCTGGCGGGGCTCCCGACCGGCTACCTGCTCGATAAGATGTCTCGCCGAGGCGTGATCCTGCTTGGGATCGCGATCTTCTCGGTGTTTACGGTGCTGACTGCGCTCGCCGTGGGGTACTGGGACATGTTCGCGTACCGCGCTCTTTCGGGCGTCGGTGAGGCCATGCAGAACGCCGCCCTATTCTCGGCCGTGGGCGCCTACTTCTTCGCGAACCGTGCGCTGGCACTGGGCAGCCTCAACTTCGCCTACGGAATCGGCAGCTTCCTTGGGCCGTTGCTGGGTGCTCAGTTCGCGACGTCATTCGGGGACTGGCGTGCACCTTTCTTCATCTACGGCGGCGTTGGCATTGTCCTGTTGGTTGTCATCCGTCTGACCGTGAGCAAACGATTCACCGAGCAGGTGGAATCCAAGACTTCTGTCGCGCAGGGCTTCGACCACATGCCGCAGAATCTTTACAACAAGAATCTGCTGCTGCTGGCTCTCACCGCTGTGGTGGTTGGTGTGGCGATGTACGGCTACATCGGCCTTTACCCAACCTTCCTGCAGGAGGAGCTCGGCTTTAGTCGTGGCGACGCAGGCCTCGCCGCGAGCATGTTCGGCATCGGTGCGCTCATGGGACTGCCGGCAGGCTGGCTTGGAGACCGTCTCAACCAGCGCAACCTTATGATCGCCGCGCTCCTCGCTGGGGCGGTGGTCGGATACCTGCTCTTCAACGGCCCCACGTCGCTCGGCCCGCAGGTCGCGTTGTCCTTTGCCGAGGGCGCCCTCGCGAGCGGCTTCATGTTCGTGAACATCTACTCCTCAATGCAACGTGCAGTGCGACCCAACATGGTAGGTAGGGCTTCAGGGCTGTACGTTGCGAGTTTCTACATCCCTGCAGCTATCGCGGGATACCTTTTCTCTGCGCTCGTCGCTGCGACCGGTTGGGGCGGTGCTGCACTTTGGCAGCTGACAATCCTGCCTCTTATCGGCGTCGCAACCCTGGCGTTCGTCGACGTCAAGAAGTTCTCCAACGCACGCGTAGCCGCGCACCACTGAACCTCGCCGTCCCTACCACTGAGCCAAAGGAGACCCAGATGACCCCCCGACCCACTGCGTCGACGACCGCCGAGCCGACGACAACCCGCGGAAACCGCAACATCACCGGGAAGTCCGGACCACGACGGTGGCACGACCAACGCTGGGTGATCGACTCCGTGCTGCGTACCGACGGCCTGGAGTGGGACCAGCCCCGGGTGGCGTACACCCTGCGCCCCATGGGCATCGACGCGACACCCGACTTCCGCGTCGCGCAGTCCCGAATCCACAAGTTCGCCGACATCACGCCCGTCTTCATCGAGCTCGCTCAGCTGCGGCAGTCCAAGGCGGAGGCGGCAGAGGCCGCCGGCCGGCAGGTCACTGCCCGGGAGCACTATTTCCACGCCGCGCTGCTCTACGCGACGGCCGAGTGGCCGATCTGGGAGGACACCGCTGCGCTTGTCGAACTGGACGACAGGAAGAACCACTGCTTCTCCCGCTACGCGAAATTCGCGGATCACCACGTCGAGCGGGTGGAAATCCCGTTCGGAGAGGGATATATCCCCGGGTGGTTCCACCTTCCTGTGGGCTATTCGGGAGGCCCTGTGCCGACCGTGATCGCCTGCGGCGGGATGGACGCTCCCAAGGAGCTCAACGTCAACCTCTACGGGGACAAGTTCCTCCAGCGTGGCTTCGCCGTGCTCTCCTTCGACGGCCCGGGTCAGGGCGAGGCGCCCATCCGCGGAGTGAAGTTCACCCCTACCGCGTGGATCGACGCCGGTGAGGCTGTCATGGAATGGTGCTGCTCGCGCGAAGAGGTCGACAACGACCGGACGGTCGGATTTGGTTTGTCATTCGGTTCGTACTGGATGTCCCAGATCGCGGCGACGCAGCCCGACCTGAAGGCGGCAGTGGTTGGGCTCGTCTGCCACGAGCCCGGTGGCCACATGATCTTCGAGATGGCGTCGCCGAGTTTCAAAGCGAGGTACATGTGGATGTCCGGCCTCGAGTACGACGAAGAGGCGTTCGACGCTATGACCGAGGAGATCGACCTCCGCCCCCTCATGGGCAAGATGCAGATGCCCTGGCTCGTCATCGCCGGTGATGAGGACGAACTCTCGCCGATCGAGCACAGCTACGACCTCGCCCGCGACTGCGCGAGCCCCTCACCGATGCTCGTCTACCAGCAGGGTCGCCACGCGTTGTCACTGCCCACGCCCTCGGTCGCCTTGGGGCCCAACTGGCTCACGTATGCGGCGGACTGGCTGCTCGACCGCGTCAACGGCGAGCCCGCAGAGGACTACGTCGACTACGTCCTGCCCAGCGGCGCCATTGAGCGCCGTCCGCACCCGAAGGAGAAGCTCGCATGACGCTCCCCACCCTCCACGGCCGCAGGCCGGCAGTGGTGACCATCGACATGCACCGCGGCCACCTCGACCCCGCGGTCGCCACAATGCCGCTTTCAGCCGACAAGGCGGAACGCGTGACCCAGGCCAACGCCCGCCTGCTGAAGGCGGCCCGCGAGCACGGCATCCCGGTGATCCACGTAGTCACCTCTTACCGCTCGGTGGAGGAGATCGCCTCGAATCCGTGGTGGTCCGCCGTCGCCGGGACCGACGCCACCCGAGCGAACGTCTTGAACCACCAGCTCCCCGGCAGCCCTGGGCTCGAGCTCATGGCGGAGGTTTACGACCCCAGGTACGACCTCGTCGTGAGCACCAAGAAGCGCTACGACTGCTTCGCGGCCACCGACCTCGACCATGCGCTTAGGTCCTTGCGGATCGACACACTGTTCCTAACGGGCGTCAATACGAACAGCTGCGTGCTGGCCACCACGGTTGCCGCGAACACGAGGGACTACACCGCCATCGTGGTCGAGGAGTGCGTGGACACGATGGACCCGGCCCTGCACACTGCTGCCCTCGCAGTCATCCGACAGGCCTTCGGTTGGGTCGGCACCACAGATGAGGTCGTGGCCGCGCTCGACGAGGAGATGGCTGCGCTGTGAGAGTGGTCGACGTCCATGCTCACGTGATTCCACCGGCGATCGTGGAGATGATGCGCTCCGGGAGCGCGCCCGACGGCATCCGCCTAGAGAACGACGGCGGAAGGTCGTGGGTTGTCCATCGTCAGGGATACCGGTACCCGTTCCTGGACGCGTTCCACGACGTGGAGGCCCGGCTGGCGGTCATGGACGGCACAGGCGTCGACCACGCTCTCCTTTCTGTCGCGCCACCGTTGTTCCTCTACTGGATCGAAGCGGCCGCCGCCGTAGATGCCGCCCGGGTGATCAACGATGCTGTCGCGGCGATGGCTGCCGAGGCACCGGACCGTTTCACACCCGTCGCGACTCTGCCGCTGCAGGATCCGCACGCAGCCGTGGCCGAGCTGCGCCGGTGCATCCGGGAGCACGGGATGACCTCGGCACAGATCGGGCCGCACTGCGAGGGGGTACCGCTCGAGAGCGAGGCCATCCGGCCGGTGCTCGCCGCGGCGAACGAGCTCGGCGTCCCGTTGATCCTGCATCCGTACTACGTGGGTAGCTCACCCGAGCTGGACGACTACTACCTGACCAATCTCCAGGGAAATCCCTGGCAGACGGCGGTCGCCGCGTCGCGGTTGATCCTGTCCGGCACCCTTGATGACTTGCAAGAACTGGACTGCGTGCTAGTCCACGGCGGCGGACATCTGCCGTACCAGATCGGCCGCCTGGACCACGGCCATCGGGTGCGCTCCGAGGCCGCGGCACCGAAGCAGGCTCCGAGCGAGTATCTCCGCCGATTTCACTACGACACGCTCACTCACCGGCCAGAGGCGACCGCATGGCTGATTGCTCAGGTCGGCCCAGACCGTGTCTTATACGGCACCGACACACCGTTCGACATGGGCGGCGGGAGCTTCGAGGACCAGCTGGCCGGGGCTGCCCTCGGGGATCAGGAGCTTGAGGCCGTGGCCCACTGCAACGCCGATCGAATCTTCAACCTGAAGGAGTCCGACCATGGCTGAGACCGTGCAACTGCACATCGACGGCGCGGACGTACCCGCGGCGGACGGAGGCACCTTCGTGGTGCGGAACCCGGCCACCGGGGCGCACCTGTTCGACGTCGCGCACGCCACTGCCGACGACGTCGACACCGCCGTCACCGCCGCCAGAACTGCGTTCGCGGACGGGCGCTGGCGCGACATGCGACCCCGCGACCGGGCGAGGATCCTCAACCGTGCTGCTGGCCTGCTCGCCGACCGCGTGGACGAGTACGCGCGCCTGGAGACCTTGCAGATCGGGCGGACGCTGCGCGAGATGCGCGCCCAGCTAAGCCGTCTGCCCGAGTGGCTGGAGTACTTCGGCGCGGTCGCTCAGACCGCCGAGGGGACTGTGCCCGAGTTCGGTGGCGGGCACCTGAACATCGTGCGCCGCGTCCCCCTCGGCGTCGCCGGACTCATCACGCCGTGGAACCACCCTCTGCTCATTACCATGAAGAAGGTCTCCGCCTCCTTGGCGGCCGGGAACTCGTTGGTCATCAAGCCCAGTGAGCTGGGCCCTGTTGTGCCGCACCACCTGGCCCTCCTGCTTGAGGAGGCTGGCGTCCCGCCGGGGGTGGTGAACGTCGTCACCGGCTTCGGGGCGACGACGGGGAGGGCGCTCAGCGAGCACCGAGGACTGAACAAGCTCGATGTGACGGGAGGGACCGAGACCGGGCGTGTCATCGCCGCCAACGCCGGACGCGCACTCATACCGGTCACGGCCGAGCTCGGCGGCAAGGCTCCTGTCCTCGTCTTCGACGACGCAGACGTCGACCAGGCCGTCGCCGGCGCCCTCTTCGCCGCATTCATCGCTTCAGGTCAGACGTGCGTCCAGGGGGCGCGAGTCCTTGTCCACCGGGACGTCTACGGCGACGTGGTGGACGGATTGGTGGAACGCACCCAGAAGCTCGCGCTGGGCGACCCCATGGACCTGCAGACCCAGGTCGGTCCGCTGGTGTCGGAGGCTCAGCGCACTAAGGTCGCGGACGCCGTCGACCGTGCCCGTCGGCAGGGCGCCACCATCCTGTGCGGTGGGCAGGTCCCGGAGGACAACGGCTTGGGCAGCGGCTGGTTCTTCGAGCCGACAGTTGTCGCCGACGTATCCCGCGGGCAGGACCTCTGGTACGAGGAGGTCTTCGGTCCGGTGACCCTCGTCGCCCCGTTCGAGGACGAGGACGACGCCGTCAGTCAGGCTAACGACTCTCCCTTCGGTCTCGCTGCCTCGGTCTGGACCCGGGATGTGGGCAGGGCTGTGCGGGTGAGCCAAGACCTCGACATAGGCATCGTATGGGTCAACGATCATCATCGCATCGACCCCGCGTCGCCGTGGGGCGGCGCCAAGGACAGCGGGATCGGGTCGGAGAACGGACTCGAGGCTTACCACGCCTACACGCGGCCGCAGAGCGTCATCGTCAACACCTCATCTCAACCGTTCGACTGGTTCGCCACAGTCGAGGACCTGCGCTACTCCTGACAACTCCGAAGGAGACTGCTGTGCCTGAAGTTGACCTGCTGATCACCGGCGCCGTTGTCGTGACACCTGACGGGAGAGCGCCGGCGCACGTTGCCGTGCAGGACGGCCGCATCCTCTCCGTCGGGCGGGACCGACCGACTGCAAAACAGTCGGTCGACGCGGCCGGGCTTCTACTTATGCCCGGCGGCGTGGATACCCATGTTCACCTCATGGATCCGGGAAGCACCGAGCGTGAAGACTTCCCCTCCGGGACCAGCGCTGCGGCGGTCTCCGGCGTAACGACGATCATCGAGCACAGTCACGGCCAGCCAGTCCGGACCGTCGAGGACCTCGAGGCCAAGATCGATTACTTGCGTGGGCGCTCGAACATTGATTTCGGACTAGCAGCTCACGCTTGGCCGGGTCACGCCCACGCTGTCGATGACCTCTGGGCAGCTGGCGTGGCATTCTTCAAGGTGTTCACCTGTACGACTCACGGCGTGCCTGGACATAGCGTCGCAGCTTTGAAGACCCACCTTCAGGCCACGGCGCGAGCGGGCGCAACCAGCCTGCTCCACTGCGAGGATGAGTCTCTCACCGAGGCCGCCGAGGAGCTGTTGCGCGAACAGGGACGAGACGACCCGGGCATCCTCCTCGACTGGCGGAACCGCGACGCCGAACTGGTCGCAGCAGCCGTTGCGGCTCTTCTCCTACGGCGCACGCGAGCCAGGGCGACCATCGCCCACGTCAGCAACCCTGAGGTCGCCGAGTACATCGCGGCGGAGAGGGCACGTGGGGCTCAGATCGGTGTCGAATCATGTCCGCAATACTTCCTCCTGCGCGAGGACGAGGTCCTCGAGCAGGGACCTCTGCGCAAGTTCACTCCTCCAGCCAGGGCGCGGCTTGACGAGGACGAGGCGGATATGTGGCGCCTGTTGCGGTCGGGTGCGCTGAGCCACATCTCCAGCGATCACGCGCCATCGACCCTGGAGCAGAAGCACGCGGGAGACATCTGGAACGTCCACTTCGGCCTCCCCGGCTTGGACAGCACGTTCTCACTTCTGCTCGACGCCGTCGCGCGCGGCCACCTTTCGTACGAGGACGTAGTTCGGGTGTACAGCGAGGCTCCCGCCCGCGCCTACGGTCTGTGGCCCCGCAAGGGCAGCCTTCTTCCGGGCGCAGATGCCGACATCGTGCTGGTCGATCCCACAGCCACTCGAACACTGCGCAACGCCGATGTTCTTTCGAAGGCTGGATGGACTCCCTACGCGGGCCGCACCGTTACCGGGCGAGCCGTGGGCACCTACCTACGCGGTGAGTTGGTGGCGGCCGAGGGGCGCCCTGCGGACGAGCGAGGCGGCCAATTCTTGCGTGGTGCCGGAAGCCGAGCGCATGAGGGAGCAACGGTGCACTAACCACCGATACAACGTCACGGGTTCAGCTGGGCGTGGCAATCGGGAGTGGTGCGAGCTGGGCTCGCACCACTCCCGCTGTGCTGGCAGGCGTCGAAAAGGTCATCTTGGGCGGACGATGAGTCCGACGCCGGAGGATTCCTCAAGCTGGACCAGCCCCGGCGAGGGGTCGGTGCCTGGGCTGAAGCTCCGTCCTCAGTCCGGCAGCACCACGATCCCGTCGTCGTCGCTCACCAGCCGTGCGCCCGGCGTGAACGACACCCCGCCGAACGAGACGACGACGTCCCGCTCACCGGCCCCGGTCTTCGCGCTCTTGCGCGGGTTCGACCCCAGCGCCTTGATACCCAGGTCGAGCTCGGCCAGCGCGGCGACGTCGCGCACGGCACCGTGGATCACCACGCCCGCCCAGCCGTTGGCGACGGCGGAGCCGGCGATGAGGTCACCCATCAGCGCGGTGTGCAGCGACCCGCCGCCGTCGACCACGAGCACCCGCCCGTCACCGGGCGTCCCGAGCACCGTCTTCACGAGCGCGTTGTCCTCGAAGCACCGCACCGTGACGATCGGGCCGGCGAACACCCGCCGCCCGCCGTACTGACGCAGCTGCAGGTCACACGACTGCAGGCGCTCCTCGTACTCGTCGTACAGGTCGGCCGTGCCGACCACCGCCGTCACGCGGCACCGTCCGGCTTGACCGCGAGCACGGGGCAGTGCGCCTCAAGGAGGATGCGCTGCGAGTTCGACCCCAGCAGCAGCTTGCCCACCGGCGTCCGGCGACGCAGCCCGATGACGATCATCTCCGCCCGGTGCTCGTCCGCGGCGGAGAGCACCTCGTCCGCCGCCGACCGCCCGCGCGAGGGCTGCACCAGCAGGTGCTCCACGCCCGCGGCGTTCAGCTGTTGCTCGGCCGTGCCGATCTCCTCCTCGGAGAGCAGCCGCGGGTCGGCCGCGGACTCGCCGCGGGAGGAGTTCACGACGACGAGCAGCGACTCCTCCTTCCGCGCCACCGTGATGGCGTGCTGGAGGGCGGCGTGCCCCTCCGGGGTCGGGATGTAGCCGACGACGATCGTCATCTCTTCTCCGTGGGTGTGGTCTGGGTCGAGGTGGCGGGCTCGGAGTTCGTGACCTCTCGGGGAGAACTTGACGTCTCGCCGGGGGAGGGGCTAGGAGAGGCGGGCTCGGAGTTCGTGACCTCTCGGGGAGAACTTGACGTCTCGCCGGGGGAGGCGGGCTCGCCGGGGGAGGGGTGGGACGGGGAGGTGGTCGCCATCGCCTCGGCCAGGAGGCCGGGGCCGGTGGTGCCCCGCGCCTTGCGCACGCCCGCCGCGATGAACGGCCAGACGAGGATGATCGCGATGAGCACGTAGATGACGATCGCGAGCGGCTCGTCGAACAGCCCCGACGGGCTGCCGGAGGAGAGCTGCAGCGCCCGGCGCAGCTGCCGCTCCGCGAGCGGGCCGATGATGACGCCGATGATCAGCGGCAGCACGGGCAGCCCGAAGCGCCGCATCATCAGGCCCAGCGCCCCGAGCAGGAGCAGCAGCACCAGGTCGAACGTCTGCAGGTTCACCGAGTACGCCCCGAGCGTGGCGAAGAACAGAATGCCCGCGTACAGGTACGGCCGCGGGATCTGCAGCAGCTTCGCCCACGCCGGCGCGAGCGGCAGGTTGATCACCAGCAGCAGCGCGTTGCCGATGAACAGCGAGGCGATCAGGCCCCACACCAGCTGCGGCTCGCGCTCGAGCAGCAGCGGCCCGGGCTGGATGCCGAACTGGATGAACGCGCCGAGCATGATCGCGGCGGTGGCGTTGGTCGGCAGACCGAGCGCCAGCATCGGCACGAGCGTCCCAGCGGCCGAGGCGTTGTTCGCGGCCTCGGGCCCGGCCACGCCCTCGATGGCGCCGCGGCCGAACTCCTCGGACTTCTTCGACAGCCGCTTCTCCGTGACGTAGGAGAGGAACGTGGGGATCTCCGCGCCGCCGGCGGGCAGGGCCCCGAACGGGAACCCGTACGCGGTGCCGCGCAGCCACGGCTTCCAGGACCGGCCCCAGTCCTCCTTGGACATCCACGGCCGTCCCACCGGGATCACGGACCCGGACGAGCGGCGCAGGTGCGCGGCCACCCACAGCGCCTCGCCGACGGCGAAGATCGCCACGGCGACCACCACGATGTCGATGCCGTCCACCAGCTGGGCCTCGCCGAAGGTCAGGCGCGACTGCCCGGTCACCGGGTCGAGGCCGATGAGCCCGATCGCCAGCCCGAGCGCGAGGGCGGAGAACCCGCGCACCCGCGACTTCCCGAGCACCGCGGTGACGGCGACCAGGGAGAGCAGCATGATCGCCAGGTAGCTCGGCGCCCCGAGCTCGACGGCGAAGCGCACCACCACGGGCGCGAAGAACGCCAGGAGCGCGGTGCCGATGGTGCCGGCCACGAAGGAGCCGATGGCCGCCGTCGCCAGTGCCTGGGCGGCGCGGCCGGCCTTGGCCATCTTGTGGCCCTCGATCGCGGTGACCACCGTGGAGGACTCGCCGGGGGTGTTGAGCAGGATCGACGTCGTCGACCCGCCGTACATGCCGCCGTAGTAGATGCCGGCGAACATGATGAAGGCGCTCGTCGGCTCGAGGGCGAAGGTGACGGGCAGCAGCAGCGCGATCGTCATGGCCGGGCCGAGGCCCGGCAGGACGCCGACGGCGGTGCCGAGCAGCACGCCGATCACGGCGTAGAGCAGGTTGATCGGGGTGGCCGCGGTGAGGAAGCCCTCGGCGAGGGCGTTGAGGACGTCCATCTAGAGCACCCCCTCCAGCAGGCCGGCGGGCAGCAGGATGCCCAGGCCCAGGTAGAACCCGTAGAAGCTGCCGAGCGCGAGCAGCACGGAGATGACCAGGTCGCGCACGTAGTGCCGGCTGCCCAGGGCCACCACGGACCCGAAGAAGAGCAGCGTGCCGGAGAGCACCCACCCGAGGGTGTCGACGAGCACGATGTTCGCGGCGAACACGGCCACCAGCGGCACCACGGTGCGCCAGTCGGTGGGGTGGGTGAGGTCGACGTCCTCCCCGCCCTCGGCCTCGCCGCGCCCGCCGCGCAGCACGTCGATCGCGAGGACGACGGCGCACGCCAGCAGCAGCCCGGCCACGATGTTGGGCAGCGCCTTGGGCCCGACCGGGTCCGCCTGGGAGTAGGGGGCGTGCAGGCCGGCGGTGTCCCACAGGATCAGCGCGCCGAGCGCGGCGAGCAGGACGGCGACGCCCAGCTCGGCGCGCCCGGACGCCCGCCCTGCGCCGGGCCCCGTGCCGGCCGGGGCGGCGGCCGGCTGACCGCCCGCCGCCCCGGCACCGCTCATGGACGCGGTGCTCATGCCAGCCCGAGCTCCTTCAGCACGTCGGCCACGCGCTGGTCCTGCTCGGCGAGGAAGTCGGCGTACTCGTCGCCGGTGATGAAGGCGTCGGTCCAGCCGTTGGTCTCCAGCGCCTGCTTCCACTCCTCGGAGGCGTGCATCTGCTCGAGCGCGGCGATCCAGGCGTCGCGGTCGGCGTCCTCGATCTCCGGCGGGGCGACAATGCCGCGCCAGTTCGTGAACACCAGGTCGATGCCGGACTCGGTGAGCGTGGGGGCGTCGATGCCCTCGACCGGCTCCTCGGAGGAGACGGCGAGCACGCGGATCTCGCCGGTCTCGATCTGGTCCTTGAACTCGCCCGCGCCGGAGGTCGCGAAGTCGAGCTTGGAGCCGAGGATGGCGGGCAGGAGGTCGCCTCCGCCGTCGAAGGTGACGAAGTTGACGGAGGAGGGCTCGATGCCGACGGCCTGGGCCAGCTGCATGGGCAGGAGGTGGTCGGGGCCGCCGGGGTTGGAGCCGCCGCCGACGGAGAGGCCGCCCGGGTCGGCCTTCCACGCCTCGACGAGGTCGTCGATGGTCTGGTACTCGGAGTCGGCGGGCACCATGATCGCGCCCGGCTCCTCGATGAGCTTGGCCAGGGGGGTGGTCTCGGTGAGGGTGGCCTCGGACTCGTTGGTGTAGCTGGCGCCGACCACGCCGAGGCCCATGAGCATGGCGAGGTCGCCGTTGCCGGACTCGGAGACGGTGCGGGCCAGGCCCACGGTGCCGCCGGCGCCCTCGAGGTTGAAGACCTCCAGGCCGGAGGAGATGCCGGTCTCCTCCATGATCTGCGCGGCGGTGCGGGCGGTCTGGTCGTACCCGCCGCCGGCGGAGTTGGGGACCATGATCCGCTTGTCGGTCAGCGGCTCGGCCTCGGCGGCGCCGGTGGTGCCGCCGCCGGCGGCGGGCTCGGCGTCGGAGCTGCCGGTGACGCCGCACGCGGTCAGCGCGAGCGCCGCGGCGGCGAGCAGGGCGGGGATTCGGAACGTCGAACGGGTCATTGTCGGCCTCTTCGTCGAGGGGGCAGGAACGGGGACGATCATGGACGACGGCGGAGCCGGACCCACCCTTGCGGTCGCAGCGGTCATTGAGTTCTTTGTGGTCACGGACCGGACGGCGGCCGCGCGCCCCGGCGGGCCGCGCCGGGTGCGACGATGTGGCCGCGCGACGGGGCGGAGCCACGCCGGCCGCGCGACGTCGCAGATCGAACGGGCCGCGGGCGGCCGGAGGAGGAGGTGGGCATGCGCAGGAGCCGGATGACGCTCGCCGGGCAGTTCCTCGTGCTCCAGCTCGTCATCGTCGCCCTCGTGGTGCTCACCGTCGGCGTGCTCTCCTTCGCCCAGCACGGCGAGCAGCTGCAACGCACGGAGAACCGGCGGGCGCTGTCCGCGGCGGAGAACCTCGCCGGCAACGCCACCGTCCGCATGCTCGTCCCGACGGCGCTGCCCGGCGGGAGCGCCCCGCTCGCCGCGGTGGGGGAGACGGTGCGGACCGTCTCCGGCTCCGACGTCGCCGTCCTCATGCGCCCCGACCGCACGGTGCTGGCGTCCTCCCGCCCGGCCGAGGTGGGCGACCCCCTGCACGACGACCGCCCCGAGGTCCCGGCCGCCCGCTCCTGGGTCGGCCCCGTGGCCGGCTCCGCCGTCGCCGCGGAGGTGCCGGTGCTCGACGACGAGGGGGCGCTGGTCGGCGTCGCCCGGGTAGAGCGGGAGCTGCCCCACGTGACCGAGCGGCTCACGCTGGCCAGCCCCAGCCTGCTGGTCTACGTGGGGCTGGCGACGACGATCGGGGTCATCGGCTCGACCATGCTCGCCCGCCGGGTCAAGCGGCAGACCCTCGGGCTGGAGCCGACGGAGATCGCGGGGCTGGTGGAGCACCGCGAGGCGCTGCTGCACGGCATCCGCGAGGGCGTCGTCGCCCTGGACACCGCCGGGCGGGTGACGCTCCTGAACGACGCCGGACGGCGCCTGCTCGCCCTGCCGCCGGACGCCGTCGGCCGCCCGCTGGCGGAGCTGACGGCGGACCCGGAGCTGCGCGAGGCGCTGACCGAGGACGCCACCCGGGACCGGCTGGTGGTGGTGGGCCCGCGGCTGCTGACGCTGAACCGGATGCCGGTGCGCTCCCACGGGGCGGTGATCGGGTCGGTGACCACGATGCGCGACCGCACGGAGATGAAGGCGCTGGAGCGGGCGCTGGACACCTCGCGGCGCACCACCGGGACGCTGCGGGCGCAGACGCACGAGTTCGCCAACCACCTGCACACCATCTCCGGGCTGCTGCAGCTGGAGGAGTACGACGAGGCGGTGCGCTTCGTCGAGGGCGTCAGCCGGCACCGCGACACCCTGTACACGCAGGTGACGGCGCGGATCTCGGACCCGCCGATCGCGGCGCTGCTCATCGCCAAGGACTCCCTGGCCGCCGAGCGAGGGGCGCGGCTGGTGCTGGCGGAGGAGTCGGCGGTGGCGCGGGTGGACGAGGACCTCTCCCGGGATCTGGTGACCGTGGTGGGGAACCTGGTGGACAACGCGCTCGACGCCGTGGCCGGGGCGCCGGAGAAGCTGGTCGCGGTCGAGCTGACCGAGGACGAGGAGGCGGTGACGGTGCGGGTGCACGACTCCGGGCCCGGGATCGAGGCCACGGCGGAGCGGCTGTTCCGCTCCGGGTACTCCACGAAGGGCTCGGACCAGGCGGGCGGGCGCGGCTACGGGCTGGCGCTGGTGCGGCTGGTGTGCCGCCGGCGCGGCGGGGACGTGGCCGTGCACAACGACGACGGCGCGGTGTTCACCGCGCGGCTGGGCAAGAGGGAGGTGGCGGCGTGATCGGCGTGCTGATCGTCGACGACGACTACATGGTGGCCCGCATCCACGAGGGGTTCGTGAAGCGGTGCGAGGGGGTCGAGGTGGTCGGGGTGGCGCACGACCCGGCCGCGGCGCTCGAGGCCGCCGCGCGGCTGCAGCCGGACCTGGTGCTGCTCGACGTCTTCCTGCCCGGCGCCTCGGGCCTGGACATCCTGGCCGGCATGCGAGAGGCGGCGCCGGACATGGACGTCATCGTGGTCACCGCCGCCCGGGAGGCCGAGACGGTCAAGCGGGCGGTGCGCGGCGGGGCGGTGCAGTACCTGATGAAGCCGTTCACCTTTGCCGACCTTCGCGAGCGGCTGCAGCACTATCGGCAGACCCATCGCGCCCTGCCGGAGGGGAAGGTGCCGGAACAGACGGAGGTGGACCGGCTCTTCGCCGCGCCGCGGACGACCGCGGCGACCCTGCCCAAGGGGCTGAGTGTGGAGACGCTCCAGCTGGTCGCGCAGGTTCTGTCCGACGCCGGAGGCGACCTCTCCGCCGCCGAGGCCGCCGAGCTGGCCGGGATCTCGCGGGTCAGCGCGCGGCGCTACCTCGAGCACCTCACCGACACCGGCCGCGCGGAGGTACGGCTGCGGTACGGCGAGGTCGGCCGGCCCGAGCGAAGGTACGTGGGGAGGTGATTCTAGGTGCCCCGCTGGCGGCTTTGGTGTGGCTGGTGCCGGGCCACTTATGCCGCGGCTGCTACTGACCTCAGGCTTCGAAGGCGTCCAACACCCGTCCAGCGGCATTTCCGTCACCGTATGGCGAAGCGTCGGTATCGGCGGGGCGTGGGCGTTGAGCAGAAATGAGCAGAGCCTCACCGGGCTCGACGAGTTCGTTCCAGCCCAGAGAAACCGTCTCTACCCACTCCGTTTCTGTCCGGACCGTCGTGCACGGCACGCGCAGGAGAAAGGCTTCCTTCTGTAGCCCACCGGAGTCGCTGATGACACCACGAGCCGACAGAACCGCAGAGACCAGATCGGGGTACGCAACCGGCGGATGCACGAGCAAATTGCCTTGATTCAAGTCCGCTTGGTGGTCCCGCGCTCTAGCGACGAGGCGCGGGTGGGCGTAGAGGACCACTGGAAGGTTCACCTGTCCGAGGGACTTGAGGATGGCGCGCAACCGCTCGGCGTTGTCGGTGTTCTCTGCCCGGTGGATTGTAGCGACGTAATACCCGAACCTCGCCAGGCCTTGCGAGGATAAGAACTCTGGGAAAGAGTCACCCACACGGGCCCGAACGTCGAGCAGCACGTCCGTCATGACGTCGCCGACGACTCGAGTCCGATCTGCAAGCCCCTCAGCAGCTAGGTGGTCGGCAGCTACCTGCGTGGGCGCAAGCAGTAGATCGGCGGCGTGATCAGTGAGGATCCGGTTGTGCTCCTCAGGCATCCGTCGGTTGAACGACCGGAGCCCAGCCTCAAGGTGGGCCACGGGGAGATGCAGTTTGACTGCCGATAATGCGGCGGCCAGCGTCGAGTTTGTGTCTCCGTACACCACTGTCCAGTCTGGCTGGTGCTCCTCGAGCACATCGTCGAGCGAGGCAAGCATGGCACCCGTCTGCTTGCCGTGGCTCCCCGAGCCCACACCAAGGTGCACGTCAGGAGCCGGGATGCCGAGCTCGGTGAAAAACACATCGGACAAACGGGGATCGTAGTGCTGTCCTGTGTGAACGATGACATGCTCGTGATTGCGCTGCGCTGCCTCGCTCGCGATTGGGGCGAGTTTGACAAATTGAGGCCGAGCGCCGACAACACTGAGAATTTTCACCTTCACAGGGTACCGAACTGAGCGGCACACGAAGGCCAGTGCGCATGACGACCAGTGCCGCCATACTCGTCGACAAGGTGTCGCCCTCGGGATGTTCCCGTCCTTAACGTTTGAGTTACCGTCATTGTAGACGCGCGGTCGGTAACAGAACTGTTGGAGACGTCACCACGTTCGGAAGTTGCCGGGATGAGGGCAGTCAAAGAATTCACCCCGGACCGTTGGTCTTGGCTTGGCTCAGCGACTGCTGTTCCGGAACGGACGTCTCTGGAGTCGTGGCCGGATGAGTCGGCGCTGTGCGGATGATCTTCCGTTCGGCTAGAGCCGCCTTAGTGGCCCATCCGAACGTGTGCACCTACACTTCGGCGGGTGACCGGACGGGCAGCAAGCGGACTGTCAGGGCTTGGCCGCTATGTCGGTGTGAACGTGCTTGTGCTCGCGTACGCATGGCTCTTGCACCGGGTATACCGGTTCCAAATTGCGCCGGCGTTTGACTATCTTGGGCAGCGGTACAGGGAACCAGACATCATTGCCTATGCCGTCGCGATCCTACTAACTGTGGCGCTTGGTTTATGCCTACCTTGGCGGGTGCGCCGGCCATCAGAGTTCGTGGTGTGGCTTCTATACCTTATGGTTGCGGCACCAACGATGCTTGTGCCGCACTATGCGGACGTCATTGAGGTTGAACAGGCCTTTGAGTTGACGTTTGTCGCGGGGGCCGCCTTCATCGTCCTGGTGTTCGGCATCAGGCCTCGTCCTTGGAAAGTCCGAATTATCGTTCCGCCCCATGTGGTTTGGTTCGTTATCACCGCAACTACGGTGTGCGTCTACGGTTATATGTTCATGACGACTGGGCTAACCCTCCGGTTCGTGGCGCTCGGCGACGTTCAAGACCTCCGCTTCGCCTACCGGGACGAATTACAAGTGAGTGGTGGTATGCTTGCCTATCTTATATTGCTGCAGAGCAACGTTATCAACCCGATCATCGTGGCCCGCGGGATCTACGCGAAACGTTTCGGGATGGTCCTTGTTGGCGCGTTAGGGCAATTCTTAATCTTTTCCGTTACGGGTTACAAGTTGGTGCTCTTGTCAATTCCGGCATTTGTCGGCCTCGCTCTGGCTCACCGGTGGCAGGGTCGCCTACGGGGGGCGGCGCTCCTCGGTGGGGTCATGGGCGCCGCTGGGCTGGCGCTAGCAATCGACTGGCTTCAGGGCTCCCTGTACTACGCACAGATTTTCATTAACCGGCTACTACTTACTCCTGGGACGTTGAGTGCGGCCCATATCCTGGTTTTCGATGACCGGCCGAAGGCGATGTGGGGGCACAGCTTTCTAGCCGGAATTGTGGACTACCCCTACAGCGTCAGTCCCGCGTTCCTGGTGGGAACCATATTCTCTGGAAGCGCAGAGACGTCGGCAAATGCGAACTTCATTGCGGACGGTTATGCGAACCTGGGCTATCCCGGAATCTTCATTGAGACCGTTATCCTTATTGTTATCCTTAGGTTGCTCGACGCTACTGGTCGTGACCTTCCGATCGCAGTCACATCGATTATCCTGCTGGTTCCCACGCTAGCCACCGTCAACTCCGGGGCGTTCACTAGTCTCCTAACGGGCGGTTATCTCGCTGCCATGATCCTCATGGCGACAGTTCCTCGGACGGGCTGGGGACTAAGTCGGTCTCGCTTTCGCCGTAGCGAAGCGTGCGAGGCGGATGAAATAACTCGCCGTGAGGCGAACACCACTTAGCCCCGAACCGGACTCCCGTCCTTGACCATCCGAAATGTTCGCCCGACGCCTGGATTCGTCAAGCGACCTACAGCAGGGCGGTGCCGGGACAGGGACGTGAAGGGCACGGTGATGTGCCGGCCACTGTGAGCCTCATCCCTGCAACGTTACGTGAGAACAGAGCGGGAGACGCTGCTACCAATTCGTTAGGCGACGGGGGCCTCGATCGACGATCGATGTGTACACGGCCAAGCCGAGGTACCAGTCGCCTCAGGCGGAGCGCTAAGCCAGCGCCGATCATCACCCACATGAGGCGGTTCCCGACCAGATCGGACGACACCGATGCGTTCGCCACGGAAAAGACGAACACCGCTAGCATGGCGATGCCGTTAGGGCACGTGACTTGACTGACGAGTGCCTTGAGCGAAATGACGAGCACGAGCACCAACCCAGCAAGGGCTACCCAGCCGCCCTCGACGGCTGCTTCGAGCAGCATGTTATGGCTGTACTCCGTATAACCGGTCGAAAGTGACCACGGCGGTGGAGTGATGTGGCCGTACAGGTTGCCGAATCCAATCCCGCCGGGATGTTCGCGTGCCACGGTAAGGGATTCGCTCCAGAGCTGGGTGCGCCCTGAACTGTCGTCTGAGAAAATTCGTGCCGTCGCGTCGGTCGCGGTGCTCGTTAGTAGCGCGTATCCGAGCGTGAGCACGGCGCCAGCGCCGAAGGCCCGGGTGAGTCTAGAAGCGGACCGGCGTCCTACAAGGGTAGCGAGCAGGAGGGCGATAGCCGCCGCGAGAATCGGGCCACGGCTACCCGTTGTGGCAGCCGAGTAAGTCGTGAATCCACAAACAGCGAGGAGAGAGAGCCGCCTGGCGCCTTGGGTGGATACTGCCGCCACTCCGGTTAGTAGCGCACCGAGTGCGGCCATGCGACCGAGACCGATGGGATTCAGCCCGGACACCGACGACCGCCCCGCAAAACTGTCGACCTCGCCGAACAGCAGCAGAACCGCTGAGACGGCGATGCCGCAGAGAGCTAGCGTCCAGAGGAATGTCAATCGAGCTTTCGGCTGTTGCAGAAGCTGTAAGGCGGCCCATGCAATGACGAAAGTCATCACGAGACCTTGTGCCTTACTCTGCCCGTAGTCGTTGCTGGCGGCAGCTAGAAGGCCCGGAACGAATGAGGCGGCGACGCCAACGAGCGGAAGATGTGGTGCGCCGATGAGCCCTCGGTCGCTGAACCAGACGTGTGCCGCCATCAATGTGGCAATGCCAAGCGTGATCAACGTCGGATCGGTCAGTACGCTCCCACCTACGTTTGGCACGAAGAGGTTGGCTGTTGCGAGTACCGCCACGACGGCACCCGTTATCCGATGGACCATGGTCTCCAATCACGTCGCACAGTGCGAGGACGGTAACAATCGCCAGGGTTGGGCGGCGTTCTAAGCCCCGCGCATCTGGCGGGCGAGAAGAATCCGGAAAATGCGTGGACGGGTTGCGTGCGGAAATCCATTCGACCCCTGCTCCTAATCGAAGCGGATCGGTGCGATCCCCAATCTTCTTTGCACCGGCACCCCTGCGCTCCATGCCACGGCACGCAAGGGACGCTCGATGCCGGAACCAGCGGCCAGAGGATTTGCGTGCGTCAAGACGTGTCGGTCGACTGCCTCGCCTGGGCCCCAATATGGAAGGACCTAAGGGGTGCAGAACGACTGCAACGAGAGCCCGTTACCATTGTCACGTCTGAGGTTGAGCGAATCGTGGTTCCAGGATCGGCCCAGCAACCATAGCTCGGTGCGCAGCCTCGTCAGCAGGATCCATAAAACGATCTCTGAGTTTCCTAGCCGGGACGCCCGCCCACACCTCCCTAGCCGGTACGTTTCGCGTAACAACAGAACCAGCGCCTACGATGGCGCCGTCTCCGATAATCAAGCCACGCATGATGATGGCATTACGTCCGATCCAGACGTCGCGACCGATGACGGTCTCTGATTGTGCAGGGCGCCCGGAAAACTGAATTGGAACATTGGGATCGGAGTGAACATGGTCTTGGCCGATAATCGACACTGCGCTCGCCAGCATCGTATATCTACCAAGACGAACCTGCGGCCCGATCTCACAGTTCTTTCCAACGAACACATATTCTTCGGCGACGAGATCTTTAGCGATATGCGATGAAACGTGCACGAAGGCCGATGGTTGCACCTTCGAGCGTCTCTTCAGTGTCCGCATGACGAAATTTCGGACAATGCGCAATCTCCGGTATAGGATGCCGGTTCTGTCCAGAGCCACGTTTTGAGTCCAATGCTTGTGTTGGGTAAATTGCAGCGGCGTCTATATGCGGCCGGAACGCTCGCAGGGAAGTGCACAATTCGTGCCGAATCGGTGCGGCTAACGACCTGCCCGAGTTTCAGACATGAATCGGCGTAGGCGCGCAAACGTCGGTTCCCAGGAATACCGGTCGACGAACAGCTCCCGCGCTCGTTCTCCCATCTTCATCGCTTCTTCGCGGTTCTCGAGCATCCAGACGATACCCCCAGCGATGCTCTCCGGGTCCTCGGCGTCCACAGTTAGGCCGATGCGATGGTCTTTAACTATGGAAGCCATCTCGGTGGCGTATGAGGGCACTATTACGGGCAAGCCGGCAGCTATGTACTCGAAAAAGCGGTTCGGAAGACTGCTTTCGCCTAGAGTGCGACCGTAAGCAATTATACCTACATCGCATGATTGGAGGAGGCCAGGGATGCGGGAATGCTGAACGGGTTCCGCAAGTGCGACATTTGCCTCGGCGTCTCGAGAGGAAAGTGCGTCCTCAAAGTCTGGCCAGAAAGCCGGGCCGCCAGGCATGCCGTACGGAATCATCACGAACTGTGCGTCCCGGCCGCGAAGTTTAGCCGCGGCGTCCAAAATTTGAGGCGTGCCATTAGTGGCGAGTGCCTTCCCATGAAAAATCCTCATCGGCGCACCGTCAGCGATACGCTTCCCGCGCTCTCCGCGAGCGAAGGCCGCGGGGGGCGCGTTGTGCACGACCTGGCGTGCAGCGTGAGTGCCAGAGTACATATCGAGGATTGTTCGGCTCACAGCCGTTACTATGTCCGCTCGGCCAGCTAAGGCGGAAATTGCCCACTTGACGAGAGGTGCTGTGAGAGAGCCGAGGCGTTTTCCGAATAGGCGCTGCAGGAGTCCGCCATGGAACTCTTCATGAATATCAAAGACTACAGAAGAGCCCGTTACTCTTGCGGCAAGAAGTGCGATAGGCAGGGCGTCTGGGTCTGGCACGTAAAAGTAGTCTGCACCTTCTATGCGAATCGCTGCGCGAACTAATCGTGGTATCTGAACGATTCGACCGACTTTACCATCCCTCGCGCGACAAAGGCGCCAGTGGATGTTGCCGTGCCGCGACGTGGCGAAGAATGCCTTATCGGGTCCTATCCATGTGACTCGGTCGCCAGCCGCGACGAACGAGTCTGCAAACTTGGTTCGAACACGGACGTCGTCCCATGGGTGAGCCGTGGTAAGAATAGCGATGTGCAAAGTAATCCCTTCACGTTGTAGGACTCTAAGCTTCGGGCAAGTTGATTTTTCTGTCGATCTCCGGTGAAGGCTTCTTTTAGGCTGCCACCTAGAAACTGGTCCAATCGAATCAAGGATGCGTCGCGCGCAAGCGGCGCACTGCCGAGTACGACATCAACCAAGATAATACGTAAGCGGCTGCAGTGGAAAGTGAAAATGCTAGTACGGCTTTCTCCGCGCTTAGGTCACTCATGATGCAAAGCGCAACGGCACCAGTTGTGAGGAGTAGTCGGGACAGGTCCCATCCAAACTGTAGGGCTGTCCGTTCGGCGACAATGAGTGTCTGCGAGAGTGGTGAAGCGATTAGTTGCAGAGCAATTGCCGCTGCCAGTAGTTGAGCGAATCGGCCAGACATCTCCCAATCGTGCCCTAATATCGTTGAGAAAAGTTGTGGGCCAGCTACGAGCAGCACCAACGCGACTACGAAACCAGCGACGGCAAGTACCGCACTCGTGCGTACAAATTGGCTGACGATGTTAGAGCCGCCTTCGCGGACGGAACGTGACAGTTCAGATAGGTATACCTGTGATAGTGCTACGCCGACTAGTACGACGGGCGCATACAGCACCCGTTGAGCGAGGCCAAGCGAGCCTACTTCGGCCGGTGCGTACGACAGCGCAATCAAGACTATGGGGAGTTGTGTTCCGAGACTATTTATCAGAGCCGAGGGTGCCAGTACGAGGGGAAACCGTCGGTATCGGCGCGCAACTTTCTTGAGCGATTGAGGCGATCGGATGCTTGCTGAGCGCATAGACTGCAGGTCGGCTCGTTTTGCCATGGAAAGAGCGCCTGCAAGTTGGCCAACTAGGTAGCCTAAAGGCAGCCCGCCCGGTTGAAGGCCGCCAGTACCGAAGGCGAGCTGGCTCGCAGACGTTAGCGATGGCGTCATGACGTTACGGGTTCCGATTGGCCTGAAGTCCTGCCGCCGGATCGCGAGTTGACTCAAGGTGACATAGGTTCCCATCGCTCCCGCGCTTACGGGCGCTACCCAAAGCCATGAACTGAGTGCCTCAATGCCAAAGGCGATGGAAATTGGTTGCCGGAACGTAAGTGCTATGATTACGCCTGTAGTTGTTATGATGAGGGTCGCGAGCAGTCCAAGATGCACAAGAGAGTATGCATCCTGATCGCGCTTAGGCAGTGGAATCGCGGCGTCGAATCGCAAGGCCGATACTATGCCCAACGTTAACGCAATGGTCGAAATCACCGTCAGGACTGCGAAGTCGTCGGGTGTGTACAGCCTAGATATTAGGGGCGTGAGGCCGAAGGTAATTAGTTGACCTGCGGTTGACCCGCCTGCCAACAATGCAACACTACGGCGCCGAGTTTTGCCCTGCTGCGTCATCGCGCTTCCGCTCGGTCCGGATTTCTTTCCAACTCAGATCGCCGTAGAAATGGAGGCTTCGGCGGAGTCGAGGAGGGCTTCGACGACGGTGAGGGTGTGGACGCCCTCGGCCATGGACACGGCGGTGGTGGTGGGGGTGTTGGTGCCGTGGATGGTGTCGCGGAAGTTCTCCTGCTCCACGCGCAGGGGTTCGCGCTTGTTGATGGCGTAGCGGATCGAGTCGCCCTCGGAGACGCCGCGGAAGGTGGCGACGGCGTCCCACTGGGTGGCGACGGTGCCGTTGGCGTAGAAGGTCAGGTCCCCGGCCACGGTGTCCGCGACGAGGGCGCCCTTCTCGCCGGTGACGACGGTTTGGCGCTCCTTGCGGGGGGAGAGCCAGTTGACCATGTGGTTGACGATGATCCCGTTCGCCAGGCGGCCCACGGCGACGACCATGTCCTCGTGCTCGCGCCCGGAGCGGTGGGTGACCTGCGCCGAGACGGACTCGTAGGGGGACTGGGCGAGCCAGGCGGTCAGGTCCACGTCGTGGGTGGCGAGGTCCTTGACAACCCCGACGTCGCTGATGCGGCCCGGGAAGGGGCCCTGGCGGGAGGTGGCGATCTGGTAGACCTCGCCGAGCTCGCCGTCGGCGATCCGGCGGCGCATCTCCAGCAGGGCCGGGTTGCACCGCTCGACGTAGCCGACGGCGCCGACCAGGCCGGCGGCCGCGAAGGCGTCGGCGACCCGCTGCCCGGCCTCGGCGGTGTGGGCGATGGGCTTCTCCACCATGGTGTGCAGCCCCGCCTCTGCGAGGGCCAGGGCGACGTCCTCGTGGTAGATCGTCGGCACCGCGACCATCGCCGCGTCCAGGCCGGCGTCGATGAGGGCGTGGACGTCGGGCAGGACGGGCAGGTCACGGGCGACGCCGAACTTGTCCCCGCCCGGGTCGGCGACCGCGACGAGGTCCATGCCGGGGGTCTCGCGGATCACCCGGGCGTGGTGGCGGCCCATCGACCCCAGGCCGATCAGCCCCATCCGCAGCGCCGGGCGCTCCTGCGTGCTCTCGCTCTGGGTCATGTCAGGCTCCTGCCTTCACCACGACGGTGTTGACCGCGGTGACGATGCGCTCGAGGTGCTCGGGGGTGAGGGAGGGGTGGACGGGCAGGGAGATGACCTCCGCGGCCGCCCGCTCCGTCTCGGGCAGCTCCAGCCCCGGGGCGTAGGGGGCCAGGGACTCCAGGCGGTGGTTCGGGATCGGGTAGTAGACCCCGGACCCCACGCCGTGCTCCTCGCGCAGCGCGGTGACGACCCGGTCCCGCTCCGCCCCGGCCGCGCCGGGGATGCGGATCGTGTACTGGTGGTAGACGTGCACCGCGCCCTCGGCGACCGGCGGGGTCGTGACCCCCTCGAGGTGGGCGTTCAGGAAGGCGGCGTTGTCCTGCCGCTGCCTCGTCCAGGCGTCAACCTTGGTCAGCTGGACCCGGCCGATCGCGGCGTGGATGTCCGTCATCCGGTTGTTCAGCCCCACCAGCTCATTCGCGTACTGGCGCTCCATGCCCTGGTTGCGCAGCAGCCGCACCCGCCGGGCGATCTCCCCGTCGGCGCAGGAGACCATCCCGCCCTCACCCGAGGTCATGTTCTTCGTCGGGTACAGCGAGAACATCCCGAACGTCCCGAACGAGCCCACCTTCTGCCCGTGCAGGGAGGCGCCGTGGGCCTGGGCCGCGTCCTCGAAGACCAGCAGCCCGTGCTCGTCGGCGATCTCCTGCAGGGCCGGCATGTTCGCCGGGTGGCCGTACAGGTGCACCGGCATGACCGCCCTGGTCCGCTCCGTCACCGACGCCCGCACCGAGGCCGGGTCCAGACAGAAGAAGTCCGGCTCGATGTCCGCGAACACCGGCGTCGCCCCCGTCAGCGCCACCGAGTTCCCGGTCGCGGCGAACGTGAACGAGGGGACGATGACCTCGTCGCCCGGGCCGATCCCGGCCGCGAGCAGCCCCAGGTGCAGCCCCGAGGTCCCCGAGTTCACCGCCACGCACTCCCGGCCCTGGACCAGGTGCTGCCCGAACTCGGCCTCGAAGGCCTTCACCTCCGGCCCCTGGGCCACCATCCCCGAGGCGAGCACCCGGTCCACCGCGACCCGCTCGTCCTCCCCGATGATCGGCCTCGCCGCGGGAATCATCTCCAGGCTCATCAGGCGCCCCGTACCTCTCTGATCGTGTCCTCGAACTCCTCATACACGGCCCCCGTGGCCGGGCACCGCCACACCTCATCCTCGCGCACCAACGGCAGCTCGGCCGGTCTGCGTCCGTATGCGGTCATGCGCCGCCGCCGATGACCAGACGGGGGGTGCCGTTCCAGGCGGCGGGGTCGGTGACGCGGCGGCCGTCGAAGAGCAGCTTCAGGCCGGGCAGGTCGGTCGGGCTCAGGGCGGCGTACTCGGGGTGGTCGGCCTGGACGATCGCCAGGTCGACGTCCTCGCCGAGGTGGTACGGCTCCCACCCGAACCCGGCCAGCTCCTCGTCGGTGTACATCGGGTCGTGCACCGCCACCCGCGCCCCCCGCTCGCGCAGCGCCTCGACGGTGGCGAAGACCCCGGAGAACGCGGTCTCCTTGACCTTCCCCCGGTAGGAGGCGCCCAGCACCACGGCGCGCAGCCCGGACAGGTCACCGAGAACCTCCGCGGCCCGGGCGACCACGTGCTCGGGCATCGCGGCGTTGGACTGCCGCGCGGTGCGCACGATGGACGCGTCCGGATCGGTGGACAGGTACAGGCGCGGGTAGACCGGGATGCAGTGCCCGCCCACCGCGATCCCCGGGCGGTGGATGTGGGAGTACGGCTGGGAGTTGCACGCCTCGATGACCTTGTACACGTCGATCCCGGCCTTGTCCGCGAACAGCGCGAACTGGTTGGCCAGGCCGATGTTGACGTCGCGGTAGGTGGTCTCGGCGAGCTTGGCCATCTCCGCGGCCTCGGCGGTGCCCATGTCCCAGACCCCGTTCGGGCGGGCCAGGTCCGGGCGCTCGTCGAAGGAGAGCACCGCCTCGTAGAACTCCACCGCCCGCGCCGTGCCCTCGGCAGTGAGGCCGCCGACGAGCTTGGGGTAGCGGCGCAGGTCCTCGAACACCCGGCCGGTCAGCACCCGCTCCGGGGAGAACACCAGGTGGAAGTCCTCCCCCTCCCTCAGCCCGGAGAGCTCCTCGATCAGCGGCTTCCACCGGCCCCGCGTGGTCCCCACCGGCAGGGTGGTCTCGTAGGAGACCAGCGTGCCGGCGGTGAGGTGCTCGGCCAGCGACCGGGTCGCGGCGTCCATCCACGCAAAGTCCGGGGCCCAGGTCTCGTCGTCGACGAACAGCGGCACCACCACGACCACCGCGTCGGCGCCGGGGATCGCGTCGGCGTACTCGGTGGTCGCCCGCAGCCGCCCCGCCGGCACCAGCTCAGACAGCTTGTCCTGCAGGTGCGCCTCCCCCGGGAACGGCTCCGTGGCCGCATTCACCAGATCGACAACCTTCTCCTGCACGTCCACACCGACCACCTCGTGGCCGGCGTCGGCGAACTGCACGGCGAGCGGAAGACCGATCTTCCCCAGGGCAACCACAGCGATACGCATGTCACTCCTCGTTCTGCGGGTTGGGTGTACGCGGAGACGTATCCCGATCCCTCAGCCCAGCCCAGAACCTGTGTCTCGGAGCCGTCGACAACATGAACCGCACAACCCGTTCGGACGTGTTACTTACGGCGTAGTCCTCGGGCAGGGTTGGTCGTGCGCCGATACTCGGGGCGGGCGGTGCAGACATCGCCTCTCGGACAGCCGACACGACGTCCCCTGCGGCAAGCCCGGTCATGATGATGCCACCAGTATCTAGGGCTTCGGGCCGTTCAATAGAGTCGCGGAGAGTAACCGCCGGGAAACCCAATAGTGTCGATTCTTCGGCTATTGTGCCCGAATCCGAAAGTACGCAAGCCGCCCCGAGTTGAAGCCTATTGTAATCGTGGAAGCCGAGAGGTTCGTGGAAAGTGACACCTTCCGACGTGGTCCAGCCTTCGATTGCTCCAAGACGCTTTCGCGTCCTAGGGTGGGTCGACACGAAAACGGGCATATTAAATTCGTTGCGAATCGCAACTAGGGTCTCAAGCAGTTGGGCCAGTCGGGACCTTAAGTCCACGTTTTCCTCGCGATGCGCACTCACGAGGAAGTAGCCCCGCTCTTCAAGTCCGAACCTGTCGAGCGCATCAGAGGTGTCAATCTTGCCTCTGTAGTGATCGAGCACTTCCCGCATCGGGGAACCTGTAAGCGCGATCCGTCGACTGTGGAGACCCTCGGCCAACAAGTTTCGCCGTGCGTGTTCTGTGTATACCAGATTGAAGTCCGCAATGTGGTCGATTAGACGGCGGTTCGTCTCTTCTGGCACGTTTTCGTCGAAGCTGCGGTTTCCGGCTTCCATGTGGTATACGGGTATATGCATCCGCTTGGCGATAACAGCAGCGATGGAACTATTAGTGTCACCGAGCACTAGGACAGCATCTGGCTGCTCCGTCTTGAGCACTTCTTCGGTGCGAATGAGGATCTCTCCCAGCGTTCTGCCGAGGGAGGAAGTATCGACACCGAGCACGTGGTCAGGTTGCCGGATAGCTAGATCCTCGAAGAAAACGTCCCTCAAAGTTGGGTCGTAATTTTGGCCGGTGTGCACAAGCACATGATCCACAGTGGAATCGAGTCGCGCGATAACACGGGAAAGCCTGATCAGTTCAGGCCTCGTGCCGACTATCGTCAGAACCTTCATTGAGAACCTCCGCCCATCGCTTTAACGTACCTATTCATTGCCCGGCCCTCTTTAGTTTGGTATGTCCCGTCGAGAACCCAACCGTGGCGGACGTAGAAAGAATTGACAGCATCATTCTCCAGGGCGTCCGTTATAAGGAAAGCCTTGTCGGCGGACTTTCGAGCCGCCGCGGTCGTCCACTCCTCGAGCAGTTGGCCGCCTGCCCCCGTGCCTCGATGGGTGCTATTCACGAAAATGGAACTGAGTAGCGCGCCATCCGTTCGGTCACCTACATCACCGCGATACGCAACTGCCCGCAATAGCCGTGGGATAGCAGCCGGGTGGGCAACGGCAGCACCAATTGAGGCTATGACGAAGCCAGCCCACTGGCGTATGAGAAGGCGCTTGAAGAAGCCTCGCGGTTCCGTCGTTCCTACCGCTATTCCCACAATGTTGCCTTCTGGGTCGTGAGCGACAACAGTGATCGCCGTGGGATCGTTGGCGAAGCCGGCGTAGAACTCACGTAGAAATCTGCTGCCCAACCGCGAGAGGAAGAAGTCGGGGAATGCAGAAATATGTAGTTCGGCCGCCGGTCCGGCGTCTTCGTGCGCCAAGGGCGCAAGCGTCAAGTGCGTCATGACGCTGTTGGTGCGTTTGATCCGACCTCGACCTGTTCCGGGAAGGTGTCTGTATCGCTCGGATCGAAGAGCTCGTTAGTCCAAAACATCGTGACAAGATCGCTTGAGTCGGTGTTGGTGATGTTGTGCGCCCACATCGTAGGCATGTCGATCGCCACCGGTTGATTGCCTGAGACGTCGAAAGAGACGACCTCGTCGGAGAAAAGTCGACGCAACGAGATACGAGCAGATCCCGACAGAACAACGAAACGCTCGATCTTCCGCAGATGGAAGTGTTCACCTCGGACATAGCCAGATTTCGTTGTCGAAACGAAAGTTTGGCCTTGCGACCGTTGAGCACGAACAAGTTCTGTCAATGTTCCGCGCACATCTGTTCGAGGGGGAAGCGCAATGGGGTAGTGGCTCGGAAACCGCGCAGCGCGTAAGGTGTTGAAAAGTTCTAGGTCGAGCTTGGTATCTAGGGCAGGAATCTCGCCCGATTGGTACGTATCGTTGAAATCGGACAGTTTGGCGTACACCGCTTGCACACTGGTGGGGGTCGCAGTCGGTGTGAGAAGTGACTGAGGCGTCTCAAGACTGTTAATCAATGTGGCCGCCGCCTCCTGTGCGTGCAGGAGCGAAACCGGGCGGTCCTCTATGCGGGGGCGTTCCCCGTTAATCACGGCATGTGCGAAAGTAGCAACGAACGAGTTGTACTGAGGACGTCCGTGCTCACCGAAGAGATTCGGCAGTCTGACATCAGTGAATTGCGCCTCTGCCTCCTGGGAGGCAGATTGAAGCAACGAGCCTGCCGAAGCCTTCCCGTTGCCATAGGGCGACGCATTGCCGGCCTGTATCGAATTCGCATAGACGATGTGTCGGGGAGGGGTGTCGGCGCGACGTATTGCTTGCGCGACCCGTCGTCCGAGTTCTATGTTGCCGTTCTCGACATGCGATGGCTCACCGCGGTTCACACCGGCGATATGGATGACGGCGTCTGCGCCATCCACCAGGCTGGGAAGTTGGGACCAGCTCGAGCGATCAATCGGAATCACGACGTGCTGGGTGAGCGCACGTAGGCGGGCCCGTGTGTGGAAGCCAAGGAACCCGGCGGCTCCCGTGACGACGACCTTCATCGAGTCACCGCCAGAAGAGCATCAAATTCAGGTAGTGTTTGCAGAAGTCCGATGGTGCCGTCAACGTCAAGACGTGTTGTGTTTTCCGACGTGTAGTCGTCGACAGCGGTCATCGCGACCTCGCCTTCCTCGAAAAATAGGCCGTACTGCATGGATCTTGCATCCAACGGCACTCGAAAGTAATCCCCATGGTCATCCGCTTTGAGCATTTCCTCGCGGGAGAGCAGGGTTTCGTGGAGTTTCTCGCCGTGCCGCGTGCCAATCCGCTCGATTTGCGGTTCGGTGATCCCCATAACCCTTGCCACTGCCTTTGCTAGCACCTCGATCGTCGCGGCGGGGGCTTTTCGGACGAAGAGGTCTCCGGGTTCGGCGTGCAGGAAGGCGTACTCGACCAAGTCGACCGACTGCTCGAGGGACATTAAAAACCGCGTCATCGTCGGTTCGGTGATCGTGAGCGGCGATGAACTCTGTAGTTGATCGACGAAGCGTGGTATGACAGATCCGCGAGAATACATAACGTTTCCGTAACGGGTGAGCGAAACGCGAGTTCTTGACTTTGGATTGTTGCGTGCGAAGGCCTGGGCAGTCTTCTCCATCAGAGCCTTTGACATTCCCATGGCGTTGACGGGGTAGACGGCTTTATCCGTACTGAGAAGAACTACGGATTCTACGCCGGCTGACGAGGCCGCCTGGAGGACGTTATGGCTCCCTGTCACGTTGGTTTTCACGGCTTGCATAGGGAAGAACTCGCAAGACGGTACTTGCTTCAACGCGGCTGCGTGAAACGCGAAGTCGGCACCCACCATTGCCGCCGCGACACTGTCGTAGTCTCTGACGTCTCCCAGGTAGAAGCGGAGCCGGGCGTCGCTAAACCGCGAGCGCATCTCATCTTGTTTCGCTTCGTCCCGCGAGAAGACTCGTACCTCGCCCGCGTCGCGTCGTAGCAGGTGCCGGACCATCGTCGATCCGAACGACCCTGTGCCCCCGGTCACAGTCACGGTCGCTCCGCGGATGCTGCTCAGGTCCGTCATGAGGATACCTTTCGTTTAGCTGCCATGGTTAGCAATGACTCGATACGTTTCGTGCCAGCAGCCACCGAGAATTCTGTCTCGTAGTAATCGCGGGCACGTTGCCCCATGCGCCGGAGTTCATCGCGGCCGAGGCTGTGAGCGTGTCGGATTGACGCGGCAATAGCAGTGGGATTCTCTGGCTCAGTGACAATGCCGCCTTGGCTTTGTTGTGCGACATGGGCGACGTCTCCGGTTGCTGCTACCAGCATGGCTTTCGCGGACGCAAGCGCGGCCTGCGTCTTACTCGGCATGGTTGCACGCGAAAGAGGGTGCTCACGCAGACTCACATAACTCATGTCGCTAGTGGCCATAAGTTTGGGCATCGCCTCGCTCGGGAGGCGACCAAGAAAACGAACGTTTGAAGCGCCCATCTCTGCGGCTCGGGTACGCAGAGATGATTCGCTCACACCTGAACCAGCGATAATGCAAGTGAAGGACAGGTCGGTAACGAGAGAGCAGGCGTCTATCAGACTGGCGAGGCCCTGCGCTTCGCCGAGCGTCCCTGCGTATAGGAGCACTACGGACGAGTCAGGGATGCCCAACTCACGACGCAAGTCCTGATAGGTCGGCCGAAAGATGTTTTCGTCCGCCCACATTGGCACGTAGTGCAATTTGTCTCGCGATACGCCGCGGTCGTGCAGGATCCCGCCGACCGACGGCGAAATGTATGCGACTGAACTGGCAGTGCGGTACATCGCGTTTGTCCAGTATTGGAGTGCGCGCATTGGCGGCGCGTACAGTGGGCCGTGTCTCGCGAAGCCTGATGCGAGTAGCGTGTCAGGCCATAGGTCGAGAACATGGACGACGTGGGGCACCCGGAGCAGGAACCTTGCCGCCCACATAGGCAAAGCGACCGTAATTGGCGAGTAGTTCACCCAAATTGCGTCCAATCCGGCTAGAGGCCGCAGACCGTTGATCGTTGCCGATAAGCCGAAGGATGCGTAGTTGCTGAATCGCCGGAGAGAGGAGGAGTCGTGGCTTGCGTAGAGCGCGACGCGTCGGATAGAGACGCCTTCCTGAACCTCGTCGCTCCTCCTGCGTCCCCGATAAGTGTCCGGGATTATCCCGGTGGGGTAGTTTGGGAAGCCGGTCAGTACCTGAACGTCGTGACCTCGTTCCACTAGGGAGCGGGCAAGGACGCCAGGTAAAGCGGCTGGACCCGGTTCTGGGTCAAACCACTGAGATAAAATGCCAAACCGCATTGTTGCTACCGCCTTAGTACTGCCGCGGCAGTTTTGAACATGATCGCCAGGTCTCCGCGAAGAGACCGAGTCTCGACATACTGCACGTACAGGGAAGTCTTCAGGGGAAGCAAAACCTCGCGATAATAGCGGTCTGGCTCGGGAGCGTTGGCTAGCAGGTCGGATTCATGCCGCAGCTGGATGCTGGCGGGATCGGTGATGCCGGGGCGAATGGAAAGAATAATCTCGCGGTGTTGAGGCGGCCAGCAGTCTACATACGCCGGTACCTCAGGTCGGGGTCCGACGATACTCATATGGCCAGCAACAACGTCGATAAACTGCGGCAGTTCGTCGAGCTTTGTAGCGCGAAGGATGCGTCCAATCCGTGTGATGCGCTGGTCATCTGACGTGCTGACGAGTGAGCCAGGCGCCCCTGCAATCATGGTCCTGAACTTATGGATTCTGAAGGGTTGGCCCGTGCGCCCAATGCGTATTTGTCGGAATAGCGCTGGGCCTCGTGTGTCGAGTTTAATTGCGATGGCGATCGCTATCAAGAGTGGCCATAGTGCGACCAGCGCTGCGCAAGAAATGAGAATGTCACAACCGCGCTTGAGGTCGGGTGCAGTTAGAGTCAACGCAGGACTCCATGCACGGCCGCGATGACTTTGTCGACCTGGGCTTGCGTCATGCTCGAAAAGATTGGGAGGCTAACTACGCGTTCAAACTCTGCGGTAGCCGCTGGGAAGTCTTCGCGTGCGAAGTTGTACCGCTCTCGCCAGTACGGTTGCATATGCAGCGGGATGAAATGGACGCTACAGCCAACGCCTTCACGTCCCATTCGGTCGATGAAGTCGTCGCGGCTCACGCCCGCTTCGTCGGTGATACTGATGACGTACAAGTGCCAAGCATGCGTATCGCCCGTAGGTGGACCGGCCGGCAGCCGAAGCGGCAAGCCACGGAACGCATCATTATATTGGCCGGCGATCGCCTCACGGCGCCTTTGCATCTTTTCGGATCTACGCAGTTGCACGCGCCCCATCGCCGCGGCCGGGTCGGTCAGGTTGTACTTGAAGCCGGGTGCGACCACGTCGTAGCGCCAAGAAGGGACGTCCGAGCGGTAGCGATTGAACACGTCCCGGTCTATTCCATGGAGCCGCATCGTGCGCATTCGTGTCGCAGCGGACTCGTCTGGCGTCACAACCATGCCGCCTTCGCCGGTCGTCATGGTTTTAGTGGCGTAAAAGCTGAAAACAGTAAACTCGCTTCCGTGGGTCCCGACTAATTTGGAGGCCGAAGTCGCGGGTAATGCATGGGCAGCGTCCTCTACGACCTTGATTTCATGCTGTTGGGCGAGCGTGGCGATTTGTTTGCTGTCGACAGCTAGGCCAGCGAAATGGACTGGCATGATCGCCTTCGTTCGTGGCGTCACCGCCGCGGCTGCGCTATCCAAGTCTATATTGTGAGTTTCCGGCTCGATGTCAATGAAGACGGGTTCTGCGCCTAAGTACCGCACCACTTCTGCGGTTGACGTGAATGTCCATGTCGGGACTAGGACCTCGTCGCCGGGTCCGATGCCCGCAGCCTCGAGCGCGAGGTGCAGGCCGGCGGTAGCGGAATTGACAGCGATGGCGTGTACGCCGCCGCCGAGAAACTCAGAGAACTCTCTCTCGAACGCGGCTGCGCGTGGTCCGGTTGTGAGCCAGCCGCTCCTCATCGCATCGACAACTGCGTCGATCTCTTCCTCGCCTATGTCGGGTAGTGCGAATGGCAGATAGGTTGACTCAGTGCCTTGTGTGATGGTGTTTCTACCGGAAGCCATCAAATGCCCTCTCAGGTGGAGTTGAACTATCTGCAGCCGCGTGCGGTGCCAGGTGGTAAATCTGGTCGGGAGCTACTGGCGATACCGTCACGTGCGAGATGAGCGGGTGGAATGGCCGAGTGCCGTCCTCATCCACACTGAACAGTTCCTCATGCATCTTCTCGTTCGGCCGGAGGCCCGTGAAAACGATCTCGATGTCCTTGCCGGAGTGCGTAATGAGTCGCTTGGCAACATCCAAGATCTTGACTGGCTCGCCCATGTCGAGAACAAGGACCTCGGCGTCCCGGCCGATTGCGGCAGCCTGGATCACCAGCTCGGAGGCCTCTGGGATGGTCATGAAGTAGCGAGTGATTTCTGGATGGGTAACCGTAATAGGCCCGCCCATGTTGATCTGCTGGCGGAAGGTGTGCAGCATCGACCCGCGGGAGCCGAGGACGTTCCCAAACCGCACGGACAGATACGTGCCCTCGCAGCGCCTGCCGTGCCAGGCGGTCAATTGCTCGGCAATGCGCTTCGTTTTGCCCAGCACGCTGGTCGGGTTGGCCGCCTTGTCCGTCGAGATGTTGACGAACTGCCGGACGCCGTATTCGGCTGCGAGCTCGAGGACGTTGAGCGTGCCGAGGACATTCGTCTTCCAGCCTTCCTCCGGGTACTGCTCGAGCATGGGGAGGTGCTTCAGCGCCGCGGCATGGAAGACAACCTCCGGCCGATGGCGTTCGAAGATGGGCCGCAGCGCCTCCCTGTCCCGTATGTCCGCGAGAACCATGTCAGGTGTGTCGAGCAGACCCTTGCCGTAGATCGACAGCTGGACCCCGTGCAAGGCGGACTCGTCGCGGTCGAGGAGGATGAGTTCCGACGGTCCGAACTTGTGCACCTGGCGTGCCAGCTCGGAGCCGATCGAACCACCGGCACCAGTTACCAGCACACGTTTGCCCGTCAGGTAATCGGCGATCGACTCTATGTCGGTCTCGACCTGCCGACGACCCAGAATGTCAGCGATGTCGATCTCTCGAACGTCGCTGAGTTTGACCCGGCCACCGAGGATCTGGGCCACCGGCGGCAGCAGTAGGAAGCGCATGCCGCCCTGCTCGACGAGGTCGGCGATGTCGCGCACCATTTCGGTGCTTGCGGAGGAGATGGCGAGGATGACGGTCGTGACGTCGTTGTCGTGCGCGATCTTGACCAGCTTCTTGCGGCCGCCGAGCACGGGCACACCGAGGAGGGTGAGGTTCCGCTTTCGCTTGTCGTCGTCGATGAGGCCGACGACACGGTAGGGCGACGATGAGTCGACCTTGATGAGTCGCAGAAGTTGGTAGCCGGCGTCGCCGGCGCCGTAGATCAGAGCGTTCTCGGCGTCGGGTGAGCTGTGCCGGGCACGGACGTTCCACGCTCGGTACAGCCATCGTCCGGCGGCCATGAAGAGCAGTGCCATGGGTGGCACCAGCAGGGCCAGGCCGCGCGGGAAGGCGTCGAATCCGCGCACGACGAGCATCCCCAGACCGAGGAGGATCGCCACCCACAACGTGGATGCGGCGAGACCGATGGCTTCGTCGAACGCGCCTACTCGGTAGCGACCCCTGTACAGTTTGAGCGCCGTTCCGCTGACTACCTGAAGGGCGCAGGCAGCCGCGCCGTACAGGTAGATCGACGTCCACTGAGGGTCGGTCAGGTAGAACTCGTAACGGGTGCCCACGATCATGGCGGTCGCTGCTAGCCAGCTTCCGCAGTCCCACAGGATCATGACCAGTCGCCGTGTCACGGTATGCATAGGCACGGCTTGCATGGGCACTAGGTCTTCCCCCGGTCTGACTGTGGCGGCACCGCGCGCTGCGAGCGGCCTCCGTTCAGGACAACATGGTATCGAAAACAACAGGTAACACATCTGGGCGGCCCGGTGTCACGGAGATCACCAGTCGTCGAAATGGACTACCCAGAACGGGGGACCCGTGGAGTTCAGAGAGTTGCGGATCACAGGCTGCTGGGAGGGTGTGCCAGCCATTCGCGAGGATGCGCGAGGTGGTTTTTTCGAGCTCGCCCAATTCACTGAGGGGTTCCCCACACGCGATTTCAGACCCGTTCAACTCCACGGGCTGGTAACGCACACTGGCGTTCTTCGCGGTTTCCACTACTCCGTCGGCTCGCGGAGCCAGAGCAAGTACGTCACCTGCACCGCTGGGCGAGTGCTTGACCTCGTACTTGACGTGAGGGTGGGGTCGCCCACGTACGGCCAGTGGGACTCGGTGCTGCTGGACGACCGAGTCCGGCGAAGTGTTTATGTGCCCCACGGTGTGGCGCACGCTGTCCTCTCGCTCGCGGACAACTCCACCATCCTATTCGCCTCCTCGCTGCCGTCCGCTTCCGTGACTGAGGTTGCCGTCGACGCGCTCGATCCGGCGCTCGGAATAGACTTGAATACGCTGGGCATCGCAGAGCCTTTAGCTGAGCCGATCCGCTCTGAACGGGACGCGGAAGCTCCGACGCTGGCCGAGCTGGCTCAAGCAGGACGGCTGCCGCTGTACGACACCTCTTCTTGACGCTCGATTAGGGATACAGCGCCGTCCGCTTACGATCGGTGCATGGTCCGAGGTCCTGCCCACTCCAGGTCCCGCCGTTCGAGGCGGTCCCTGCTCAATCGGAACGGCGGACCCTGGGGGGCCGCTTTAGCCGGAGCACTGGGAGGAATGGGACTCGCTGCGGTACTTCTCGTGCTTGTCGCCACCTGGGACGCCCGTACCGCCTACGTTGAGCTGAGTGCCGCGGCCAACGACGTCCAGACCCTCCAGGACCAAGTGGCGGGTGGCGAACGCGAGGCCGCGGTCTCTACTGCTGCAGGGATGCGTGAGAGCGCGGACGCTGCGCGTGAGGCCCTCCATGGTCCACATTGGGATCTCGCTGGGCTCCTCCCGGTTGTCGGTGACGACGTCCGCACACTTCAGGTGGTCAGCGTGGTCGTGGACGATCTGGCCACGGACGCTGTCGGGCAGCTCGTTGACGCTGTCGACGTGCTCGATCCCGGCCGACTATCGCCGGTGGACGGACGGATCGATCTCGAGCCGTTCCAGCAAGCTGCCCCCAAGGTGATTTCAGCGGACGAAGCCGTGCGTTCGGCTCAGATCACGCTGAAAGACGTCGAGACGGCCGACCTGCTCGAGCAGATCCGCGGGCCAGTCGATCGGCTCACCGAACAGGTGGACCAGGTCGCCGAGATGACAGCGACCGCCGCCAGGGCCGTGAAACTCATCCCGGCCATGATGGGGGCCGACGGCCGCCGGGAGTACGTCCTCCTCGTCCAGAACAACTCCGAACCGCGTGCGACCGGAGGTCTGCCGGGCAGTTACGTGCTTCTCACCGTGGAAGACGGGACGATAGATCTCGCCGAACAAAGGTCGGCCTCCTCCATGGGCGGGTTCACTGAGCCGGTCTCGGACCTGTCCCGGGCCGAGCGAGGGTTGTACGGCACACAACTGGGCCGATACCCCGGAAACGTTACCTCCACGCCGGACTTCCCTCGCACCGCCGAGCTCGCCCGTGAGGTCTGGCGACTCGAGACCGGCACTGAGGTCGACGGCGTGCTCTCAGTTGACCCAGTGGCGCTGGGAATCCTCCTGGGCGCCACCGGGCCGGTGACGCTGCCGACCGGGCACGAACTCACCTCGGACAATGCGGCTCAGTTGCTGCTGAACCAGGTGTACATCGACGTTGCCGACCCGCAGGACCAGGACGCATTCTTCGCCGCGGCCGCCGAGCAGATCTTCAAGGCGTTCCTGTCCGGCCCCGTCGACCCGCCGGCTCTTATGGGAGCTCTCGACACGGCTGCGGGCCAGGGCCGTCTGATGCTTTGGTCAGCTGTCCCAGAGGAACAGGCGCTGATCGCGGGCACCACCCTGAGCGGCGAACTCCGCGGCTCAGTGGGTGACTCTCCGCTGGTGGGCATCTACGTTCACGACCGGAGCGGCGCCAAGATCGCGTACTACGAGCATGTCGACGCTCAGGTGACTTCCACTGACTTGCGTCCGGACGGATCCCAAAGTCTTGCCGTTACCGTCACCGTGACTTCGCGGGTGCCTGATGGCATCGCGTCGCTACCCTCGTTGCTAACGGGCGGCGGGAAGGTCGTGCCGGTCGGGAACATCCGTACCGACCTTCACGTCTACGCACCGACCGGAGGGCGGATCGTCAGCGCCACCTCGGACGATTCAGATGCCAGCTACCTCACCCGCGTCCATGACGGACTGATGGTCGGTACGCACCGGCTGATGCTCGAGCCGGGACAGATGACGACGCTCGAGTTCGAGATCGAGACGGGCCCGAACCAGACAGGACCGCCGATCGCTCGCATCACGCCCGGGCCGTCGGTCGGACAGTTTTCGGCGTCGGCTTCCGCATATCCGGGTTGATTGATAACGTTTCGGACGACAGCAGTACTTGCACTGACTTACCTGGGGGATCTCACCATGAACCGACGCGTGCTCAGCACCGCCGCCGCGGCCGCGGCTCTCGTCCTGGCGCCGACGGCTGCCATGGCCTACACCGGCGACGACGACTATGAGGCGAGCGTTCCCGGCTCCGTCGCCCAGGGCGTGCCCTTCCAGGTCACGCTCGAGGGACCGAACGAGAACGCCTACTTCGGCCTCCGCATCGCGTCGGCGCGCGTTCCGAACTCCGCCATCGAGATCGCCGGTGAGGCGTACGACGAGAACGACACGGACGGCAACGGCGTCGCGGTCTTCGACGTGACCCTGCACGAGGAGGCCGTCTACGAGGTCACCGGCACGAACGCGGCCGGCGAGGTTGTTCTCGAGCACGAGATCGTCGTGGGCGACCCTGCCGACGACGACGCTGCCGGTGACGACGACGCCGCTGCCGGGGGCGGCCAGCTGCCCGACACCGGTAGCTCCAGCACCCCGCTGGTCATCGGAGCCGCCGCGCTCCTGGCCGCCGGCGCCGGCGTGCTCGTGTTCGCCCGCCGTCAGCAGGCCTGAGACACCCTGCGGCGCGACCCCGCCGCCTCGACGAGGCCCCTGCGAGAGACTCTCGCAGGGGCCTCGTCATCGCGAGAACGGGAGGACCCCGGTGAGGATCGGCTATCGGACATCGGCCGCACTCGGTGCGCTGCTCGTTGCGGTCAGCGCGTGCGGGACTGGCCCCGAGAACGCGGTGTCGCCGGAGACAAGCCCCGACTCTCAGACGGCGGCCGGAGCGCTGCCCGAGGCATCTCGCTACGCCGACGAGCTCTTTCACTCCACCAACGAAGCTAGAGTCGCCGAAGGGCTAGAGCCTCTCACACCGTCAGCATGTGGCGAGCAGGCGGCGTTGGACCGGGCAGGAGCCCTCGTGGGGCAGGAGTTGGAGCACGCCCCGTTGAAGCCGGTACTCGAGGCCTGCGGGACGAACCGAGCCGCGGAGAACCTCGTCGACAGTGCCGCGCCGCCGCACGAGGTGGTCGACGCCTGGATGGGGTCGCCCGGGCACCGCAACAACATCGTCGACGGCCGGTGGACTCGCCTCGGCATCGCGTGCGTGGAGCACGACGCGGAACTGCTGTGCTCGCAGATTTTTCTGCCGTAGCAGCAGATCGAAGAAGCCGCTGCCACCCCCGAGGACGGTCGCGTTGCGAAGCTAGGAACGACGGCTGTGGGCCGCGAGCGGCTTCCCCGGCCACGTCGCGGTACGGGAGCCCGGCGCGAGGCGACGGTCGGGGCGCGGGACCGGCTGACCGGAACTGTCGACGGCGGAGTACGACTCGTAGGTGTACTCGTACCCGTCGCGGCCCTTCTGCTCGACCTTGTTGAGCACGATGCCCAGCACGCGGGCGTCGACGTTCTCCAGGTTGTCCAGGGACTCGGCCAGCTGGGCCTTGTGGATGCGATCCGCACCGGCCACCACCAGGGCGCCGCCCGCGAGCTTGGTCAGCACCGCGGCGTCGGTCACCGGCAGCAACGGCGGGCTGTCGATGAGGACCATGTCGTAGGACTGCGTGAGTGTTCCGAGCAGCGTCGCCATCGCTCGGGAGCCCAGCAGTTCGCTCGGGTTCGGCGGGATCTGCCCCGACGGGAGGATGTCGAGCGAGGTGTCGCGCCAGGGATGGACGACGTCCCCGATCTCGGCGCGGCCGATGAGCACGGTGGTCAGTCCGACGCGACCCTCGAGACCCATGTAGTCAGCGATGGAGGGCCGGCGCAGGTCCGCGTCGACGAGGACCACGCGAGCACCCGAGTCAGCGAGCGCGACGGCGAGGTTGATCGCCGTCGTCGACTTTCCCTCGCCCGGCACGGAGGAGGTGACCACGATCGAGCCGGGACGGTCGGCAAGGTCGACGAACTGCAGGTTGGTGCGCAGTCGGCGGACAGCCTCGGCGCGCTGCCCGGTGGGGTCGTCGTACATGAAGACGGGCTGCTCGACGCCCGCGGGATCGAATCCGACGGTGCCGATCACTGATGTCTCCGTGACCGTGTTGATGTCCCGCTCGTTGCGCACCTTGGTGTCGAGCATCTCCCGCAGGAGAGCGACGCCGACGCCGAGCATGAGGCCGAGCACCAGCCCGAGCGCGAGGTTGCGGGTGACGTTGGGTGAGGAGGGCTCGGTAGGGGCAACTGCGGGGCTCGTGACCGTCGCGCGGACGGCCTCGGTGCCGTCCTGACGTGCCGGGGAGAGGTCTCCGACGGCTACCGTCAGCTCCTCGGCGACGGCGTTCGCGATCTCGGCGGCCAGTTCTGGGTTCTGGTCGGTCGCCGTGATCTCGAGGATGACAGTCTCCGGGGGGACCGTGACGGTCAGGGCATCGGCGAGGCCGGCGGTTGTGACGCTCAGGCCGAGGTCCTCGATGACCGGTTCGAGGACGAGCGGCGAGGTGGCGACTTCCGCGTAGGAGGTCATCTGGCGCTCGGTGAAGGTAGACCCCTGTGCCAGGTCGGAGACGGAGTCTCCCGCCTCCACAGCGAAGAACATGCGGTTGGACGCGCTGTACTTGGGCGTCATCAGCAGGGTGACCGCCGCGGTTGCGGCGAGCGTGGCCAGAGCGATGATCGCCACGCTGATCCATCGCTTGCGCAGGATGCTGATGTACTCGTTCAGTTCCACGGACGTCCCCCGTTTGGTCAATAGCCTGCGCCAGTCTCCCATAATCGGAGTCCGAAGCCAGAGGCGGGAGCATGGGCACCTTGCGCAATTCGTGACAGGGATCCCCGAAAACCTGAGGTCTACCTCGTCAGCAGGTAGGTTCTCGTGGCAGTGACGCTCTGCCGTCTGGGAGGATGCCGACATGGCCCGCAAGAAGATGTCGTACAGCGAACGCCAGCGCTACTGGCGACGGGTGGAGTACGTCGCCCTTGGTGTGATGATCGTCGCCACCGTGGTGCTGGTTGCCGCGCTCTTCATGTGAGCCCGTCCGACCCCGTGGGTACTGACATCCTCGATGCCACATCCGGGGCCCCCGGCCGGCGTGCCGAACGGCGCAACGCTGACCGGCCACGCCGCCCCAGCGTCGGGACGCGAATTGCGGGCGTGATCGGCGAGCTCCTGCTGACCGCAGGGCTCCTGGTCGGTCTCTTCGTCGTCTGGCAGGTTTTCTGGACCGACGTGGCGGTGCGGGATGATCAGGCCTCCGCGGTGTCGGAGATCCAGGAGCGCTTCCAGCAGCCGGTGGTGGAGCAGGAGGCAGAGCTCCGCACCGACGACCCGCCGGTGATGGAGCCGGTGGCCGAAGGCGAAGGTTTCGCCACCCTTCGCGTTCCGCGTTGGGGCGCCGATTACCAGGTGCCGATCGTTCACGGGGTTGGGATGTGGGACGTCCTCAACACCGGCGCCGTGGGGCACTACCCGGAGACGGCGATGCCGGGCGCCGTCGGCAACTTCGCCACCGCCGCGCACCGCATGTCCTACGGGGCGGCGTTCCGGCACGTCGACAAGCTCCAGCACGGCGACCGCATCGTCGTCGAGACCGCCGAGGCCTGGCTCGTCTACGAGGTCTTCGACGACTACATCGTCCACCGGACCGAGATCGACGTCATCGCACCGGTGCCGCGCCAACCCGAGGCCCAGCCGACCCAACGGCTGCTCACCCTCACCACCTGCCACCCGCTGTGGGGCATCGAGGACCGCTGGATCACCCACGCAGAACTGGTCGGCTGGGTCCCGCGCAGCGAGGGCATGCCCGCCGAGCTCCTGGAGGTGAGCTGATGTACGCAGCGATCTGGCGGCTCCTGCCCGGGCCGCGCTGGCTCAAGGTGATCGAGGCGCTCGTCCTGGCCCTCGCCATCGTCGGCGTGCTGTTCACCTGGGTCTTCCCGTGGATCGACCTGAACTACGGGCTGTCCGAGAACACCGTCGGCTGACCCCTGCGGGGGCGCCCGAGGCGGACGTGATTTTCGTCAACGTCTACGGCGAGATATTGGTTCCCGTGCTGCTGACGGTCTGTCACAATCCGCCCCGTGAGCACTTCTGCGCAGAGCGCGCCACCCAGGGTTTCTGACAGCTGGCTCGAGCGGACCTTCAAGATCACCGAGCGCGGCTCGACCGTGGGACGCGAGATCCGTGGCGGGCTCGTCACGTTCTTCGCAATGTCCTACATCCTCGTGGTCAACCCGCTGATCCTGTCCACGCCGGACTCCACCGGCGCGTTCCTGGGCGGCGGCTCGGCCCCGAACCTGCCGGCCGTCGCCGCGGGCACCGCGCTGGTCGCCGGCATCATGACGATCCTCATGGGCGCCGTCGCGAACTACCCGCTCGCGCTGGCCGCCGGCATGGGCATCAACGCACTGCTCGCCTTCACCCTCGTCAACCTGCCCGGCATGACGTGGGGCGACGCCATGGGCCTGGTGGTCCTCGAGGGTCTCGTCATCCTGATCCTCGTCCTCACCGGCCTGCGCGAGGCCGTCTTCAAGGCCGTCCCCCACGCGCTCAAGGTCGCCATCTCCGTCGGCATCGGCCTGTTCATCGCCCTCGTCGGCCTGGTCAACGCCGGCATCGTCCGACCCGGCGGCACCCCGCTGCAGCTCGGCGTCAACGGCTCCCTCATCGGCTGGCCGGCGCTGGTGTTCGTCGTCGGCCTCTTCACCATCGCCTTCCTCATGGTCAAGGGCGTGCGCGGCGCCATCCTCATCGGCATCGTCGTGGCCGCGGTGCTGGCCGCGATCGTCGAGGCCGTCGCCAAGGTCGGCGCCGCCGACCCGGACAAGAACGTCGGCGGCTGGGCGCTGACCGTCCCGGCACTCTCCGGCTCGCCCGTGCAGGCGCCGGACTTCAGCACCCTCGGCGACTTCTCGCTCTTCGGCGCCTTCGAGAAGCTCGGCCCGATCGCCGCGATCCTGCTCGTCTTCTCCATCATGCTGGCCGACTTCTTCGACACCATGGGCACGATGGTCGCCATCGGCGCCGAGGGGAACCTGCTCGACGAGGAGGGCAACCCGCCGCGGACCCGCGCCATCCTGGTCGTCGACTCCATCGCCGCGGCCGCCGGCGGCGCCGCCGGCGTCTCCTCCAACACCAGCTACATCGAGTCGGCCACGGGCGTCGGCGACGGCGCCCGCACCGGTCTCGCCTCGATCGTCACCGGCATCGCGTTCCTGCTGGCGACGTTCCTCTCCCCGCTCACCGCGTTCGTGCCCTACGAGGCGGCCACCCCGGCGCTGGTGATCGTCGGCTTCCTGATGATGATGCAGGTGACGGACATCCCGTGGCGCGACGCCGCCATCGCGATCCCCGCGTTCCTGACGATCATCCTCATGCCCTTCGCGTACTCCATCACCGTGGGCATCGGCGCGGGCTTCATCGCCTACGTCGTGCTCTCCGCCGCCCGGAAGGGCGGGGCGCGCAAGGTCCACTGGCTCATGTGGATCGTCGCGGTGCTCTTTGTCATCTACTTCGCCCTCGGGCCGATCCAGAGCGCGCTCGGGATCTGACGACCCCACCCCCTGCAGCAGCCCCCGGCCGTTCGGCCGGGGGCTGCCGCGTCTCCGACGACGAGGCCGTGGAGAGCGATGGGGGTATTTCATGACACCTGATGGGGATACATTGGGGGCATGCCCAAGGTGAGCGTCTATCTGCCCGACGAGCTCTACCGTCGCGCGAGAGAACGCGGTATCTCGCTGTCGGCGCTGACGCAGGAGGCGGTCGAGCGCGCTCTGCGAACCTCCGACATCTCCGACTGGGTGGCGCGCGAACGCGCCAGGCCGCCACGTGCCGAGCGACAGGTCGACATCGAGAACCTGATGGACGATGTGCGTGAGGAGTTCGGCGCGTGATTGTCCTGGACGCCTCCGCGCTCGTCGAGATCGTTGCCGACCAACGTCACGGTGTGTGGGCGGCGGGCCAGATGGAGGGCCACGAGGTGATCGCGCCGGCCCACCAGCCCGCCGAGGTGTTGTCTGCTGTGGCGCGGCTCGAACGTGCTGGCGTACTCACAACGCCGGCTGCGGCTGATGCCCTGGCGGCCATCGCGTCGTTGCCGCAGGTGCTCGTCCCGCCGACCGGCGCTCACCTCAGGGCCGCGTTCGAGCTCCGTGAGCGACTGCGCGTGCTCGACGGCCTCTACGTCGCGCTCGCGGCAGAACGCGGTGTGCCCCTCGTGACGACGGACCTTCGGCTGGCTCGTGCAGCGGCACCGTGCGAGGTCATCGCCCCGCCGGCCCGCGGCCTGGGGCAATGAGGCGGAATCGCTGCCCGCAGCCGGAGGGGATGCGGGCTCGCCGATCTGAGCCCCGACCACGTCCGACTCGGCGCCGGGCGCCGCTGAACTGAGCTCGGCGGCCGACTCCTGCAGGCTCGGCCGCGATCTCAGCCCCGGCAGCGCAGGGGCTGGATACCCTGAAGAATGCTCGTCGCAGAGGACGTCCTGCTCGCAGTCACGGACGACAGCACGGGGAAGCTCCTGGTCTCCGGCGCCGAGGCGGACATCGCCCTCGGCGGCGCGCTGCTCGTCGAGCTCGCGCTGCGCGAACGTGTCGACGTCGCCGGCCCGGACGAGCGCGTCCACGAGGGACGCCTCACCGTCCGGGACCCCGGCCCCACGGGCGACGACGTCCTCGACGACGCCCTGGCCGTCGTCGTCGCCAGGGAGGGGAAGAAACCCGAGAGCGTGGTCACGAAGCTCGGCAAGCACGTACGGGACCGGCTGTACGAGCGCCTCGTCGCGGCCGGTCTCCTCCGCGCCGAGGAGGGGCGGATCCTCGGCCTCATCCCGACAGAGCGCTGGCCCACCGAGGACGTGCGTCACGAGTCGGAGGTCCGCGCCGGCCTCGCGCAGGCCCTGCAGAACGGCACGACCGCCGACGAGCGCACCGCCGCGCTGATCTCCCTGCTGCTAGCCCTGAACGCGGTGCACAAGGTGATCGACCCGGCGACCCTGGGGCTGCAGAAGCGCGAGCTGAAGGCACGAGCCAGGCAGATCGCCGAGGGCGACTGGGCAGGAAGGTCGGTGCGGCGGGCCATCGACAGCATGAACGCCGCCATCATCGCGGCCACCAGCTCGGCGTCTCACGGTGGAGGCGGCGGCGTCTGACAGCGGCCCGCGCCCGCCGGCGGCCGGCCGTGGGCTCCGCCGGCAGAGGGAGGGAGCAGCGCGATGGTGCGCATCACGGGAGACGTCACGATCGCCGCGCCGGTCGAGGAGGTGTTCGACCTGGTCGCGGACGGGCGGAACGAGCCGCTCTACAACCCGCGCCTCGTCCGCGCGGAGAAGCTCACGGACGGACCCGTGGCGGCGGGCGCCCGCTTCGCGGCCACGCCGAGGGGCACAGGGGCCCGGGGAACGATGACGGTCGAGATCCTGGAGTACGACCGGCCGCACCGGCTCCGCAACGACATTCGCTCCTCCTCGATGAGGGTGGACGGCACGCTGACCTTCCGTGAGACGGGCGCGGGCACGCTGCTGCGGTGGGACTGGGACATGCGCCTCCTCGGGCCCACGCGGGTGCTGACCCCTGTTCTCGCTCTGGTCGGCCTGGGCTGGGAGCGGCGGAACTGGCTCGACCTGAAGAGGTACCTGGAGGCGGGCGCCCGCTGAGGCGCGGGCACGCACGGTCTCGCGCTGGCGCAGCACGCACCCGTCCGCCGTCGGCGCGGATCCGCCCAAGATCCCGACCGCCCCGGGGCCACGACGGCGGAGAGGACGAGCGAGGCGCCGGAGGAAGTCCTCCGGCGCCTCGGTCGACGGCCCTGCGGGGCCCTGGTCGGGTCAGTTGATCGCCCAGGTGGCCCGCTCGGAGGCGTCGAAGGAGAGGAACGGCCCGACCGAGAAGGTCCCGCCCTCGATGGCGTCGGCCGGCACGTCCATGCAGACCTCGTAGTCGGCCCCGTCGCCGGTGGCCAGCGTCGGCACGTTGACGACGGAGTTCTCCTCGATCGCCATGCAGGTGCCGTCGTCGTACTCCTCGGCGTCGGTGCCCGTGAAGATGTAGGACAGGTCCATCCACGGGTTGCCCTCCTCCGTGCCGTTGTAGACGACGGAGAGGTCGGCGATGACGTACTGGCCCTCGGCCGGCGGGTTGAACTCGTCGGCCTGCGCGATCGCTTCGTCGGCGTCGAGGTTCAGGCCGGTGACGGTGATGGTGTAGTCACCGACCTCGGCGGGCTGGCCCAGCGGGAGGAGGCCTCCGGCGGCGGCCGGGGCCTCGGCGTCGGCCGGCTCGGCGGGCTGCTCGGTGTCGACGGTCTGCTCGTCGGCCGCATCCGCGGGGGAGGGCGAGGGGGCGACGGCGGGAGCGGCGCTCTCCGCGGCGTCGACGGCCTCGCTGATGGCGTTGCCGAGCACGACGTTGATGATGATGGCGACCACCAGCGAGACCCCGCCGAGCACGGCGCCGGCGATGGCCATGCCCTTGCCGCCGGCGACCCCCCGGCTCGCCTTGCGCACCGCGACGACGCCCAGGACGACGGCGACGATGCCGCCGATGATCGAGACGATGTTGATGACCGGGACCCACGCGACGATGAGGGAGATCGCGCCGACGACGAGCGCGGCGATGGCCAGCCCGCTCGAGGGGCGCGGGCCACCGGGGTAGGACGGTCCGCCGTAGGACTGCCCGTACGGCTGGCCCGGCGCCTGGCCGTAGGGGGCCTGGCCGTACGGAGCCTGCCCGTAGTCGGCCGGCTGGCCGTAGGGGGCCTGGCCCGGGTCGGCCGGCTGGGCGAACGGCGCCTGGCCGTAGGGGCCCTGACCGGCGGGGGCACCGGCCTCGGCGGCGTACGGATTCTGCTGGTCGCCGTTCGGCGGGCCGTAGGACGGCTGGCTTCCGGCGGGGGGCGGGGGGATGGGCGAAGACATGGGGGCCCTTCGTGGTCAGGGGGATGGTCGACGCCGAGAACGGGGACGTCGCTGACGTCAACTTTAGCGACGGCGTGTCACAAAAATGTAACGGCACTGGCAGGATGGGCGCCGGGCCGATCGGCCCGCGCAACGACGTCGTCCAGCACGCCTCCCGGAGAGCCCATGCCCCTCTACGACCTGCCCCTCGCCGAGCTCGAGACCTACCGGCCGGACGTGCCGGAGCCGGTCGACTTCGACGAGTTCTGGGCCCGGACCCTGGCGGAGGCGCGCACGGCAGAGGTGGACGTGCGGCTCGCCCGGGTCGACACCGGGCTGACGCTCGTCGAGACGTACGACGTCACCTTCGCCGGGTTCGGCGGGCACCCGGTGCGCGGGTGGCTGACCCGTCCGGCCGGGCAGGCCGGCCCGCTGCCGGCCGTGGTGGAGTACCTGGGCTACGGCGGCGGCCGCGGGCTCCCGCACGAGCGGCTCGCGTGGGCGAGCGCGGGCTACGTCCACCTCGTCATGGACACCCGCGGCCAGGGCAGCGCGTGGGGCGCCGGCGGGGACACCCCGGACCCCGTCGGGTCCGGGCCCGCCTTCCCGGGGTTCCTCACCCGCGGGCTGGCCGACCCGGCCGAGCACTACTACCGCCGCGTCTTCACCGACGGCGTCCGGGCGGTCGACGCCGTCCGGACCCTCGAGGGCGTCGACCCGGCACGCGTCGCGGTCGCGGGCGTCAGCCAGGGCGGCGGGATCGCGCTCGCGGTCGGCGGGCTGGTCCCCGACGTCGCGGCCGTCATGCCGGACGTGCCGTTCCTGTGCCACATCCGGCGCGCGGTGGAGATCACCGACGCGCGCCCCTACTCGGAGGTGTCGGCCTACCTCGCCGTGCACCGCTGGCACGTCGAGCAGGCCTTCCGGACGCTCTCCTACATCGACGGGGTCGCCTTCGCCCGGCGGGCGGGCGCGCCCGCGCTGTTCTCCGTCGCCCTCATGGACGTCACCTGCCCGCCGTCGACCGTCTTCGCCGCCTACAACCACTACGGGCAGCCGGCGGGCGCGGCCGACAAGGACATCGTCGTCTACCCGTTCAACGGCCACGAGGGCGGGGCCGCGGAGCAGCTCGGCCGGCAGATCCGGTGGCTCGGCGCCCGGCTCGGCCGCGCCGGCGAGGCGGCGGACGGCCCGGGCCGGGCGGGCGCCGTCGTCCCCGGGCGGTAGGCCCCCGGGGCGGCGCGCCGCCCCCTGTGGACGGCCCGCTGCCCCGACGGCGGGCTGGGGACGGCCGCCACGCCCGGCCGCCGGGCCGCTCTACCGTCGTCGGCACGACGGCGGAGCCGGGCGAGCGGGGGAGGGCACGGCATGGCGGGTGCGTTGACGGTGCCCCGGCGGATGCCGGGCGGGGCCGAACTCGCCGCGGCCGGGTACCTGGCCCAGTACCGGGGCCGGACGCTGGTCATCTACACCCAGCACCTGCGGATCCTCTACGGCTGGTGCGAGGGCGTGCAGCTGGACCCGCTCGAGGTGCGCCGGGTCCACCTCGACCTGTTCCGGCACTACCTCGAGAAAGGGCGCGGCAACGGTCCGGGGACGGTCGCGGCACGGCTGCGGTGCGTGCGGGCCTTCTACCGCTACGCCGCCGAGGAGGGGTTCATCGATGACTCCCCGGCCCGCCGGCTGGTCGTGCCGCACGTGCGCCGGGACGAGACCCGGCTCCTCGGGCTCTCCCGCGAGGAGGTCGCCGCGCTGCTGGTCGCCGCGCGCGAGGCGGGCCCGGCCCGGTGGGCGCTCGTGTCGCTCCTGGCGCTGCTGGGCCTGCGGGTCGGGGAGGCGTGCGACCTGAACATCGAGGACACCCGGGGCGAGGCGCAGGGCTACCGGACCGTCTCGTTCGTGGGCAAGGGCGCCAAGCCGGCGACCATGCCGCTCACCCCGCCGGTGGCCGAGGCGGTCGACGCGGCGGCGGGGGAGCGGGGCCGGGGGCCGCTGCTCCTGCGCCGCAGCCTCACCCGGCTCGACCGTGCGACCGCCTACCGCTGGATCCGCGTCCTCGGCGACCGCACCCTCGACAAGCACGTCCACCCGCACGTGCTGCGGCACGCCTTCGTCACCCTCTCCCTCGACGCGGGCGCCACGCTGCGGGACGTGCAGAACGCCGCCCGCCACGCCGACCCCCGGATGACGGCGATGTACGACCGGGCGCGCGGGAACCTCCAGCGCCACGCCGCCCACCTGCTCGCGGACTACGTGACGAAGAAGAGCTGACGCCGAGCCCTGCTGCGGGACCCGGCCGCGGCCGGGGCCTGGCGTCAGGTCAGAGACGCAGGGCGATCTGGGCGATCGTCCGCACCGCGGGCAGCAGCTGGTCGAAGGACTCCTGGTAGACCGACAGCTCGCGCCGGTACGGGTCGACGACGTCGTCCAGCGCCGGGTCGACGGCGGCGCGGTGCGCGGCGGCCATCGGGATGAGGGCGTCGAGCCGGGACGCGGGGGTCGCCGTCGGCCCGCCCGCCCTCGCCTCGAGCTGGTCGCGGTCCACCTGCGACGCCAGGCGCGCGAACTCCCGCAGCGTGAAGGTCCGGCGCACCACCGCCGGGGCGATGTCGACCACCTGCGCACGGTGGTCCCGGGTGAGCGGGAGCACGAGGTCCGCGCCGCGGAGCATCTGCTCGGTGACCCGGCGGGCGGCGAAGCCGTCCGGCTCCACGTCCACGCCGCGCAGCAGGTCCGCCATCGGCCCGTGCACCGGCTCCCCGACCAGCGCACCGGTGCCTGCGCTCTCGACCGTCACCCCGCTCGTGGCGCCGAACGCCGCCCGGAGCAGGTGCTCGACGGCGGGGGAGCGGCAGATGTTGCCGGTGCACACCGTGAGGATCGTGAAGTTCTCGCCCGAGCGGTATGCCATGTCCCGTCCTTGTCCGTCTGCCATGGTGCGGGCCCACGGTAGCCGGACCGGCCGGGGCCGGGCGCGGCGGCTCTCAGTACGGGCACTGCCCGGCGACGATGGTTGCAGCCTTCCGCTGGTCATCTGCCGTGACCCCCACCGAGCGGGTCCTCGCACCCCGGATCCGGTCGGCGATCGCGTCGGCGACCTGCTCCACCCGGGGCAGCTTCATCGTGCCGCACGCCTTGTACTGCAGCGAGTGGCCGGACTCGTGCCACGCCGTCGACTCGATGCGCGCGGCGGTCCGCGGCTCACCCTTGTTCGTCATCGAGACCCAGATGTAGGGCAGCGCCGGCCCGAAGCACCCCACCTTCCCGGAGCCGCACAGGTTGTCCGCGGCGGCGTAGCGCACCGACATGCCGTACCTCGCGGCGATCTGCTCGGGCCGGTTCCGCGGCGTCGGGACGGGATCGCGGCGGCGCACGCCGAGGGTGTCCTTATGGTCGCCGTCCCAGTCGCCGACGACGACGGCGTCGGTGCTGCGGCCGTAGGTGGCGGTGTGGTGGGCGGGGCCGGTGCTCAGGGTGTTGCGGAGATAGTAGGTGGTGCCCCGGCGGATGGCGAAGGTGTCCTTGCCGTCGCCGTTCCAGTCCCCGACGAGGAGGGTGTCGCCTGTCCGGCCGTAGGTGAGGGTGATCTCCGGGGCGCCGGTGAGACGGTTCTTGATGTAGAGGGTGTTGCCGCGGCGGACGGCGAAGGTGTCCTTGCCGTCGCCGTCCCAGTCGCCGACGAGGACGACGTCGCCGGGGCGGCCGTAGGTGAGGGTGCGCTCGGCCCGGGACGAGCAGGCGGTGTTGGTCAGGAGGATCGTGTTGCCGCGGTGGAGCGCGAGGGTGTCGGTGCCGTCGCCGTCCCAGTCACCGACGAGGGTCTCGTCGTTGACGCGGCCGTAGGTCTGCGTGCACCGGCCGAGGGCGTAGGTGGTGCCGCGGCGGTAGACGACGGTGTCGCGGCCGTCGCCGTCGAAGTCGCCGGTGTAGGTGCGGTCGTAGTGGTTGCCGACGACGGCGGTGGTGTCGTGCGCGGTGTCCCAGCCGTTGTTGAGCAGGTAGGTCTTGCCGGTCTCGCCGTTGGTGACGGGGTTGCGGCGGGCGGGGTCGTCGACGTCGCCGCCGCGGAAGGCGCCGGCGGGGGCGGCGAGCGTGAGGACGACGGCGAGCGTGGCGAGGGCGGCGCCGAGGCTCGTGCGCACCGGTCGTGGTGCGGCGTGGTGCTTCATCGCGTGCCTCCCGGTCCCGGGATGGTGCGGGCCCGGAGGGAGGGGCCCGCCCGGACAGGAAAGCGCGACCGGACGGGTTCGGAGACAGGTGTCGCGGGGACATGGCGGATGAAGCCCCCCAGCTGGGAAGGGTGAATCCGTTCACCCTCCGCGGGCGAGGAGAGTGGGAGTTGTCCGGGCTGGGCGTGGACTCGCCCGGCCTGCTACGGCGCGAGCGTGTCTGCGCGTGGGTGCGACGGCGCCCGAGCGAGGTCGTCCTTTCGGCACCTTCCAGCGTGGAGCGAATTCAGCCAGCGCGGCGCGCACCGCTCCACCGTCGCGCGCGGGCGTGAGCAGGGCTGGATTCGTGCGAGCGTGGGGCGACCGCTCCACCGTCGCGCGCGGGCGTGAGCAGGGCTGGATCGGTGCCAGCACAGCTCGTCGTCGTCGCGCGCTGCTCACCCTTCGGAAAAGACAGACCTTGCACGCGTAGCTCAGAGAGGCCAGCCTGCGTCGTCGTCCGCGGTCATGCCGAGGCCGGCCTGCGTCGTCGTCCGCGGTCATGCCGAGGCCGGCCTGCGTCGTCGTCCGCGGTCATGCCGAGGCCGGCCTGCGCCGTCGTCCGCGGTTATCCGACGCGAATGGTCGGAACGACACCTCTCCGTTAAGCCCGTCCTGCCGATCTGGCGCCGCTACTTTCGGTCCACTGCCACGAGCAGAGCACCCAGCACGACGCTGGACGCGTATCTCGATGAGGAGAGGCAATGGACCACAAGGCTCTGTCCGCCCACCAGGCGATGCTCGGCACGGAGGTGAGCCGCCGGCGGCTGCTGCAGCTGGCCGCCCTGAGCGTCGCGGGCACCGCGCTGACCGGAGCGCCCGCGCACGCCGCGCCGCCCGCGGACAAGCACACCTACCGGCTGACCGTGCTGGGGACGACCGACACCCACGGCAACGTCTTCAACTGGGACTACTTCAAGGACGCGGAGTACACCGACTCGGCGAACAACGACATCGGGCTGGCGAAGATCTCCACGCTCGTCGCCGCGATGCGGGAGGAGCGCGGCGCGGAGAACTGCCTGCTGCTTGACGCGGGCGACACCATCCAGGGCACCCCGCTGTCCTACTACTACGCCAAGATCGACCCGATCACCGGCGGGCACGTCCACCCCATGGCCGCCGCGATGAACGCCATCGGCTACGACGCCGCCGCGATGGGCAACCACGAGTTCAACTACGGGCTCGACGTGCTCGACACCTTCGACCGGCAGCTGAACTTCCCGCTGCTGTGCGCCAACGCGGTCGACTGGCACACCGACGAGCCCGTCTACCAGCCCTACAGCCTCCACACCGTCAACCCGGAGGGCGGACGCAAGATCACGGTCGGCGTGCTCGGCCTGGTCACGCCGGGCGTGGCCATCTGGGACAAGGCGGTCGTCGACGGCAAGGTGCGCTTCCCGGGCATCGTGGAGCAGGCGAAGGTCTTCGTCCCGCAGATGAGGGCGGCCGGCGCCGACATCGTCATCGTCTCCTGCCACTCCGGGCCGAACACCTCCAGCTCCTACGGCGACGCCCTTCCCTACCCGGAGAACGCGAGCACCCTGCTGGCTGAGGAGGTGCCGGGCATCGACGCGATCCTCGTCGGCCACGCGCACCTGGAGATCCCGCAGCGCTTCGTCACGAACAAGCAGACGGGCAAGCAGGTGCTGCTCTCGGAGCCGCTGCGCTGGGGCATGCGGCTGACCGTCATGGACCTGGACCTGGTGAAGGTCCGCGGCCGGTGGCAGGTCGCCGCCATGGGGGCGCACCTGCTCAACGCGAACACCGTGCCGGAGGACCCAGCGATCGCGGCCATCCTCACCGGCGACCACGCCACCGTGCGCAGGTACGTGAACTCGGTGATCGGCACGTCCGCGGCGGCGATGTCGGCGGCGACGGCACGGTACGAGGACACCGCCGCGATGGACTTCGTCAACCACGTGCAGTCGGCCGAGGTGGCGCGGGCGCTCGCGGGCACACCGGAGGCGGCGCTGCCGATCCTGTCGATCTCGGCTCCCTTCAACAAGGACGCGACGGTCCCGGCCGGCGCGGTCACCGTGCGCGACGTGGCGGGCATGTACATCTTCGACAACACGCTGCTCGGCATCGTCCTGACCGGCGAGCAGGTGCGCGCCTACCTGGAGTTCTCGGCCCGCTACTTCAAGCAGGTGACCGGCGCGGGACCGTTCGCCCCGGCGGACGTCACGAACGCGGTCACCGACACCGCGCCGAACGGCACCCCGGACTACAACTACGACACCATGGCGGGCTACACCGAGCGCCTGACGTACGACATCGACATCGCCCACCCGGTCGGCGCGCGGATCAAGAACCTCAGGTACGGCGACGACCTGATCGACCCGGCGCAGCGGTTCGTCATCGCGATCAACAACTACCGGCAGTCCGGCGGCGGGAACTTCCCGGGCGTGACGACGGCGCCGGTGGTCTACAACGCCCAGCGGGAGATCCGGCAGCTCATCATCGACTGGGTGAGTGAGCAGGGGCAGATCGATCCGAGCTCGTTCTCCACGACGGACTGGAAGCTGACGGCGAACGACGTCCCGGTGGTCATCCAGGCCTGACCGACCGAAGGCCCCCGAGCTCATCGAGCTCGGGGGCCTGGTCACCTCACCGTAGGGGAGCAGCGGCGCGTGTGGCGACTCCCAGGGGAGCGGCCGCGCGCGGCGACGGGGTCAGCGGCGCGGGACGCCGACGGGGCCGAGCTGCGCGATCGCCTCGACGGGGTCGACCGAGGCGCCGCGGTTGTACGGCAGCTTCGACAGCGCCGCCCCCATGGCGCAGGTGTTCGTCAGCGACGCGGCCGTCAGGCCGGTGCCGAGCGCGGCGGCGACCCACTTCGCGCCGGGGACGCGGGTGCTCGCCAGGATGCTGCCGAGCACCACGGAGCCGGCGACGAGCCGGACCTGACGCTCGATGTCCCACTTCTGCCTGCCCCGGTTGACCGCGCCGCCGGCCGCCTGCCAGGCCTGCATGCCGCCCTCGAGCAGGTGAAGGTTTGGCAGCCCGGCGGTCGCCAGCGCCTCCTGGGCCCGGGCGGCGCGCTGACCGGACCGGCAGACGAGGACGACCTCCTCGTCGAGCCGGCGGGCGATCTCGTCGCGGTGCTCCCGCAGCGTGTCGAGCGGGACGTTGTAGGCCCCCGGGATGTGCGCGGCCTCGAACTCCGCGGGCGTGCGGACGTCGATCAGACGGGGCGGTGTCGCGGAGGCGAGCCGCTCGGCAACGGCCTCCGGGGCGAGCACGGGCTGATCGGTTGCTGATGTGGTGGTACCGGTGTTGAGCGGTGTCACGAATCCGTTTCCTGAGGTCGGGTGTCTTCGCCGAGTGGCGTCCCGATACGGTACGGGGTATCAGGTCGGACCCGCAATCGGCCGGTGCGACTCTGGGGAAGACTGGCGGTCGCGGGTGCACGTCAGGTGGCGCAGGTCAGGTGGCGCAGGCGGTCCCCGCACCGGTGACGCGCTGGACCAGGCCGAAGGTCACTGCGGCCAGCGCCACGGCCGCCATGGTCGGCTGCAGCGGCGCCGAGCCGAGCAGCCAGGCGGCGCCGAGGACCGTCACGGCGGACATGGCCGCGCACGGGGTGCACCCCGCGTTCGGTCGACGGCCCTGACCTCGCAGGGGCAGGTAGGTCGAGAGCGTGGCCGCCCCGACGACCGAGGTCAGTGCCACGAGTGCCGTCCACAACGGGGCGGAGAGCGGTGTCCAGCCACCTCCAGTGGCTACCAGGGCCGCGAAGAGCGGTGGTGCAAGCACCGTGGTGGCGGCGGCTCGCCGGCCGGGCCGCCACGTCCTGGTGCCATGCTCGCGAGGTGGCGCGGACCGGGTCAGGGGCGTGACGATGCCCGGAGCCGGGCTGTCAGCGCCCCCTGCGGCGTCCGGGTACCGCTCCGCCGTCGCGACCAGCTCGTCCAGGGCGTCGACCGCGCCGTCGAGGTAGGCCTGCCAGTCCGACGACGACGCGGCGGACCGCCCGCGCCGGGCCAGCCAGCGCTCGCGGGCCTCGTCGATCGACGCCCGGGCGGCAGCGTCCGTCGTGGCCGGTTCCGCGTCGCCCGGCCGGTCGCGCAGCGCGCGGCGGACGTCCGAGAGGGCCGCGACGGTGCCCTCGAGGTACTTCACCGCGGGCCGCGGCGTGCCGGAGCGCGACAGCGTGCACAGGGACGAGCTGCCGGCTGCCGCGGTCAGGCGCTGGACGGCGTCCCGGCGACGTGCCAGCACGAGGGAGGCGAGGTCGGCACGGGCGTCACCCTCCGGCGGCCGACCGGTCGGCGGGGTCAGCGGCAGGTGCATCGCTGCGCGGGCTCGACGTCGGACATGACGGCGTCGACGTGCATGCCGCAGCCGGTCCAGGTGACCTTGCCGCAGGTGCCGCAACGGGCGGGACTGCACATGATGGAACTCCTTCGTGGTGGGTGGGTGGCGATGGTGAACTATACGCCCCGGGGTATCAGGGTCGAAGGCGAGCGACCGGCCCGGCGTCCGGGAATGCGCAGCGCGGCGGCCTCGTTGTAGGCTTCGAACCGATACCCCTGGGGGTATCAACCCCAACGGAAGGAACAGTCCATGGCCGAGGTCTCCATCGATCAGTTCGCTGCCGCGAAGGCGAGTGGCGCGTTCGTCGTCGACGTCCGTGAGCCGGCGGAGTACGCGCAGGGCCACGTCGCCGGTGCGGAGCTCATCCCCCTGAGCGAGGTCCCGCAGCGGACCGCCCTCCTGCCGACCAACCAGCCCGTCTACCTCATCTGCGCCAGCGGCAACCGCAGCCTGCGCGCCGCCGAGTACCTGCGCGCGTCGGGCCTCGACGCCTACTCCGTCGACGGCGGGACCGCCGGCTGGATCCGCGCCGGCAACCCCGTCGTCACCGGCCCGCACGCCGGGGCCTGAGCGCCTGCCCGCCGCGCCGACCCGCACCCAGGAAGGACCAACCTTCATGACCCCCACGATCATCTCCATCGAGACCCCGTCCCTCGGCGACCGCAGCTACCTCGTCCACGACGGCGAGGTCGCCTTCGTCGTCGACCCCCAGCGCGACATCGACCGCGTGCTCGACCTGGCCGCCCGGGCCGGCGTCCGGATCACGCACGTGTTCGAGACCCACATCCACAACGACTACGTCACCGGTGGCTACGCCCTTGCCCGGCAGACCGGGGCGGAGTACCACGTCAACGCCGACGACGACGTCTCCTTCGAGCGCGCCGCCATCCGCGACGGCGAGACCGTCGAGGTCAGCCCGACCATGCGCGTCCGCGCGATGCACACGCCCGGGCACACCTTCACCCACCTGTCCTACGTGCTCGAGGGGGACGAGCCGGCCGTGTTCTCCGGCGGCTCGCTGCTCTTCGGCTCCACCGGCCGCCCGGACCTGCTCGGTGAGGCCCACACCCACGAGCTCGCCCGCCACCAGTACAGCTCGGCGCGCCGCCTCGCCGCGGAGCTGAGCGACGACACCAGGGTGATGCCGACCCACGGGTTCGGCAGCTTCTGCGCCGCCACCTCCGCCGGCGGCGACACCACCGCCTCGACCATCGGTCAGGAGCGGCTCGTCAACCCGGTGATGTCCCAGGACGAGGAGGACTACGTCGCCGACACCCTCGCCGGCCTGGACGCCTACCCCGCGTACTACGTGCACATGGGCCCGGCGAACTCCGCGGGCCCGGCCGCCGCCGACCTGAGCGAGCCCGAGCGCGCGGACAAGGAGCAGCTCCGCCGTCGGCTCGAGGCGGGGGAGTGGCTGGTGGACCTGCGCAACCGCACCGCCTTCGCGAAGGGCCACGTGCCCGGCACGTTCAACTTCGGCCTGGACGGCCAGTTCGCCACCTATCTCGGCTGGCTCATCCCGTGGGGCACCCCGGTGACCCTTCTGGGGGAGAGCCCGGAGCAGGTGGCCGAGGCCCAGCGCGAGCTCACCCGCATCGGCATCGACCGCCCGGCCGCCGCGGCCACCGGGCGGCCGGAGGAGTGGACCGACGGCCCGCTCGGCGAGCTCACCACCGCGAGCTTCGGCGACCTCGCGCAGGTCCGTCACCACCGCACCGTCACGGTGCTGGACGTGCGCCGGGCGAGCGAGTGGCGCGAGAGCCACATCGACGGCGCCGTGCACATCCCGATCCACGACATCGTCCGGCGCATGGACGAGGTCCCGCAGGGCGAGGTGTGGGTGCACTGCGCGTCCGGCTACCGCGCCTCCATCGCCGCCTCGCTCGTGGCCGCGACCGGCCGGCGGGTGGTCGCCGTCGACGACAGCTTCGACCGCTCGGCCCAGGCCGCCGGCCTGCCCGTCGTCGCCGACCAGGCGCCCGCCTCGGCGTGAGCGCGCTCGCCCTCGCCGTCCCGCTCGGGGTCGTCGTCGGCCTGACCGTCGGCGCCCTGGGCGGGGGCGGGTCCATCCTCACCGTCCCCGCCCTCGTCTACGCCCTCGGCCAGGACCTCCGGACCGCGACGACGGCGTCCCTCGTCATCGTCGGGGTCACCACGCTGATCGGGATGGTGCCGCACGCCCGGGCCGGCCGTGTCCGGCTCGGCCAGGGCCTCGTCTTCGGCCTCCTCGGGGTGGGCGGCGCCTACCTCGGGTCGCGGCTGTCCGCGAGCGTCGACCCGGACGTGCTGCTCGCCGCCTTCGCGGGCCTGATGTTCGTCGTCGCCGGGGTCATGACGCACCGGCGGCGCGCCGCCGCCCGGGAGCAGGCCGCCGGGCGCGAGCCGCCGGAGGCGCGGACCAGCCCGATGCTCGCGCTGCGACCCTTCCGGTGCGACTGCCGGGCCGTGGCCACCCTGCTGGCGACGGCGACCGGCGTGGGCCTGCTGACCGGCTTCTTCGGGGTGGGCGGCGGGTTCGCCGTCGTCCCGGCGCTCGTGCTGGTCCTGCGCCTGCCGATGCGCGTGGCGGTGGGCACCTCCCTGGTGGTCATCACGGTCAACAGCGCCAGCGCGCTGGCCTCCCGGCTCGGGCAGGACGTCACCCTCGACTGGGGACTGGTAGGGGTCTTCACCGCGGCCGCCGTCGCCGGCAGCCTGCTCGGCGCACGAATCACCTCCCGGGTGAGTCCCGCCCGCCTCAACCTCGCGTTTACCGTGTTGCTGGTGGCCGTCGCCGCGTACACCGCGGCCAGCAGCATCCCGAGCCTCCTGTGAACGTCGAAAGGACACGTCCGTGACCACCCCAGCCATCTCCGCGCCGGCCACCGCCGGACGGGCGCGCCTCCGACGGGCCGAGAAGCGGTCCCTCGCCGGCATGGCCGCGACCGTGCTGCTCCTCAACCTCGTCGGCTGGGGCGTGCTGGTCCTCGCCGTCGCGCCCCAGCGGCTCACCGTCGGCAGCGCCGGGGTCTTCGGCGTGGGCCTGGGCGTGACCGCGTTCCTCCTCGGTGTGCGCCACGCCTTCGACGCCGACCACATCGCCGCCATCGACAACACCACCCGCAAGCTCGTCGGCGAGGACCGCCCGGCGCTGAGCGTGGGGTTCTGGTTCTCGCTCGGCCACTCCAGCGTCGTCTTCGGCCTCGCCCTGCTGCTCGCGCTGGGCGTGCGGGCGGTGGCCGGACCGGTCGCCGACGGCGGGTCGGCCCTCCAGCAGACGCTCGGCACCGTCGGCTCGATCGTGGCCGGGACGTTCCTCATCCTCATCGGCCTGCTCAACCTCGGCTCCGTCCGCGGCATCGTGCGGGTGTTCCGGGAGATGCGCGGCGCCACCCTCGACGAGCGCGAGCTCGAGCGTCTGCTCAACAGCCGCGGCGTCATGGCCAGGCTGCTCGGCCGCTTCACCCGCCGCGTCACCAGGCCGTGGCACATGTACCCCGTCGGGCTGCTGATGGGGCTCGGGTTCGACACCGCCACCCAGGTTGCGCTGCTCGTGCTCGCCGGCGGCACCGCGGCGCTCACCCTGCCCTGGTACGCGATCCTCGTGCTGCCGGTGCTCTTCGCCGCCGGCATGAGCCTGTTCGACGCCGCCGACGGCGTGCTCATGGCCCGCGCCTACGGCTGGGCGTTCCTCGCCCCGGTGCGCAAGGTGTACTACAACCTCACCGTCACCGTGCTCTCGGTGATCGCGGCTCTGGGCATCGGGTCGGTGGTGCTGATCCAGCTCCTCGCCGAGCACGTCGACCCGGCCGGCGGGTTCCTCGCCTGGGTCGCGGGGCTGGACCTGGGCGCCGTCGGCTACGGGCTGGTCGGACTCTTCGTCGGCGCGTGGCTGCTGAGCCTGGCCGTGTGGCGGTTCGGCCGGCTCGAGGAGCGCTGGGCGCCGGGCGCGGCGGGCTGACGGCAGTCCCGGTTCCGCGGCATCGCGGTCTGGTCACGCCAGTCGTCCGACCACGGTGTCAGTTCCTCGGGACGCCAGCGGTGCAAGAGCGGTGCGAGCGGGGCTCGGTCCTGTGGCTGCCTCACGGATCCATCGCTCTCATGTCGGCCGGAGAAGCACATGCTGCCTGCGCTGCCTGACGCCGGTTGTTGCGGTAGGCGCAAACAAATGGCAGAGGGGTTGCGCCGCGCGCAACCGGTCTCCTACCTTCATGCCCACCAGAACTGGGGGCCAAGGTCCCGATGGGGACATCGACCGTCCCTGCCACAGGGCGCTCGCACAGCGCCCCGTGCTCCGCAGCAGCCGCCACCCCTGGCTCGCTCTTGGGCCGGCACGAGCCCGGCCGCCCCCGTGTGCTGATCCGATCGACGAAGGAGTCCCCGGTGAGTCAGACGCTCACGAACGACACCCGCACGCCATCCACCAGGACCGCGCGTGCCGACGAGGACCGCGTACCGGTGCCGACGGCGCAACGTGCCGTCGTCGTCGGGGCGTCCAGCGGCATGGGCGCCGCGGTCGTCGCCCGTCTTGCCGGCGCTGGCCACGCCGTCGCCGCCCTCGACCTCGCGGACGCGAGGTGGCCGCAGGGCTCGGGAAAGGTGCACCGCGGCGCGATCGACGTCACCGATGCCGGGTCGGTGGAGGAAGCGATCGACAGCGCTGCCCGTGAGCTCGGCGGCCTGGAGATCGTCGTGAACTGCGCCGGGATCCTGGGCCCCGTCGAGCCGACCGTCGAGACGACGCAGGCAACCTTCGACCGGGTCGTCGGTCTGAACCTGGGGGGTGCCTTCGCCGTCACCCGTGCCGCGCTCGCGCGGATGGTACCCGCCGGCTACGGCCGCATCGTGCACGTCGCGTCCATCGCCGGCAAGGAGGGCAACCCGCAGATGGCTGCCTACTCGGCGTCCAAGGCCGGCGTGATCGGGCTCGTGAAGTCCGTGGGCAAGGAGTACGCGGCCTCCGGTGTCACGATCAACGCCGTCGCCCCTGCCTCTGTCGAGACGCCGCTCATCGCGGGCATGACCGAGGAGCGGCAGGCGGTCCAGAGATCGCTGATCCCGATGGGACGGTTCGGCACGGTCGCCGAGGTGGCCGCCCTCGTCTCCTACATCACCTCGCCCGAGGCGTCGTTCACCACGGGCTTCGTCTACGACCTGTCCGGCGGTCGGGCCGACTACTGAGCTCGGCTCACGCCCACCAAGCACCCCCGAGAGCCAGCACCGCTGGCGAGAGTCACCTACCACTCCAGGAGAAGGACCAGTCAATGGCGACGACCACCGTCAAGCCTCCGGCCACGGCCGCCCCCACCAGGCCCGGAACCAACCAGGGCAAGCGCTCCTCCCTCGCCGGCTTCTTCGGCGGGGCCCTCGAGTACTACGACATGTACATCTACGCGTCGGCCTCGGCCCTCGTGTTCAGCAGGGTGTTCTTCCCCGACGCCGGAGCGACCGGCCTCCTGCTGTCGCTCGCCACGTACGGCGTCGCCTACCTGGCCCGACCCCTCGGGGGCTTCCTCGCCGGGCACTACGGGGACCGGCTCGGGCGGCGCAACGTCATGATCGCGACCCTGCTCGTCATGGGCATCGCGACGTTCCTGATCGGCTGCCTGCCGGCCTACGACAGCGTCGGGATCCTCGCCCCGGCCCTTCTCGTCGTGCTCCGGCTCTTCCAGGGGCTCTCGGTCGGTGGCGAGGCCGCCGGATCGACCTCGCTCACCCTCGAGCACGCCCCGGAGGGCAGGCGCGGCCTCTACACGTCCTGGATGATCAACGGCATCTGGGTCGGCTACATCCTCGCGACGTTCGCCTTCCTCGCCGTCGCGGCGCTGCCCGAGGAGCAGATGCTGTCCTGGGGCTGGCGTGTGCCGTTCTGGTTCAGCGCCGTGATCGTGGTCTTCGGCCTGATCCTTCGCCGGACGATCGAGGAGCCCGAGGTCTTCGCCGAGCGCAAGGAGCAGGACGCGGTCGCCAAGGTGCCCGTGGGCGAGCTGCTCCGGCACCAGCCTCGCGACGTCGTGCGGGTGATCTTCGCGGCGTTCCTCATCGTCATCAGCTCGGTCGTGCCCGTGTACGGGCTCACGTACGCCACCAACGTGGTCGGCATCGAGGCGAGCGTCATGCTGTGGACCGCGATCTTCGGGTACGCGACCGCGCTCGTGACCCAGCCGCTGTTCGCCACGCTCAGCGACAGGATCGGCCGCAAGCCGGTCCTGATCGGCGGCAACCTCGTCGGTGCCGTCTCGGTGTGGCAGTTCTTCTGGGCCGTCGGCGAGGCGAACGTCCCGATGATCTACCTCGGCATGTTCCTGTGCATCACCGTCGCCTTCGGGGCCACCAATGCCGTCTACCCCGTGTTCTTCAGCGAGATGTTCAACGTGAAGTTCCGGGTCAGCGGGATGGCGATCGGCCTGCAGCTGGGGATCGTGCTGACCGGGTTCTCGCCGTCGATCATCCAGGCGGTCTCCTCCGCCAACGGCAACGCCTGGTGGCCGGCGGCCGCCCTGGTGACCTGCGCCTGCATCGTCTCTGCCATCGCCGTCGCCACTGCGCGCGAGACCTACAAGGTGCCGCTCGACCAGCTGGGCTCGCGCCAGGCCTGAGCAGCACAAGCTGCGGTCGAGCTTGATCCGTGACCGGGCGCCGGGCGGCCTCCGGGCCGGCCGGCGCCCAGCCGTCCGGCAACGGTGAGGTTTCGATGCTTCTCCGGCCTCGAAACCTCACCGTCGTGCCTTGTGCACGACGGCGGACGGCGTCGGCCCGGCGCTCGGGGAGCGAGCCTGGTTGACCCGGCGCTCAGAGCAGGAGCGCGGCGGCGGCCTCGTCGGCGGTGCGCACCAGGGCGCTGACGAACTTCGGAAGGTCCGCCTTCGTGAAGCGCGCGACGGGCATGGCGATGCTGAAGGCCGCCCGCTCGCCGTCGATCACCCCGATCGAGGTGGCGAACGCCGCGACTCCGGGCTCGCTCTCCTCGAAGTTCGTCGCCACGCGCTGCCGGCGGACCTTCGCCAGCTGCTGGTGGAGGTCCGCGAGCTCGACCCGCATCGCGGTGCCGCGCGGACTGTTCATCGCCACCTCGTACCGGGCGTCCACGTCGTCCTCGGCGAGGGTGGCGAGCATCGCCTTGCCCGCCGAGGTCTGGTGGGCGGGCAGCCGGACGCCGATGCGCAGGCCGAAGCGCAACGGGTGCCCGACGGCCTCGACGCCGTCGAGGTGGTGGATCTCCGTACCGACGAGCGTCGCCACGTGGACGGTCTCGCCGACGCGCTCGAACAGCCGCTCCAGGTGCGGCCGTAGCCTGGCCCGCAGCGGCGGTATCGCGTGGGAGGCGCCGGGGCGGAGGAGCTCCGCGCCCGGCTCGTAGCGCTTGCGCTCGCCCTGGCGGGCGAACCCGTCGCCGACGAGCGTGACGAGGAGCCGCTGGGCGGTGGAGGGGTTGACCTCCAACGCCTTCGCGGCCTCCGTCACGCTGAGCGAGCCGCGCTCGCCGATGAGCTTGAGAAGGACCAGGGCGCGATGGACCGACTCGACGCGATCCACGCTGGTATTGCGCTGCACGCAATAACTGTAGCGACTCTTGCGTGAAGCGCAAGCGACGACCTACCTTCGTGCTCACAGCACAACCGGGACCAAAGTCCGTTCCCGCTCCTGAGCACCCCCGACGGTCCGTCCGGCCCGTCCGGTGAAGCGGGGCCTCACGTGCCACCACCCCCGGCACGTCGCCGGCCCCGCCGCTCGGCCCGCACGACCTCACCCCGACACTCCGCTGATCGTCCGACGAAGGAGTCCCCGATGAGTCAGACCGCCTCGCCGCGCATCAGGCGCCCGCTGCGTCCGTCCACGCCCGCCCCGCCCCAGGCCAAGCGGGCAGTTGTCTCCGGGACCTTCGGGTCCGCCCTCGAGTGGTTCGACTTCGCCGTCTACGGCGCGATGTCCGCCACCGTCTTCCCGGCGCTGTTCTTCAACGAGCTGGACCCGGCGATGGGGATCCTCGCCTCCTTCGCCACGTTCGGCGTCGGCTTCTTCGCCCGTCCGCTGGGCGGCATCGTCTTCGGTCACCTCGGCGACCGGATCGGCCGCCGCACGGTGCTGCTCACCACGTTCATCTCGATGGGCGTCGCCTCCCTGATCATCGGTCTGCTCCCGCCGTACTCGGCGATCGGGCTCGCCGCGCCGCTGCTGCTCGTCGTCATGCGGTTCATCCAGGGCTTCGCCCTCGGCGGCGAGGCCACCGGCGCCCAGCTGATGACGATGGAGCACGCCCCCACCGACCGCCGTGCCTTCTACGGCGCGCTCATGGCCATGGGGTCGCCCATCAGCCAGGTGGCCGCGAACCTCATGCTCGCCGTGCTCTCCGGGGTGCTGAGCGAGGCGGCCTTCATGTCGTGGGGCTGGCGCGTGCCGTTCCTGCTCAGCATCGCCCTGGTCGCTGTCGGCGTCTACATCCGCCTCAAGGTCGAGGAGACGCCCGTCTACCAGGAGGGCATGAAGGAGCTCGCGCAGGAGACCAGCAGCCCGGCCCAGGTCATCAAGACCCACTGGGTGACAATGCTCCGCCTGATCCTGGCCTTCTCGCCGATCGTCCTGACCTTCTACATCGTCTCCGTCTTCGGCATCAGCTACCTGACGACCCACGGCTTCACGCGCAGCCAGACCTTCACCATCATCATGATCTCCAACTTCCTCTCGGTGATCGCCATCTGGTGGGGCGGGCGTCTGGCTGACGTCTACGGCCGCCGCAAGATCCTCATGGTGGGCTCCATCGGCACGCTGATCGCCTCCGTGATGTTCTTCGCGGTCGTCGACCTGGGCAGCTTCCCCGTCACCCTGCTGATGGTCGCCTTCGCCCTCGTCTCCGCGCAGTTCGGGAACGCCGGCCAGGGGGCCCTGTTCGCGGAGGCCTTCCCCACCCACGAGCGCTACACGGGCTCCGCGCTCGCCCTGACCGGCGCGAACCTCATCTTCGCGGCACCCGCCCCGTTCATCGCCTCCTGGCTGACCGGGCTCAGCGGCGGCAGCACCATCAGCATCACGATCTTCTGGGTCGTCACGATCGTCGCCGCCATCATCAACATGCTGCTCATGGGGGACGGCAAGACCCTCGAGGGCGGCACCCACCGCTTCGGCCGGTACGTGTCTGCCGACGAGGTGGCGTCCGGGGCGGCTGCGCCCGCCGCCAGCACCACGCCGATGGAGGTGGCCCGATGATCGTCGAGCAGCGCACCTACGTCCTGCACACCGGCGCCAGCCTGGCCGAGTACCTCGACGCGTACGAGAACATCGGCCTGCCGGCCCAGAAGCCGATTCTCGGTGGGTTCCTCGGGTACTTCGTCACCGAGTTCGGGCCCCAGAACGAGCTCAACCACTTCTGGGCCTACACCGACCTGGAGGACCGACGGGCGCGGCGGGCCGAGCTCGCCAAGAACGAGCGGTGGCAGGAGTGCCTGTCCATCATCCGCCCGATGATCATGACGATGGCGAACAAGATCATGTACCCGACGACGTTCTCGCCGATCAGGTCGCTGCCCGTCACCGTCACCGACGCCGACACGGCGTTCTCGAACAGCTGACGCCCGCGCGTCACCGAAGGAGAGACAAGCATGGCAACCCTGACCGAGCCCCTCGTCCACGAGCCGTCGACGACGGCGACCCTGACCCAGACCGCCATCGTCACCGGCGGTGCCGGTGGCATCGGCGCGGCGATCTCGCGCCGCCTCGCCACGGCCGGCTACGCCGTCGTCGTCGCCGACGCCGACGCCGCGGCCGCCCAACGGACCGCGGCCACGCTGCCCGAGGTCGACGGCGCCGACCATCGCGGGTTCTCCGGCGACCTCACGGAGAGCGACGTCAACCGGGCGCTTGCCGAGGCCGCGGCCGCACAGGCGCCCATCGGCGTCATCGTCAACGCCGTCGGGATCTCGCCCAAGCGTGACGGGCGCAAGATCTCCTTCTTCGAGATGAGCGACGAGGAGTGGAACCGGGTCATGGCGGTCAACGTCAGCGCCCCGTTCTTCCTGATCCGGGAGGCCTACCGCTACATGCCGACGGACGGGACGGCGAGCATCGTCAACCTGCTGTCGATCACCGCCAAGCTCGGCACCGGCGGGGCGCCGGACGCGATCTTCCCGCCGTTCCTGCCCTCGACCGTGGCGTACGCGGCGTCGAAGGCTGCCCTGCAGAACCTCACGGCGAGCCTGTCCCGCGAGCTGGCCGGGTACCGGATCCGCGTCAACGGGGTGGCCCCCGGCTTCGTGCAGACCCCGATGATGGGCGAGGTGCCGCCCGAGGGTCCGCTGCTCGACCAGGTGCCCATGCACCGGTTCGCCCGGCCCGAGGAGATCGCCGACGCCGTCGCCTTCCTCGTCTCCAACCAGGCGTCCTACATCACCGGCACGAGCCTCGACGTCAACGGCGGCTGGCTCACCTGCTGACGTCCACCTCCGGCTGACCGGCCGCCCCCCGACGTGCGGCCGGCCGTGTACCCCTGCGAGCGGCCGGCCGTACACCCAGAACCGAGAGAGCGAGTTTTCACCATGTCCGTCACCCACACCTTCGACCTGGTCGTCGTCGGCTCCGGCATCGCCGGGCAGACCGCGGCGACCGCCGCCGCCGAGGCCGGCCTGAGCGTCGCCCTGCTGGAGAAGACCGAGAAGCTGGGCGGGTCCTCCGCGATGAGCGGGGGCTGGTTCGCCTTCTCCGGCACTCCGGAGCAGTCCGAGCAGGGCATCGAGGACTCCGCCGAGCTGTTCCTCAGCGACATGCTCGAGGCCGGCGAGCACCTCAACGACCGGGCCCTGCTGGAGGCCTACCTGGCCAACCAGGAGAACACCTACCGGTGGCTGAAGGACCACGGGGTCCAGTTCCGCGAGGTCGAGATCAGCTCCGGGATGTCCGCCCGGCGCGGCCACAACGCCGCCATCAAGGACGTGCTGGCCACCCTCCACCGCGACTTCGAAGCGGCGGGCGGCGAGACGCACCTGGAGCACCGGGCGGTGCGGCTGGTGCGCGATGGTGACCGGGTGACCGGCGTCGTCGCGGACACCCCGGACGGCGAGGTGCTGTTCGGCGCCCGGGGCGGGGTGGTGCTGGCCACGGGCGGGTTCTCCCGTGGGACGGACTTGCTGAAGATCTTCGCCCCCGAGCAGCTCGCCGCCATCCCCTACGGCGGGAAGGGCAACACCGGCGACGGGCTCAAGATGGCGTGGAAGCTCGGCGCGGGCATGGCCGACATGTCGTTCGTCTCCGCCACCTACGGCTCCCACCCGGAGACGGGGGAGGAGTTCCACGAGCTGCTCACCGCCTACTACATGGGCGCGATCATCGTGAACAAGGACGGTCGCCGGTTCGTGGATGAGTCCGTGGACTACAAGACCTTGGGCCGGGTGGTCCTCGACGAGCCCGAGGGCCTGGGCTTCGAGGTGTTCGACGCCAAGGTGCGGGCGAAGTCCCACCGCGGCATCCCGCTGAAGGACATCGACACCCTGGAGGAGATCGGGCACGTCTTCAGGGCCGACACCATCGAGGAGCTCGCCGAGGCCGCCGGCATCGACCCGGACGCGCTCGTCCAGACCGTGGCCCGGTACAACGCCGCCGTGGCGGGCGAGGCCGAGGACGAGGTGGGGCGCACGAACCTGTGCAACGGGGTGGGCGACCTGCTCCCGATCGACACCGCCCCGTACTACGCCTACCCGGCCAAGGCGCTGATGACCACCACCTACTGCGGGGTGACCATCAACCCGTCCGGCCAGGTCGTCGACGTCGACGGCGACGTCATCGAGGGCCTGTACGCGATCGGTGAGGTCACCGGCGGGTTCCACGGCGCCGCCTACATGACCGGCACGTCCCTCGGGAAGGGGGCCGTGTTCGGCGGCATCGTGGCCCGCCACGCCGCCGGCAGGCTGACGGCCGACCGGCTCGTCACCGACCGGACGGGCGCGGCCGAGCCTGCCGCCCCGGATCGGGTCGACGCCGTCCCGGTCGCGTGACCCTCCCACCTGCCGTTCCCGCCACTGATCGCTGCGCAGCCAGGCGCCCAGCGTCGAAGGAGCCCGAAGTGATGAACCACCACCATGTCGACGAGGTCCGCACAGCGGACGTCGTGGTCGTCGGGTCCGGCGTGTCCGGGTCCGCGGCCGCCATGACCGCCGCGCGGGCCGGGGCCCGGGTGGCCCTGCTGGAGAAGCAGGACACCTTCGGCGGGTCGGCGGCCCTGTCGGCCGGGATGTTCTGGACCGCCCCCACCGTCGAGGCCTACCAGGCGCGCATCCCGCTGGGACGGCTCGACCTCGGCCGCCGTCTCGTGGCGGACTACGAGGACGCGCTGGCCGAGCTGCGCGCCTCGGGGGTGCGGGTCTCTGACGAGCCCAAGCGGGACATCATGACCTTCGGCATCGGCTACTCCACCGACATCAAGGCGATCCTCGCCTGGTGCCGGGACGAGGTCGTCGTCGCCGGCGGGGAGGCCCGCACCGGCACCGCCGTCGTCGCGCTTGTCGACGACGGAAGGCGGGTGACCGGCGTCGTGGCCCGCGAGGCCGACGGCCGCCTGGTGCGCTACGACGCGTCCGCCGTCGTCCTGACCACCGGTGGGTTCCAGGGCGCCCGGGACGAGCTGACCCGGCACATCGGGCCGAACGCCGACCGGCTGCTGCTGCGCTCGAACCCGGGCAGCGTGGGCGACGGGCTGCGCCTGGCGCGTGCCGCCGGGGCCGGCGGGACGACGGCGATGAGCACCTTCTACGGCCACCTCATCGGTCACCCGGTGAACCGGTTTGAGCCGCAGGACTTCCTGCCCTCGTCGCAGTACTACTCCGGCTCGACGGTGCTCGTGAACCTGCGCGGGGAGCGGTTCGTCGACGAGACCCAGGGCGACGAGCTGCTCAACCAGGCGGTGACCTTCCAGCCCGAGGCGCGCGGCGTGCTGATCTTCGACGACCACGTCCGCCGCACCGAGGGCACCGAGGAGCCCTTCCCCGGCCTGGGCACGATCGACCGCTTCGCCCTGGCCGTGGAAGCGGGCGCGACGCACGCCGTCGCCGACACGCTCGGGGACCTGCTCGACGTCGTCGCCTCCTGGGGCGTCGACCGTGCCAACCTGGGCGACACCCTCGAGCGGTACACCGCCGTGGCCGGCGCCGGCGGGGGAGTGGCCCGCGGGATCCCGGTCGCGGCCGGGGCGCGGGCGCCGCAGACCGGGCCTTTCTACGCGCTGATGGTCCAGCCGTCCATCACCTTCACCTTCGGCGGGATCCGAACCAACGCCGACGGCGAGGCGCTCGACCACGACGGCCGGCCCGTCCCCGGTCTGTACGCCGCGGGCGCCGACATCGGGGGACTGTCCAACTACGGCTACGCCGGCGGACTGGCGCCCGGCTACATCACCGGACGCTGGGCAGGCGCGGCCGCCGCACGGGCCGCGCGCACCGCCGTCGGGAGCTCCGCGGAAGGACTGGACCCGGCCGTCGGGACCGCTGCCCTCGCCGGCGCCCGCTGACCCGAACCACGAACGAACGAGGAACACATCATGATCTACACGGCAGACGTCCTGGTCATCGGCGGCGGCGGGTCGGGCATGAGCGCCGCGATCTCGGCCGCGACGTCGGGGGCCTCCGTCATCATCCTGGAGAAGTGCGCCGAGGTGGGCGGCTCGACCGCGATGTCGGTCGGTTCCTTCACGGCCGCGAACACCTCTTACCAGTACCGGGCGGGGGTGAACGACAGCATCGACCTCTTCGTTGAGGACATGAAGGTTGCCAACGGGGAGTTCGAGGCGCGCGAGAACAAGGAGCTGCGCCGGATCCTGGCCGAGAACGCCGGGCCGACGGTGGAGTGGCTCTCCAGCATCGGTGTGCAGTTCCTCGGCCCCACCCCGGAGCCGCCGTACGAGAAGCCGCGCATGCACAACGTGCTCCCGAACTCCAAGGCCTACCGGGAGGCGCTGCTGCGCGAGTGCAGGAAGCGCGGGGTGGCCATCTACACCTCCATGCGCGTGGAGAAGCTGCTGCGCAACGCGGCCGGCGAGATCATCGGCGCCTCCGCGAACGGGCAGAACTACTTCGGCCGCCGCGGCGTCATCCTCGCAACCGGCGACTACTCCGCCTCCACCGAGCTGAAGGCCAGGTACGTCGGCGAGGCCGCGGCCAAGGTGCCCCCGGTGAACCCGAACAACACCGGTGACGGGTTCTACCTGGGCACCGAGGCCGGCGGCGTCATGATGCAGATGGACCGCCTGTACGAGGGGCTGCGGTTCGCGCCGTCCACCCGCCCGGACCCGATCAAGATGCTCCCCTCGGTCCCCGGGCTGACGAAGCTCATGCGAGTGGTGGTCGAGCGTCTCCCGAAGAGCCTGCTCGCGTACGTCATCCGAGGCGCGCTGACATCTTGGATCGGCCCGAACAACACCATGTACGGCGCCGGGGCGATCCTGGTCGGCCCGGACGGGCAGCGGCTGGCGAACGAGGACTCCGACAAGCTGATGGCCCGCGCGGTGGCGGCCACGGACGCCAACACGGGGTACATGATCTTCGACGCGAAGGTCGCCAAGAAGTTCTCCGCATGGCCCAACCCGGTCTCCACCTTCCCCGGTGTGGCGTACGCCTACGTGCAGGACTACAAGCGGTTCCGTCCGGACGTCTACCACCAGGCAGACACGCTCGAGGAGCTCGCCGCCAGCACGGGCATCGCCCCGGCGGCACTCAGGGCGTCGGTGGCGCGGTGGAACGAGCAGGTGCGCGCCGGCGTGGACGCCGAGTTCGGCCGCGAGCGGCTCGGAGAGGGCGTCACGGAAGGGCCCTTCTACGCCCTCGGCCCGATGAACGCCTACGTCACCCTCGCCGACGGCGGACTGGCGGTGGACACCCAGCTCCGCGTGACAACCGAGGACGGAGAGGTCGTCCCCGGGCTGTGGGCCGCCGGCTCCACCGGGCAGGGCGGGCTGCAGCTCCTCAACCACGGCCTGCACATCGGCTGGGCCATGATCTCCGGCCGGCTCGCCGGGAGGCACGTGGCCCAGGCCCAGAACCGCGTCGACCTCAAGGTCGCCGAGCCGGTCCTGGCCCGCTGACACCCGAGGGGCCGCCGGCCACGTGAGCCCGGCGGAGAGAGGACGGCATGGACGCGATCGAGGCCAAGGACCGCCGCGACGGACTGGTGGCAGGGCTCGTCAGCTACGTGACGTGGGGCTTCTTCCCGCTCTACCTCATCCTGCTGTGGGGCGTGCACCCGCTGGAGATCGTCGCCCACCGGGTGGTGTGGGCCGTCGCCGTGATGCTCGTGATCATGGCCGTCACCCGGCAGTGGGGGGCGCTGCTCCGGGCGCTCGCCGATCGCGTCTCCCGGAACCGGCTGGCCGTCGCGTCCGCCCTCATCGGCGTCGTGTGGTTCTTCTACGCCTACGGTGCGCTGACGGGACGCGCCGTGGACGTGGCGCTGGGCTACTTCATCTGCCCGCTGGTGACGATCCTCCTCGCGGTGGTCGTCAACCGCGAGCGGCTGCGGCCGGCGCAGTGGGTCTCCGCCGGCATCGGCGCCGTGGCGGTCGTGGTGGTGACGGTCGGGTACGGGAAGCTGCCGTGGATCTCGGTCACCGTGGCGCTCGCGTTCGGGCTGTACAGCCTGGTGAAGAACCGGGTCGGGCGCGGCGTGACTCCCACCGTCGGGCTCACGGTGGAGTCCCTGCTCCTGGTGCCGTTCGCGGCCGTCACCGTCGTCGCGATGTCCCTGGCGGGGACGGCCACCTTCGCGGGCGACGGGTGGGACGTCACGGACCTGTTCCTCGTGCTCTCGGGCCCGATGACGATGTTCCCGCTGCTGACGTTCGCGGCTGCCGCGAACCGGCTGCCGCTGTCCCTCCTCGGCAACCTGCAGTACCTCAACCCCGCGCTGCAGCTGGTCTCCGCGGTGCTGGTGCTCCAGGAGGACATGCCCGTGGCGCGGTGGGCCGGGTTCGGGCTGGTGTGGGTGTCGCTGCTCGTGCTCGTGGTCGACGGTGCTCGCGCAGGTGCCCGGGCGCGAGCAGGGCGGCCGCAGCCGGCGGGCGCGCCCGAGGAGTCGGAGGCTCAGGGCCCGGGGCGTCCGCCGACGCACCGGGCCCTCGCCTGACTGTTGTCCGCCGTCGGCCCTACTCCCGCGACTGCTGGACCGGCATGGTGTCCCACACCGAGACGTCCGCGGAGTCGATCGAGCCGTCCGCGATGGCGCGGGCCGTGGCCTCGAGCGTGACGACGGTCTGCCGGATCAGGTAGCCGTTGCTCTTCTGGCCGAGCACGCGCGAGGGGTCCTCGTGGTCGGACATGCCCCGCATCTCGAACAGCAGGGTGGCGATGCCGTACTGCGACGCGACGCCGTTTCGGGCGATCGTGTCGGCGCTGCCGCCGACGTCGTACATGGCGACGTGGCCCCAGCCGTAGGAGTTCACCGCGTCGTGGACGACGGCGCCGAGCCGCTTGGAGTCCTCGACCACCGCGGGGTCCACGGTGGGGCTGGTCGGGTAGAGGATGGCGCCGGAGACGAGCCGGCCGTCGGCCTCCCGGTCGGTGCCCTGGTGGTGCAGGTCGACCGCGTAGTCGATGTCGTAGGCGGCGAGGACGTTGGTGTGGAGCGCCTGGGTCTCCGGCTGGGACCTCGCCACGTGGTCACGGTTGAGGTCGATCTCGTTGGCGTTGTACCGGGTGAGGTGGCGGTCGCCGGCGGCGAGGTAGCCGTCGAGGGAGAAGTTCACGTCGCCCATCGCGCCGTCGGCGTTGAGCATCGGGACGATGAGGATGTTGACGTCCTGCAGCAGCCCGGCGTTCTTCCCCGTGCCGAGGGACCGGATGAACTCCATGGTGGCCTCGGTGGTGAGCTGCTCGTTGCCGTGCTGCTGCGTGAGGTAGAGGATCGTCGGGTTGTCCGGGTCCGTCAGGTACTTCACGAGGTGGAGGTCGCGGCCCTTGACGCTCTGCCCGATCACCTCCAGCTCCATGGCGTCCTGCCGGGCGTCCTGGTCCTGCAGGAAGGCGACGAGCTCGTCGTAGGTGGTGAGGATCGACGTGTTGACCGTCTCCTTTCCGCCGTAGTTGGGCCCCTCGCCCGCCAGCGCCGGCGTGCAGAGGCCCGCGCCGAGTGCGAGCGAGCCGAGCAGGACGACCGCCGATGCAGACTTCTTCATGCGTGCTCCCCATGGTTCGGACGGTGCCGCGACGGGCGCGGCCGTGGCCCCGGATCCTGCGGGCGGCCCTGCCGCCCCGGCTGCCGGGTGGAGGTCATCGTGGCCCGGGCGGGAGGCGCCGCGGCAGGGGTGCGGTGCGGCCGGTAGGGGACATGGCCGCTAGTGCGCGGCCCCAGGGTGCCCGGCCACGAGGTGCCCGGCCTCACGTCCGTTACCCCTAGTAATTAGCATTGCTAATGACCTAGACTAACTAACCGTATGAGTGAGACGACCGCAGCCCCGCACCGCGCCGACCGGCGCCCCGACCTGGCGACCAACGTGCGCATCGCCGTCCTCCGCCTCTCGCGCCGGCTCCGCACCGAGTCCACGCTCGAGGTGACGGAGGCGCAGCACTCCGTGCTGTCGGCGCTGTACCACCTGGGCCCGATGACGGCCGGGACGCTGGCCGAGCACGACCACGTCCAGCGCCCCTCCATGACCCGCACCATCGCGTCGCTCGAGGAGCGCGGGCTCGTCACCCGGGGGACGGACCCGCGCGACAAGCGCTGCGTCGTCGTCACGCCGACCGAGGCCGGCAACGAGCTCGTCCGGGAGATCAAGCGGCGGCGCAACGCCTGGCTGGACAAGCGCCTGGCGAGGCTCACCCCGGACGAACGGCAGGTGGTCGCCGAGGCCGCGACGATTCTGCGAAGGATGGTGGAGGAGTGAGTCGCACCTTCTACTCGCTGCGGTACTTCAACTACCGCCTGTGGTTCGTCGGCGCCCTGGTGGCCAACATCGGCACCTGGATGCAGCGCGTCGCGCAGGACTGGCTCGTGCTGGCGATCCTCCCCGAGGGCTCGGGCTTCGCCGTCGGCATCGTCACGGGCCTGCAGTTCCTCCCGATGCTCCTGCTCAGCCCGTACGCCGGCCTGCTCGCGGACCGCCTCGACCGCCGCAAGATGCTGATCGCCACCCAGGGCTCCATGGGCCTGCTCGCCGCCGGCCTGGGCGTGCTCGTGCTCACCGAGACGGCGCAGCTGTGGCACGTCTACGTGTTCGCGCTGCTGCTGGGCGTGGTCGCGGCGCTCGACTCTCCCGTGCGCCAGACCTTCGTGGCCGAGATGGTCCCGGCGGCCGACCTGCCCAACGCCGTCGGGCTGAACTCGACGTCGTTCAACGCCGCCCGCCTCATCGGCCCTGGCGTGGCGGGCCTGCTCATCGCGGCCGTCGGGCCCGGCTGGATCTTCATCATCAACGCGGTCTCGTTCGCCGCGACCATCTTCTCCCTGACGCTCATGCGCACCCGCGAGCTCAACCAGCTGCCGCACGCCACCCGGGGCAAGGGTCAGGTGCGCGAGGGGATCGCGTACGTGCGCCGGCGCTCTGACATCATCACGATCCTGGTGGTCGTCGGCGTCGTGGGGGCGTTCGGCCTGAACTTCCAGCTCACCTCCGCCGTCATGGCGCGCGAGGCGTTCGGGCTGGGCGCCGGGCAGTACGGCGTCCTGGGCTCGATCCTGGCGATCGGCTCCCTCAGCGGCGCGCTCATGGCGGCCCGACGGCGGAACCCGCGGGTCGGGCTGGTCATCGCCGCGGCCCTGGCGTTCGGCGTCACCATGGGGCTGCAGGCGCTGATGCCCACCTACGAGCTGTACGCGCTGCTGTGCATCCCCGTCGGGTTCTTCTCGCTGACGATGATGACCGCCGCCAACACGACGGTGCAGATGAGCACCGAGCCCGCGATGCGGGGGCGGGTCATGAGCCTGTACATGATGGTCTTCCTCGGCACCACGCCGCTCGGTGCGCCGATCGTGGGCTGGGTGGCGGAGGCGTTCGGCCCCCGCTGGTCCGTGGGGATCGGTGCGATCGCGTCGATCCTCGTGGCCGTCGTCGCCGCCCTGTGGGCGAAGCGGTCCTGGGACGTGGAGGTGCGCTACTCGCTGCTGCACCGCCCGCACCTGGTCATGACCGGGCCGCGGGAGCGGTTCGCCCGCGAGGCCGAGCGCGCCGAGCGTGAGCAGACCCGTGCGGCGCTCGCGGCGCAGGAAGCCCGCCACGGGAGCGAGACGGCGTAGCTGACGGTGCCGCACGGCGGCACGTCGGTCCCGCGGGCTCTACGGCACGTCGGCCCGGACGTCCTACGGGACGTCCGCCCGGACGTTCTACGGAACGTCCGCCTGGACGAGCGTGCCGGCGCCGCGCCCGCGCAGCGCGCCCTCGTCCGCGCGGACGAAGTACGCGTCGCCCCGCTCGAGGACGGCGGAGTCGGTCCGGGAGCTCACCTCGACGCGGCCGTCGAGGCACACCAGCACCCGCGGCCCGCGGCCGGGGAGCGGGTGGTCCGGGCCGCCGTCGGTGTCGGTGAGGGTGGTGACGGCGAGCTCGAAGTCGTCCACCGGGGCGTAGAACACCCGGGTGGCGCCGTGGAACACCTCGGGCGCGATGCGGATGGGCGGCGCGGCGACGTAGTCGACGCACTCGAGCATCTCCGGCACGTCGACGTGCTTGGGGGTCAGGCCCGCGCGCAGCACGTTGTCCGACGCGGCCATCAGCTCCACGCCCAGCCCGGCCAGGTAGACGTGCACACCGCCGGCCGGCACGAAGAGGGCGTCACCGGGCTGCAGCGTGACCGGGTTGAGCAGCAGCGAGACGACGACGCCGGGGTCGCCGGGGTAGGCGTCGGCCAGCTTCACCACGGTGGTGTCCGCGCGCGGCGACGGCGACCCGTCGGCCAGGCGTCGCGCGCACGCCCGGGCCACCTCGTGGACCGCCTCGGCGGACGGGCGGGTGGCGTCGTCGAGGAGCGAGGTGAACGCGGCCCGGACCCCCTCCGCCGTCGGGTCCGCGCGCAGCATGGCGTGGAGCTCCTGGGCGAGGGGGGCGTCGAGCCCGGCGAGGAGCTCGGCGGCCCGGCGCGGCGCCCGGAAGCCGCACATCGCCCGGAAGGTGGTGAGGGCGAAGACGAGCTCGGGCTTGTGGTTGGGGTCGCGGTAGCTGCGCGTGGGGTCGTCCAACGCGATCCCGGCCGCGGACTCCGCGGCGAAGCGCTCGCGGGCGCGCTCGAGGCTGGGGTGCACCTGCAGCGAGAGCGGCCTCGCGGGCGCGATGAGCTTGAGGAGGAACGGCAGCTCGGGGCCGAAGCGGGAGACGACGTCCTCGCCGAGGGCGCCGACCGGGTCCGCGGCGATGTGCGTGCGCAGGTCCGGCCCGGTCTCGCCGAACGTGGCGGGAAGGCGCGCGGGGGCGTCCGGGTGGGCACCGAACCACAGCTCGGCGACGGGGGAGCCCGTGGGCTGCCGCCCCAGCAGCGAGGGGATGGCGTCGGGCGAGCCCCAGGCGTAGTCCCGCTCCACGCCGACGATGCGCTGCACTCTCTTCATCCCCCTGTCGATGCCGTCCCGGCATCATAGGGAGACCCGGCATCGACGGGGCGAGGGAAGGCGGCGTGGTCCTGGTCACGTGGTCAGAACGCGATGACCACCTTGAGCGGGTCCCCGTCGCGCTCGCGGACCACGCGCAGCGCCTCGGCGATGTCGTCGAGCGGGAACTCGTGCGTGACGAGCTCCTCGCCCCTGAGCCGGCCCATCTCCGCCAGCGCCACGGCCCGCTTGACGTTGTTCCCGCCCTCGCCGCGCGTGGTGTACATGGTGACGTCGTTGCGCACCGCCGCGGTGAGGTCGAACGTGACCGGCTCCGGGTAGAAGGCGACGAAGAGGATCTTCCCGCCCCGGCGCACGGTCTCCACGCACTGCTGCGGCGTGACCGTCGCCCCGGAGGTCTCGATCACGAGGTCCGCGCCGCCGCCGGTCAGCTTCCTCACCGTCTCCACGACGTCGGCCTCACGGCTGTTGACCACGTGGTCCGCCCCGAGCCGCCGGCCCATCTCGAGCCGGCTCGGCCGGGTGCCGACGAGGATGACGTTCCTCGCCCCGAGCTGCTTGCACGCCTGGACCGTCATGAGACCCACGGGGCCGGGCCCGAAGATCACGACGTTGTCGCCGGCGACGTACCCGCCCGTGGCGTCGAGCCCGTACAGGCCGGTGCCCGCGGTGGTGATGAGCACCGCGTCCTTGAAGGAGACGCTCTCGGGCATCTTGTAGACGGAGGCCACGTTGTGCAGGGCGTACTGCGCGAAGCCGCCGTCGGTCGTCATCCCGGAGGCGCGGTGGCCCTTGGCGCGGTTCCCGTAGTTCAGGCAGGCGGTGTACAGGCCCACCAGGCAGTTGTCGCAGCGGCCGCAGCCGTGGTGCGCCTCGATGCACACCCGGTCCCCGGGGGCCACCTCGTCCACGGTCTCCCCGACGGCGAACACGGTGCCGGTCCACTCGTGCCCCGGGGTGTACTCGCCGTACGGGGGAGTGCCGGGGAAGTGGCCGTCGTAGATCTTCAGGTCGGTGCCGCACATCCCGCACATCGCGACCTTCACCAGCACCTCGTCGGGGCCGGGGCGGGGGACGGGCTTGTCGACCACCCGGATGTCGCCCGGCCCGAACAGCACGGCGGCCCGCATCGTGTCGGGGATCTGCTCGTCGGTGCGCCGCCCGGGGGCGGCTGACGTCGTGGTCATCTCTTCACCTCACGGCGGTGGGGGCTCCCACCATGTCGGTCAGGGTCTGCGCCGCGGTCACGGCGAACTCTTCGTCGTTGATGGACAGGTCGAGCAGCGTCAGGGGGATGTCGCTCCTCAGGCGGGCGCTCAGGACGTCCACGAGCGCCTGGTTGGCCGCCGGGTCGTGCAGGATCCCGCCCGGGCTGCCCACGTGGGACCAGCCGCGCAGCGGGACCAGGACGGCGGCCGGGCCCGTGGCGGCGTTGAGCCGGGCGGCCATGAGCTCGCCGACGGCGGCCAGCTCCTCCGCCGTCGCCCGGACGTTGGTGTTGTAGGGGTTGTGGACGTGGGTGGGGCGGCCGCGGTAGCGCTCCGGGATCTCGTCGAGACCGCCGAAGCACAGGTACTCCAGGCCGCCGGGGACGACGACCTGCGGGATGCCGGCCTCGCCCGCCGCCGTCAGGCGGCCCGGCCGCACGGGCGCGTAGATGTCCCGCGGGTGCAGCTCGCCGAGCAGCTCGTGCGTGGTCATGTCGAGCACCGCCTGGATGGTGCCCTGGCGGATCAGGCGCTCCATCGCCGAGCCGCACGCGCCGGAGGCGTGGAACGGCACGATCTCGTAGCCCTGCTCCCGCAGGACGGAGATCGCCCGGACGACGGCGGTCTCGGTGTTCCCGAAGGCGGTCACCGCCACCGCGCTCGCCCGGGGGCGGGCCTCGGCGCGGTGCCGCGCCCCCGCCCGCGCCATCGCGACGATGCCGGCGGCGCAGGTGTCCAGGATCGAGGTGGTGACGATGTTCGGCCCGCCGAGCAGGTCCGCCACGGAGAACTGCATCGCGATGTCGGAGTCCATGACGTACTTGCGCACGTTCCCGGAAGCCACCGTCGAGATCAGCAGCTTCGGCACGCCGACGGGGACCGCGCGCATCGCGATGGACGCCACCGCGGTGCCCTGGTTCCCGCCGACGCCGATCATCCCGTCGAGCCGGCCGCTCTCGTACCAGCGGGTCAGGTGGGCGGCCGCCCCCGCGCCCATGGCCGCCATGGCCTCGTCCCGCGGCCCGGCCCGCAGCCCCGCGACGTCGCGGCCGGCGGCCCCGGCCACGGCCGAGGCGGGCACGGTGGCGAGCGGCTCGTCCGCCGTCGTCAGGCCGATGTCGACGACGACGGGCTCGCCGCCCTCCGCCGCGACCCGGTCCCGGAGGAAGCGGGCCTCCTCCCGCTTGGTGTCGAGCGTCGCCAGGACGGCGACGACCGGCGTCGTCGCGGGCCCGGCGGGCGGGGCGGCGGCCACCTCAGGCGTCCTCGGCCAGCGGCGCGAGGTCCTCGGCGAGGTGGACGTGGTCGTGCGGGGAGAGGGCGACCGCCTGCGCCGCCAGCAGCGCCACCCGCGCGTTGTCCTCCAGGTACTCGGTCCGGTAGTAGGCGGTCCGCAGGTCCGGCCCGACGGCGACCGTGCCGTGCTCGCGCATGAGGGCCACGCGCAGCTCGCCGTCGGAGAAGAGCTCGGTGATCTGGTTGGCCAGGTCCTCCGAGCCGGCCGGCAGCAGGTCCACCAGGGCGATGCGCCGCAGGTGCCCGCGCGCCGCGGTGTGGACGACCGGCGGGACCCGGTTCGCGACCGCGAACGCCACCGCGTACGGCGGGTGCTGGTGGACCACCGCCCCGACGTCGGGCCGGGCCCGGTAGATCGCCGAGTGCCACCGCCACTCCTTCGACGGCTGCCGCCCGGGCTCGAGGACCTCCCCGTCCAGCGTCATCACGGCGGTGTCCGCGGTGTCCATGTCGCCCTGGCAGCAGCCGGTCGTCTTGATGAGCAGCAGGTCGGTGCCCGGGACGCGCAGGCTGTTGTTCCCGCTCACCCCCGGCACCAGGCCCCGCTCGTAGCACCGGCGCGAGACCGCGACGAGCTCCTCGCGCAGCAGCCTCAGGAGCCGCGGGTCGACGGCGTCGAGCGGGCTCTGTCCGGCCATGTGCACACCTCCTCGGTGCTCGGCCCCGCCGGTTCAGGCGCGCTCGGGGTAGTCGCTGTACGCGACCTCGACCTCGAACTTGCGCACCTCCTCGACGTAGGCGCCGAGGTGGTCGGCCATCCGCTCGAACATCGCCAGGCCCTTCTCCTTCGTGGCGCGGAAGGGGTTGCCGATGGTGGCGGTGTCGGAGTACTCGTGGTGGTCCATCGGGACCCAGATGTTCTCCGAGTTCTGGAACTTCACGGTGCCCACGCCGTCGATCTTGGAGAACGAGCCGCCCATGTAGGCCGGGGCGTGGGCGCGGTCCTCTACCGCGCGCTCCATGTGGACGAGCCCGTCCGCCGTCGCCATGAGGCAGGACGTCTCGAGCTCGGAGGAGTGCCAGCCGGGTGTCTCCTCCGGCGGGTTCTCGAAGAGGTCCGCGACGACGTTGGCCTCACGCTCGGTCGGCGTCTTGTAGAAGGAGATGTACGCGCCGGTCTGGTAGCGCAGCTGGCGCATCACCTCGTCGATCGGCTTGGTGTTGGAGCCGTGGTGGCTGACGAAGATGACCTTCTTGACGCCGTGGTAGATGAGGCTGCGGGCCACGTCGTTGAGCACCCGCCGGTAGGTCTCCGCCTGGAGCGTGATGGTCCCGGCGCCCTCCTCGTTGCGGCCCATGTGGTGCGGGGAGTAGCCGAACGGCTCCAGCGGCGTGAACAGGACGTCGTGCTTCTCGGCGGTCCGGTAGACCACCTCCATGGTCACGTAGCTGTCCGTGCCGAGCGGGATGTGGGCGCCGTGCTTCTCGGTGCTGCCCATCGGGACGAGGACGGTGTCCTGCCCCGGCTCCTTCAGCCGCTCGGCGACCTCGGAGAACGACATGCCGAGCATGTTGTGCTTGCGCTCGGAGCTCGCGTCGTTCTTGGCGTAGTCCTTCGTGGTGGACATGTGGATCTTCCCTCTGTCGTCGTTGACTCTCGGGAGACACCACGCGAGCGGTCAGTTGCGCCGCGCGCCGCAGCTCTCCCTGATGACCATCCGCGTACGGACGCGGAGGTGCTGCGGCCGCGCGGGGCGGCCGGATCCGTCGAGCAGGAGGCGCATGGCCTCCGTGCCGAGCCTGTGCGCGGAGACCGAGACGGTGGTCAGTGCCGGTCTGAGGTACTCCGCCATGGGGATGTCGTCGAAGCCGACGAGCGCCACGTCGTCCGGGACACGCAGCTGCATGTCCCGCAGGGCGGCCAGCGCCCCGATCGCCATCCGGTCGCTCGCCGCGAAGATGGCCGACGGCGGAGCGGCCGCGTGCATGAGCCGCCGGGTCGCGTCGTACCCGCCGGCCTCGGTGTAGCCGCCGCGCTCGACGTGCTCCGGCCGGTGCTCCACGCCCGCCTCCTTCAGCGCCCGGCGGAAGCCACGCAGGCGCTCGTCGGAGGCGGTGGAGCCGGGGTGGCCGGCCACGTAGCCGATGCGGCGGTGGCCCAGGGCGATCAGGTGGCGCCCCACCTCGTGGCCCGCCTGGACGTTCTCCACCCGGACGGTGGAGAAGCGGCGGGTCGCGCGCCCGATCATGACCACCTCGGTGCCGAGGGCGTCGAGGTCGCGGTCCGGCAGGACCACCTCGTCGCCGCCGCCGATGACCGCGAGGGCGGCCACCCGCTTGGCGAGCAGGGCGTCGATGGTGGCGCTGGCCCGGGCCGGGTCGCGGTCGGTGCTGCAGGAGAGCACCTGGTACCCCTTGGCCCCGGCGACATCCTCGATGCCGCGGGTGACCTCGGGGTAGTAGGGGTTGGACATGTCCGGCGCGATGACGCCGACGAGCCGGCTGTTGCGCTGGGTCAGTCCCTTCGCGATGCCGTTGGGGCGGTAGTTGAGCTTCTCGATCGCCGCGAGGACCTTGGCCTTCGTCTCGGCGCCGATCGGGTAGTCGCCGCCCGAGGCCACCCGCGAGACGGTGGCGACGGAGACTCCCGCCTCGGCCGCGACGTCACGGATGGTGGCAGGCATGGTCCCTCGATTTCTGTAACCGGTTTCTATGACGTCGACCGTAACGACCCGCCGGGAAGGGTGTCAAGGGTCTCGTGGCGGACGAGCTCGGTGAGCGCCCGCCCGTACACCGCGTCCGGCGCCAGGTGGCGCAGGTCCTCGGCGAGGCACTCGGCCAGGCTGCGCAGGGGGAGCAGGACGGTCTGGTCGGGGGAGCCGGGCAGGTGCAGCGTCGCCGTCGTGCCGTCCGGCTCCCGGCCGAGGGTGACGGCGCCCGCGCCGGTCTCCAGGCCCACCTCCGAGATGCTGCTCGAGCGCAGCGTCCGGGTGTGCACCGCGCAGCCGAGACTGCTGGCCAGCCAGCCCGCCACGAGGTCGACCGTGGGGCGCAGGCCCTGGCCCGCCACCCAGGCCGCCCGGACGTCCTCCACGGCCACCAGGTCCAGTGCGGACGCGAGCTGGGCCCGCCACGGAGTGCTCCGCGCCCACGACAGGTCGGTGTCGCCGGGCGTGTAGACGCGCGCCATCCTACGGATGGTGGCCGCGGGGTCGGTCGAGGAGAGGCTGTCGGTGATGCGTCGCTGCGCGAGGGCGCCGACCGGGTCCTTGGCCGGTGCGGGCGGCGGGTCGGCCGGCCACCACACCACGGTCGGCGCGTCCGGCAGCAGCAGCGGCGCGACCAGCGTGTCCGCCGCCACCGCCGCGCGCCCGCCGGCGCGCAGGACCACGATCTCGCCCGCCCCGGCGTCGTGACCCACACGGATCTCGGCGGCGAGGCCGTCCGGCGCAGCGCGGTCCGTGACGAGGGCGACGATGCGGCTCGGGTGCTCCAGGGAGGCCGTCCGGGCCGCGGCGAGCGCGCCCGTCAGCCTCTCCTCCGTCGTCGGGACCACGAGGGAGAGGACGTGACCGAGCGCGACCGCCCCACCCTCCGCGCGCAGCCGCACGAGAGTGGCGTCGACGTCGCTCGCCGTCGTGCCGGAAAGGGTGATGATCACGCCGGGCTCCCGTCACCGAGTCGTTGCTCTTGACACTGGAAGGGGTCGTGCCGCACGTTTGTGTAACCGGTTAACTCTAACCGGGTGCTCCGGGGTCCGGCGCACGGCCGGCCTCCTCAGCGACGACGAAGACGCAGGAGGAGCTTTGACCTACAGTCTTGAGGTCGAGGACGTCAACGTCCGTTTCCGCGACCACGTCATCATCGACGGGCTCACCCTGCGGGTGGAGAACGACGAGTTCGTCAGCATCGTCGGCACGTCCGGGTGCGGCAAGACCACCCTCCTGCGCACGATCGGCGGGCTGCTCCCGCAGGCGCAGGTGGGGCGGATGACGCTCCACGGCACGGAACTGCGCACCCCCGAGCCGCGGGCCACGATGGTGTTCCAGCACTTCGGTCTCTTCCCGTGGAAGACGGTCGAGCAGAACATCCGTTACGGCCTGGACGTCCAGGGCAGGTCGAACGGCATGGACGCGCGCGTCGAGCAGCTGCTCGACGTCATGAGCCTGACCGCCGCACGAGACAAGTACCCGTACCAGCTCTCGGGCGGCATGAAGCAGCGCGTCGGTATCGCGCGGGCCCTGTGCCTGGAGCCCGAGCTGCTGCTCCTCGACGAGCCGCTCAGCGCCGTCGACGCCATCACCCGGGAGATCATGCAGCGCGAGGTGCTCGGCATCATCGAGCGCGAGACGCGCACGGCGCTGCTGGTCACCCACGACCTCGACGAGGCGATCATCATGTCCGACCGCATCATCGTCCTCGGCGGCCCCCCGGCGCGCGTCGTGCTGGACGTCCGCTCACCCATGCCGCGCCCCCGGGACATCGACTCGGTGCGCAGCCACCCCGACTACATCCCGCTGCGCTCCCAGCTCTGGGACAGCCTCCAGTCAGGGCGGGTGGCAGCATGACCGGTGCCACGACCCCCGCGGACCGGGACCGGTTCACACCCGCCGACCGGGACGGGTCGGCGGCGACCACGCCGCGTGCCGGCTCGCACAACGGCGCGGCGTCTCACGACGGCGCAGCTTCCTACGGCGGCGCCACCTCGCACGACGGCGAAGGGGCACGGCCCGGCGCGACGCTTGCCGACGGCACCGTCTCGCGGCCGGGTGGGACGGATCCTGCCGGCACGGCGCCGGCGGGCACCGCGCCGGCGGGCACCGCGCCGGGGAGCGCCGGCGCGCCCCACGACATGCTGGCCCACGTCCCGCCGCCGCAGGAGATCAAGGCCCGCCGCACCGTGCGGCTGGGCACGATCTCGAAGAGCCGGAAGCGCGCGATCCGCTACGGCTCGCTGCTCGTCATCCTGATCGCCTGGGAGATCTACGGGCGCAGCGTCAACCCGATCGTCTTCACCTACCCGACGGCGATCGTGCGGGCGTTCTTCGACATGATCGCGGACGGAACGCTGACCGCGGCGCTCGTCGACACGGCGACCGTGCTGCTGATCGGCTCGGTCATCGGCACCGTCGCGGGGGTGGCGCTGGGTCTTCTCGCCGGGCGCAGCGAGGTCGTGCGGCAGGTGATGGACATCCCGATCAACGCCCTCTACGCGCTGCCGGCCGTCGCGCTCATCCCCGTCATCGTGCTGTGGTTCGGGTTCGGGGCCTCGGCGAAGGTTTTCGTCGTCGCGTTCTTCGTGTTCTTCCCCGTCGTCATCAACACCCAGCGCGGCGTGGCCGAGGTCGACCCGGAGCTGCTGGAGGTCACGCGCTCGTTCTGCTCCACCGAGAGCCGCGTCTGGCGCGACCTCCTCCTTCCCGGGGCGCTGCCGTACATCTTCACCGGTATCCGCCTGGCGATCGGCCGTGGGCTCGTCGGCGTCATCGTCGCAGAGTTCTTCACCGCGATCTCCGGTCTGGGCAACCTCATCGTCACCAACGCCAACACCTTCGAGACGGCGCGGATGTTCGTCCCGATCGTCATCCTCTCCCTCATCGGCGTGGTGCTCACCGCCGCGCTGAGCGGCGTGGAGAGACTCCTCGCCCCGTGGCGCCGCGAACGGTGAGAGGCCGTCCCGCTGCGCCTGCTGCCACGAAAACCACACGGAAGTGGGTCTGTCATGAACGACAATCTCGGACGCCGCCGTCGTCGTCGCGTCGTCGCGGCGCTCGCCGCCCCGGTCCTGCTCGCGCTCGCCGCCTGCGGCGGCGGTGGGGGAGGCGGGGCCGCGGGCGGGCCCAGCGGCACCGGCGGCAGCGCCGCCGGCGGGACCACCACCCTGCGCATCGCCATGCCCACCAGCACGACGAGCTTCGCCAACTCCGACGTCGCCGTCGCCGACGCGATGGGGTACTTCGACGACGTCGGCCTCGACGTCAAGATCTCGAACCTCCGCTCGGGGTCCTCGGTGACCACGGGCGTGGTCGGCGGGCAGTTCGACATCGGCGGCGCCAGCATCGAACCGGTCGTCAACGCGTTCGCGGGCGGCGGGGAGGTGAAGGTCATCGGCAGCTACACCGACCGCCTCGAGGTCGAGATGGTGGTGCCCAAGGAGGTCCAGAAGGTGGAGGACCTCAAGGGCAAGCCGGTCGGCATCCAGGAGATCGGCGCCTTCCGCGAGGTGATGACGCGCATGGTGCTGGAGAGCGCCGGCATGAGCCCCTCCGACGTGCAGTACGTCTCCGTCAACGCCAACGCCTACATCGGCGCCCTCGTCCAGGGGCAGATCGACTCGGCCATCCTGCACCCGGAGCAGGCGATCGAGGCGAGCAACCAGGACGCCGGCCTGCACTCCCTCGTCAACCTCTACGAGGTGGAGCCCGACTACTTCTACGGCGTCTACTTCGTCGACGCCGGGTGGCTGAAGCAGAACCAGAAGGCCGCCGAGGGGTTCGCCGAGGCGATCACCCGGGCGCACCGCACGATGTACGACAACCGCCAGGACGTGGTGCCCGTCATCGCCAAGGCCACCGGCTTCGACGAGAAGGTCATCGACGGCGCGTGGAAGGTCTACATGGAGGACGTCCAGGCGTACCCGAAGAACGTGGGCCTCGACAAGGACCGGCTCCAGTACACGGTCGAGCGGATGAAGGAGCTCGGCACCCTGCGTGGCGGGCAGGTCCCGGACGTGGAGAAGCTGGTCGACCGTGCGCCCATGGAGGCCGCCGTGAAGAAGCTGGGTGAGGTCCAGGAGCGTTCGTGACAACCCTGGGGCCGCGGCTCGGCGTCCTCGCCGACGACTACACCGGCGCCGTGGACGTCGCCGCGACGCTGCAGGAGTCCGGTGTGCCCGTCGAGCTGCACCTCGGGGTGCCACCGCCCGACCGGGCCTGGGACAGGAGCGAGGTGGTGGTCGTCGGGCTGAGGTCCCGCTCCGTCGACGTCGCGACGGCGGTGGCGTGGTCGGGCGCCGCCGCCTCCTGGCTGGTGGGCCTGGGAACCGCCCAGCTGTTCCAGAAGTACAGCTCGACGTTCGACTCCACCGACGCCGGCAACATCGGCCCGGTCGCCGACGCGCTGCGGGCCGCGCTCCACCGCAGCGTCCCGGACCCGCAGCTCGTGCTCTTCTGCCCGGCGGTGCCGCACTACGGGCGCACCGTCTACCAGGGCCATCTCTTCGTCGGGGACCGGTTGGTCTCCGAGGCGGGGACCCACCCGCTCACGCCCCGTGACGACCCCGACCTCGTGCGTCGGCTGTCCCAGCAGACCGCCGAGCAGGTCGGCCTGCTGCCGCACCAGACGGTGGCCGCGGGCGTCGCCGCCGCGCGGGCTGCGCTGGACCGGCTGGTGGCCCGCGGGGTGCGGTACGTCGTCGCGGACGCGGTGGACGACGGCGACCTCGCCGTGCTCGGGCAGGTCGCCCAGGCGCACCGGCTGGTGACCGGCGCGGTGGGCCTGGCGAGCGCCCTGCTCGCCGGCGGCCGGGAGCTGCCGGAGCCTCGCGAGGGGGCCGAGGCGCCCCGACGCTCGGGGCCGTCGCGGCCGGAGGCGCCGCCCCACGCCCTGCCCGGCGCCTTCGTGGCCGGGAGCTGCACCGTCGAGACGCTCGAGCAGGTGCGCCGCTTCGAGGAGCGGTGGCCGGTGCTGCGGTTCCGGCCCACCGAGGTCGCGGACGGGCGCGACGTCGTCGCGGAGGCGCGGCGGCTCGCTGTGGACCAGCTCGCCGACGGCCCGGTCGGGGTGGCGGCCGGCGCGCCGGCGGACGTCGTCCGCGCCGAGCAGGAGGCGCTCGGCCGTGCTCGCGCGGCCGAGCTGACCGAGCGGACGCTCGGCGAGGTCGCCGAGGCGCTGGTCGAGCTGGGGGTGCGCCGGCTCGTGGCGGCAGGCGGGGAGACCGCGGGCGCCGTCGTGGACCGCTGCGGTATCTCGCGGGCGGCCGTGGGCGCCACCGAGGCGCCCGGCATCCCGTGGTTACGTGTCGACGGCGACGGCGATCCGCTGTGGGTGCTGCTGAAGTCGGGCCCCCTCGGCGATCCCGACCTCCTCCTCCGCGCGCTCGATCCCGCGGGGACTCGCGCCGTCGGCAGCGAGACGGGCACGGTCGACGCCGCGCTACGTCGTCGGACCCGTCGGCCGTCCGTCTGAACGAGAGCCGCGGAGCTCTGAACGAGAGCCGCGGAGCTCGCGCCGAGCGCTCGTGCGTTGACGGTGCCGGGTGATACGCGCGTCCGAAGGCACGCCGGTGACGCCCGCTAACGAGGCCGCCAGCCCTGGTCGTAGCTCGGATGGTCGGCGTAGACGGCGGCGAGCGCGCGGATCGTGGGGCACGGGAAGCCGTCCGTGGTGTCGGCGACGTTGCCGCACGTGAGGCAGCCGTGAAAGCCCCAGATGTCGGAGAGCCCCTGGTGCAGCTCCACGATGGCACGCTTGGCGCGCAGCTCCGCCCGGCCGCGGCGCAGCGCCCCCTCGTCCTGCTGGGCCGAGGTCTCGTCGAGGCGCAGCGACTCCTCGTCCTCGGCGAGGCGGTCGCGCAGGAACTCGGTGACGTTCATCCCCCTGATGGTCTCAGGTGAGCTCGGCGAGCACCTGCGCGGCGGTGGCGACGGCGACGGCCGCGAGCAGCAGCCCGAACGCGAGGGACAGGGTCCGCGGGCGCACGCGGGCAGAGACACGTGCCCCGAGCTGTCCCGCCACGATCGAGGCCGCCGTGAAGGTCGCGACGAGCACCCAGTCGACGTCGGGATGCGTTCCCAGGCGCGCCACGAGCCCGACCGCCGAGTTCACGACGATGACGAGGAGCGACGTCCCCACCGCCGCGCGCATGCCGAACCCGAGCGCCAGGGTCAGCGCCGGGACGACGGCGAACCCGCCGCCGACCCCGAAGAAGCCGGTGAGAACGCCGACCAGGCTCGCCCAGAAGACGATCTGCGCCGCTCGTCGCCAGACAGGCCCCGGAGCTGGAGCGGGCGAGCGGATGGCTGCGGAGGAGCTGGTGCCAGCGGGGGAACCGTCGGCTGCTGGGGAACCGCTGGCAGCTGGGGAACGGGCGGCCGTCGGACCGGTGCTCGTGTCCCGTGGCCGGCGCGCCCGGGCGAGCATGAGCGCCGCGACGACGAGCAGCAGCACCGCGAAACCCGCCATGAGGGTGGTGCCGCCGACGAGCCGCGAGAGCGCCGCACCCGCCACCGTGCCCACCGTGGCGAGCAGCGCGAAGGCCGCCCCCGCCCGCCACCGGACGTTCCCGGCGCGTGCGTGGGGGATGAGGGCGGTCAGCGAGGTGAAGCCGACGATCACGAGCGAGCTCGTGGCCGCGACGTGCGGATCCTGGTCGAGGAGGTAGACGAGGATCGGGACCGTCAGCACCCCGCCGCCACCGCCCAAGGCACCGACGACGAGTCCCACCACCGCCCCGACGACCAGAGGCGTGATCACCCCCGCCACACGACCTCCGACCCAGGTGCGGTCTCACGGCTGCTGGTCGTGGGAGGGCAGGCCATGGCGCCACGGTATCCAGGCGCTCGAGCTGTCGCGCCTGGTGGTCGGGGTCACCGTGGCGTCCTGTGGTTCAAGGACACGCGGGTCCGGTGGTGCGAGATCACGGTCGGGCTCGCCGCGCACCCGGGCGCCGTCGTTGGAAGCTGGCCCCGGGGATTCGCGGGACCGGTCGCGCCGCGCCCCGTTCCCCGGGTGTTCATGATGTTCTTCCACGCGGACGTCGCGCGTCATGCGTTCGGCGCGGCCGGAAGCGGACATGGCCACTTGTGGCCGTCGTAGCGCAGCGTGCAGCGGTGGTGAAGGCACCCGCTCGGCCTCCGGTGCGTCGGCCCGCCGAGCCGCCAGGACTGCTCTGCCGGCCGGCCAGGCGCCCGGCGGCCAGGCGAATCCCGCTTCCCGACGACGACACAGTCTTTTCGGCGACACAGTCTTTTCGCAGTATCCAGGTGGGCCCGCACCGTGCGAGGTCAGCTGGCCGAAATCCCGGCACGCGCAAACCGGCGCGCTGAACGGGACGGGTGCGTGCTGTGCTGGCACGGCTCGCGCTCAGCGCGCACGATCGCGCGCCGCAGGAGTCACGAGCTCTCAGCTGGCACCGATCGCGCTGAGCTGGAACTCGCGAAAATACTGTGTTCGCCGAGCCGCCGAGCCGCCGAGCCGCCGGGCCGCCGGGCCGCCGGGCCGCCGGGCCGCCGGGCCGCCGGGCCGCCGGGCCGCCGGGCCGCCGGGCCGCCGGGCCGCCGAACCGTGCGCGGCGAGTCGCCTCGGACTACGGGCTCGGCTGCGTCGTCGTCCCTTCGCTCTTGCGGCGGAAGGGCCTGGTCGCGGACCTCACGGCCGAGTACGCGACCGCGCCGGCGAGCACCCACGGACCGGCGACGACGATCGGGTCGAGCCACAGGTGCTTGACGTCGGCACGGTTCTGCCCGAACCGGGAGGCGATCGGGCGGTGGCGCAGCTCGGAGAGGACGCCGGTCTGCGTGACCGGGTTGTCCGGCCGCAACGTCAGGAAGGACCTGAGGTGGCTCTCCTGGGCGTCGACACGGTCGGCGGCGAGCAGCAGGAGCCAGTGGGCGGCACGAGCCTCGCTGAAGCGGCGGTAGGCGTACTTCCGGATCACGCCGGAAAGGCCGCGCGGCGGCGCCGACGTCCCGAAGACGGGCGGGAGGAACTTGTGCTCCATCGACCGCTCCCGCGGCCACTTCTCGGGCTGCCGCTCGGGGAAGTCCCAGTGCGCACCGGTGGGCTCGAAGCGCTCACGCGGCACGGACGGCCGGTCGGCGGGGTCGAGGTCGGCGCCCCACCCGGGGATGCGGGCACGCAGCTCCTCGGACGACGGGGCGAGCGCCGGCTTGTCGGCGGTGTAGGTCATCGTGGAACTCCTCTCAGGCGGCGCCAGGCACGATCAGCGGCTTGATGACGCCGTCGAGCTTGGCGGAGAAGATGTGGTACCCCTCGGCGATGTGCTCGAGCGGGATGCGGTGGGTGACGAGCTCGCTGGGCTTGAGGTACCCGTTGCGGATGTGCTCGAACAGGCGGGGCAGCGCTGCCCGGAAGGCTCGGTCGGCCGTCGCTCGATCCGCCGTCGTCCGGGTGCGGCACGGTCGAGGAGGGAACGGATCGGGCGTCGTCCGGGGACGGACGGACCGGCGGCTCAGTCGCGGACGCGGCGGAGGCTGTGGTCTGCGGGGTCCGTCTTCTCGCTGGCCATGGCCTCCAGGCGGGCGAGGTCGTCCGGGTGCAGGTGCGGGGTGTCCCGCAGGGCGTCGAGGAGGAGGTCGATCTGGTCCTGGAGCGCCGGCACGTACTGGTCGAGCCCGTGCTGCTGCACGTGCGAGATGAGCATGCGGAGCACCCGCAGCAGGGCGGCGGCCACGTTGGGCTGGGACGGGGCGGCCTGGCGGAGCTGGTCGAACCCGTGCTCGATGTACTCCTCCTGGTCCAGGTCCCACGGGCGCACCAGGACCCGGCCGTCGTCATGCACCACGGCGCGCGGGAGCGGCGGCACCAGCAGCAGGCGGCGCAGGAGGCTGCCGATGCGCAGGATGATCTCGATCGCGGTGCTCGGGTCGTTGATCGCGGAGCTGAGCGCCCGCAGGCCGATGTCGACCAGCTGACGGATGGCGAAGTCGACGTCCTGCTGCATCGTGCGCGCGTCGCTGATGACGATGTCTCCGCCGACTCGCCGGGCGACCGCCTCGCCGTCGTCCGGCCGCGGCCAGATCAGCACGAGCGGCTCCCCGCGGTGGATGTAGGCGCCGATCCGGGTCTCGAGCCGGACGGTGGTGCCCGGCGGCACGGCGGCGAGCAGACCTTTCGTGTCGACCTGGCTGATCCAGCCGTCGAGCGCCGCCTCGACGGTGAACGCGTCGGGCGGGACGGGGGCCTTCTCGAGCTCGTGGTCCGTGGCCCGCTGCTCCTCCTCGAAGGCCCTCAGCATGGCGTCGATGACGGCGTGGCCCTCGGCCGCGATGTCTCGCGCGACGTGCCCGACCTGCAGCCGGCGGGCGAGGTGGTCGAGGTGGGCGATGATCAGGACGACGGTGACCACCGTGAGCACGACGGCGACGGTCAGGGAGATCCGTGGCGCCGGTTCGCTCGCCTCGCCGCTGATGTTGGGCAGCGTCAGGACGCAGTAGACGAACGTGGACACCAGCATCCCGATGACCACCTGGCTCACCCGGTCGCGGATGAACGAGCGCATCACCCGCGGGGAGAACTGGCTGCTCGCGAGCTGCAGGCTGACGACGGTGAGGGAGAAGACCACGCCGACGGTGGTGATCGTCGCCCCCGCCACGGTGGAGAGCAGCCAGATGGCGGCGTTGCTGCTCATCCCCAGGGTCATCGGGATCGGGTCGGCGCCGAGCGACCTGTCGAGCGCCGCGGCGACGAGCGCGAGGACGATGCCCACCGCCACCAGGAGCAGCGGCAGGAGGAACAGGCTCTCGCGGAACCGGTAGGAGCCGGCGGAGAGCGCGAGCCGCAGGGCCGGCCCCGGACGCCCTCTCATCGCAGACCTCTCTCGACCAGCATGACCGGGATGACGGTGCACCTCCTGCGCGCGGCGGTCCGGAGACGCCGGACCGGGGCCGGCGGGTGCCGTGCCTCCGCTGGCAGGGTAGGCCGACCGCGGAGCGGCGGCCATCAGAGGTGCGGACGGTCACAGCCCCGGGGGGCCACCGGTTGCCGGGCGTTCGTCGGGGCCGGACGATCTCCCTACGGACGCGCGTGCACGAGGTGGGTGGGACGGATGGATGCCGACGAGCACGCAGGCCGGGTGCACCGCTTCCTCGACGACCGGGCGGGCGACGTGACCGGCATGCTGCAGGACTGGGTCCGCATACCGTCCGTCGCCGGCGGTGACGACGGCGCAGCACAGGTGGAACGCTCCGCCGTCTGGCTCGCCGACGCGCTCCGTGACACCGGCTTCCCCGAGGTCGAGCTGTGGCGAGCCGACGGGACCACGGCCGTGCACGCGCAGTGGTGCGCCGCCCCGGGTGCGCCGACCGTCCTCGTCTACTCGCACCACGACGTACGTGCCGCCAAGAGGCAGAACTGGGAGGTCACCCGGCCGTTCGACCCGGTGCTCAGGGACGGGCGCGTGTACGGCCGCGGGACCTCCGACGCCAAGGGGCAGGTGCTCGCGCACCTCTGGGGCGTGCGCGCCCACCTTGCCGCAACCGGTGCGGACGCCCCGGCCGTGAACCTCAAGCTGCTCGTCGAGGGCGAGGAGGAGACCGGGTCGGCCCACCTCGCGGAGCTCCTGGCGCAGCACCGCGACCGTCTGGCCGCGGACCTGGTCGTCTTCTCGGACACGCTGCTGTGGAGCGCGGACCACCCAGCCGTGTGCACCAGCATGCGCGGGACCATGCTCGCGAGGCTGGAGGTGCGGGGCACGGAGGTGGACGTCCACAGCGGGGACGTCTCGGGGGCTGCGCCCAACGCGGCCCTCGAGCTCGCTCGACTCATCGCCGGGCTGCACGACGGCGAGGGCAGGGTCGCCGTGCCGGGCTTCTACGACGCCGTCGCAGAGCCCGACGCGAGCCGCCGGGCCGAGCTGGCTGCGCTGCCGTTCGACGAGGCCGACTGGTTGAGACGGTCCGGCACGGGCGCCGTCGTCGGCGAACCGGGATACACGGTCCTGGAACGGCTGTGGCTGCGGCCGGCGGTGGAGGTCCTCAAGGTCGCGGCCGGGGATCCCGGCGACACCGCACGCGCGGTGATCCCCTCGACCGCGTCGGCGGACATCAGCATCAGGTACGTCCCCGACCAGGACGCCGCCACCATCGCCGACGAGCTCGAGAGATGGGTGGCCCGCACTATCGGCCCGGGCGTCCGCTACGAGCTCTCGGTCTCCGAGGGGACGGCGCAGGACCCGTACGTCACCCCTGACGTGCCGGCCGTCCAGGCGCTGTCCCGTGCCATGGCGCGGGGCTTCCGCAGCGACGGCGTGGGCCGGATGGGCAACGCGGGCGGCGGTCCCGCCGTCCTCCTCGGCGAGACGATCGGCGCGCCGGTCGTCTTCTTCGGCACCGGACTGGTCGAGGACCGCTGGCACGACAGCGACGAGAGCGTCTCGAGCTCGGTGCTGCACGCCGGTGCGGCGACGCTGGCGTGCCTCTGGGAGGAGCTGGGGACGCGAGCGCCTGGCGGGCCGTCGGTGCCGTAGACCGTCGCTGCCGCGGACCGACGACCGTCAGAGCTGGCCGGCGCCGCCGGCGACCGTGCCGTCACGGCGGTCCGGCCACAGGGCGATCGCGAAACCCGCGAGCGCGCTGACGACGTGCAGCCAGTTGTCCGCCTGGTTGATGTTGAGGATGTCGGCGTCCGGGTTGTTCACCACCAGGAAGCCGTAGACCGCCGTGGCGCCGTAGCCGATGCCCAGCAGCCAGCCGTACAGGCGGGCCCCGTTGCGCGTGCGCCAGAGCAGGATGCCGGCCAGGCCGATGATCACGTGCACGATGTTGTGCAGCGGGTTGATGGCGAAGCCGAGCAGGGTCTGGGAGTGGTCGTGCACGGTGAAGTTGTCGAACCCCGTGACGAAGAACCCGAGGATGCCGACGAGCAGATAGACGACCCCGATGATCAGGGCCAGCGTCTGGTAGGGGGCTTTCGTGCGATGCGCCGTGGGTGTCTGAGACATGTCGCCCTCCGCACTCGACGATGAGTTGTCAGGACCAGCCGTCCCTACAAGGGTCACCCGCCGTGCGCCGCTCCGCATCCGGGGACGGCCCCGCCGTGCGATCGACTCAGCTGTCCGCGAGCTCCGCCCAGACGTGCTTGCGCGGGGTGCTGTTGGTGTCGACGTACCAGCCCCACCGCACCGAGAGCATCGAGACGATGAGCAGGCCGTTGCCGCCCGCCCTTCCGGGCTTGGGCAGCTGGGGCCGGGGGGCCTGGTCGGCCCGTCCGTCGGCGACGTCGACCATCCACCCGGAAAGCAGGCGGTGGAGGCGCACAACCCCGGGCTCGACCCCGTACTTCAGCGCGTTCGTCGCAAGCTCGGTGGTCACGAGAGCGAGGTTGTGGTGGATCGTGGAGCCCGAGAGCCGGTCGGTGTTCAGCTCCACCGAGCGGGCGGCAGCCTCGAGGACGGCACGCCGCAGCGCCGGCAGCTCGTCCGCGTCGGTGAACTCCCAGCGTCCGGCAGGGCGCGCCACACGGACGTCGGGCCGGTGGTCCGTCGTCGGCGGAGTGCGTTCAGGCAGCTGATCGGTGCGCATTTCAGGTCCACGATACGGGGGGACGGGCGGTCAGGGCAGGTTGAGGGGCGTCTGGGCTCGTCGACCGGGTCGTGCTCGGTCGCTCCCGAGCGTACGTGGCGGCTCGGTTCCTCGCCCGTCGGGCGGCGGTCGGTGAAGGTCCGCGCGGTTCGCGACATGCGCCCGGTCAGACGGCGTCGCGCTGGCTGCCGAGCCCGACGACGTCGGGGGAGGGATCGTCGTCGGGGAACCCGGGGTCCTTCTCGACGACGTCGAGCACCTCGTCCATGCGGGTCACCTCGAGGAGGAAGCGGACAAACTCGGGGGGCTCGATCAGGCGGGTCCGGGAGATCGAGCTGGTGGCGAGGCGGACCAGCTTGCTCAGGCCGCTGGAGTCGAGGAACGTCACGTCACGCACCAGGACGTCGACGGGCATCGCCAGCGCGAGGACGTTGTCGACCGCCGCGGAGAGCTCCTCCGCGAGGCTCATGTCCACCTCACCGGCGAGGACCAGGCGGGACCGGGTCGGCGACGTGCGCACGGTGACCGATCCGATCGGCTCGCTCATACGGTCTCCCAGTTCCTCGTGGCTCCCGGACCCGGTCGGTCCACAGCCTTATGGTGTAAGCACCTCACCTTACGGTGCTGAGCCCCAAAACCTGAAACACCCGGGGCTCACCGCCGCTGGCTGGCGCTGCCGGACCCGTACCCTGAGGTCCCATGAGTCATCCCAAGGACCTCCACGACCAGATCCTCGCCGAGGAGGCCGAGTTGCGGCTGGACGGGTTCGGTGTCGACGACGCCTGGGCGCTCGGGTCGCAGATGCGGCAGGCCGCCGCGGACCGCGCTCTGCCGATCGCCATCGGCATCGTCCTCGGCCGCCAGCGCGTCTTCCACACGGCACTGCCCGGCTCGTCCGCGGACAACGACGACTGGCTGGAGCGCAAGACCGCCGTCGTCCTGCGCTACGGCCGCAGCTCGCTCGGGGTGGGCGAGCAGTTCCGCGTCGGCGGCAAGGACTTCGACGTCGCCAGCCGGCTCGACCCCGCGCGCTACGCCGCGCACGGCGGCGTCTTCCCGCTCGTGCTGCGCCGGGGCGGCGCCCTCCTCGGCGCCGTCGGCGTCTCCGGCCTGCCGCAGCGTGAGGACCACGCGTTCGTCGTCGAGCAGCTGCGGGCGTTCTGCGCTGCCTGAGCCCGCGCGGTCAGGCCTGCTCGTGCCCGAAGATGAACTCCTTCGCGTGCGCGACGGCCTTGCGGAAGGCGTCGTTGCGCAGGACCGCCTGCTCCTCGGTCAGGGCGTCGCCGGCCTCCACGTACTCCGTGAGACCCGGGCGCAGCACCCAGATGTCACCGGACGGGGGCAGGTAGAACACCCCGAACGAGCGGTGCCGGCCGTTCTCGTCGGCCCAGATGGGGACGACCGCCACGGCGGCGCCGGTGTCGACGTTGACCCACTGCGCACGCGGACGGGGCTGGTCCTCGAAGAACACCCCCGGATCGAGGAACGGGGCGGAGCCCTTTCCCCACTTCTGCTCGAAGCGCTCGTGGAAGATGGGGAACAGGGTCGCGTCGTACCGACGCCAGCTGGACATGATCCTCTCCTGTGAGTGACGGTCCGGTGAGCAACTAGATAGCACTGGTCGGCGCTCGTCGCGAGAGTTCCGAAGCGCGCGGTTCGCGTCCGTCGCCTCCGGTGTTCCGGACCGGTGGTCGCCGGTCCGTTTCGGGGGGCGTCGTGCCCGTGAGCACGGGAGACTGGCGCCATGCCCGGCTCCCGATCCCTCCTCGTCCTGGCGAACGCCGCCGCCGGCTCGGCCGACGACGCCGCGGTAGCCGCCGCGCTGGGCGTGCTCCGGGCGGGCGCCGAGATCGAGGTCGTCGTGCCCGACGGGCCCGAAGACACTCTCGAGGCGGTGAGCCGTGCCGCCGGGCGGGAGATCGTCGTCCTCGGCGGCGACGGCTCCGTCCACGGCTGTCTCGACGCGCTCGTGCGCCTGCGTCTGCTCGTCGAGGCCGGCCCGGTGTCCGTGGTCCCGCTCGGCACGGGCAACGATCTCGCCCGCGGCCTCGGCCTCCCGCAGGACCCGGAGGAGGCCGCGCTCGTCGCGCTCCAGGGCGTGCCACGGCCCATGGACCTCCTTCGCGACGACGTGGGCGGCGTCGTCGTCAACGTCGTCCACGCCGGGGTCGGGGCCGAGGCGACCGCCGGCGCGGAGAACGTCAAGGGCCCGCTCGGCACCGCCGGGTACGCGATCGGCGCGATCCGGGCGGGCGTCTCGGCTACCGGCTGGTGCATGCGGGTCATGGTCGACGGCGAGGTGGTGCACGACGGCGGCGAACGGCTCCTCATGGTCACCGTCGGCCTCGGGCCGACGATCGGCGGCGGCGCCCGCGCCGTGCCGCAGGCCACCATCGGGAACGGCATGGCCGACGTCGTTCTCTCCGCGGCCACCGGACCGCTCGCCCGCGCGGCGTTCGCGCTCCAGCTGCGCCGGGGGCACCACCTGCGACGGAAGGACGTCCGGGCGGTCCGCGGCCGCACCGTCACGATCGAGGCCGTCGACGGCGACAACGCCTTCCGCGTCAACGCAGACGGCGAGGTGGCGGGCCCGGTCACGTCGCGCACCTGGGAGGTGCTGCCGCACGCGTGGAGCTGCCGGGTGCCGGCCGCGGCGGGGCTCACCGCGGGCCGCTGAACGCCCGCCGGGCAACCCGGCGCCGAGGTCGTTGGCCGTCCGGCCCGGCTCGCCGGCTCGCAGGCTCGAAGCGTCGGCTCGGCGCGTCGGCTCGACGCGCCGACGCCGCGCCACGCCGGAGGTTGTGGCCGCGGGCCCGTTTCCGTGAGCCGTGTCACCGGTCGGCGTTACGCTCGGGGCATTCACCGCCGACCCGGTCCGGTTCGAAAGTCCCCGGTGCCGGACCCACAGGAGGACCCATCGTCATGCGCCGTGCACTCACCGGACTTGCGTCCGTCGCCGCCCTCTCCGTGGCGGTGATCCCCGCCGCCCACGCCGCGGGCCCGAAGATCGGCGTGAACGTCGTGCTGAGCACCGACCTCACGCCGCGCATCGAGCGCGAGCTGCGGACGTTCGGCGCGATCAACGAGACGTACCCGGAGATCGACGCGCTGACGATGAGGATCTCCGCAGCGGACCTCGCCGGGCTCCAGGCGCTGCCGTACGTCGACGCCGCCAACCAGGACGTGCAGTACGTCGGCAAGCCCGTGGCCCCGGCGCCGTTCACCAGCACGGTCGACGGCATCGCCACCTGGAACACCGACCAGATCGACGTCTACGAGCAGGGCGAGGAGGGCATGCCGGACACCCGTGAGGTGGAACAGACGGGTGAAGGCGTGTACGTCGCGGTCCTCGACACCGGCCTGCACTCCAGCTGGCCCCACTACTTCGGCACGGAGGCGGTGGCGGCGGACCTGGGCATCGCCTTCGGTGGTGGCGGCGGCGAGAAGGGCAGCATCTCCACGCAGCCGAACAAGTGGTCCACCGACCAGAACGGCCACGGCACCCACGTCACCAGCTCGATCCTCGGCTACAACATCGGCGGGTTGCCCGTGGCGGGCGTCGCGCCGGAGGCCACGATCATCCCGGTGAAGGTCCTCAACCAGAACGGCTCCGGCTGGTCCTCCATGGTGGCGGCCGGCATCGACTACGTCACCGACCTGAAGGTCTCCGGCGCCCTCGGGAACGCTCCCGTGGTCATCAACATGTCTCTCGGCGGGCCGGCGCCCGACGCCCTCACCCAGGCCGCGATCGAGCGGGCCGTCAGCAGCGGTGTCCTCGTCGTCGCCTCCGCCGGCAACGAGGGGACGGCCGGCATGGGCTACCCGGGCGCCTACCCGGAGGTCATCTCGGTGGCCGCGTCCGGCTGGACCGGGCAGTGGACCTCGCGGACGTGGTGGAACACGGGCGACGTCGCCGACCCCACCTCTGCCGAGGACGCCTACATCGCTGACTTCTCCTCCCGCGCGCTCCCGGGCCAGGACCTCGACATCGCCGCGCCGGGCTCCTGGGTGCTCGGCCCGTACCAGACGAACTCGCAGCTGAGCCACTACTACCTCAGCGGCACCTCGATGGCGTCGCCGCACGTCGCCGGAGCCGTGGCCCTGATGGCCGAGGCGAACCCCGGCCTGACCCAGGCCGAGGCCGAGCAGGCCCTGGAGGCCACCGCGGTCCCGCTCGCGGCCGGGTCGCGACAGGTGCTCGACCCCACCGGTGCGACGACGACGATCACCTGGGGTGCCGACGCCACTGGTGCGGGCCTCATGGACGTCCCCGCCGCGATCGCCGCCGTCTCCGGCGCGGAGGCCGCTCAGCAGCCGGCGGCCACGGCGAAGAACGGGCGGGACTCCGCGCCCGGCCGCAACCGCTGAGACGCTGAACCTCGCGTCGGCCGCCCCGCTCCCGGGGCGGCCGACGTGCTTACCGAAGGTTTGCCGGGCCGTTCGCACGTCCGTCGAGGCGAGATGACTTTTCCGGCACCTTCCACCGTTGCCGGAGTTTCGCCATCCCTGCTGGCGCCAATCCCGCGCAGTTAGAACCTGCGCGCTCAACTGGCCCACGACGTGCTGTGCTCGCACCGATCGCGCCCTGCTCGCCGATGTGAGCAGCGGTGGTCCCGAGCGTGGTGTCCTCGCAGCGATCCCGCTGAGCTGGAACCCACCAAAAAGGTCACGTCGCTGCACGCCTCGAAGATCATGGCCGAGCGCCCGGCATGCGACGGACGAACCCGGGTGCGTCGCCCCGGGGCGAGCACTCGGCCCCGCCCGCGCCCCGGCTCGCGACGACGACGACAAAGGGGCGCTCACCGTAGCGATCCCCGCGACGGCGACCGCAAGGTTTTCGCGACAACCGGGCCAAGGATGGGTCAAGCCACCTGGTCGCCGACCAGCCGGTCGGTGCGGCGCGCGGCGAGTCGCCCCGACGTGCCGCCCTCAAGGTGCCGTATCGGCCAGCGTCGCTGAGAATCGAACCCATGAATGTCGTGCTCGCCGGTCGTTACGAGCTGGACCAGAGGCTCGGCCGGGGCGGGATGGCTGAGGTGTGGCGAGGTCGCGACCTCGTCCTCGGCCGCCGCATCGCCGTCAAGACGGTCAGCGTCGCCGACGCCACCGACCTCACCCTCGGGGACCGCCTGCGCCGTGAGGCGGTCGCCACCGCGGCGCTCGACCACCCGGACATCGTCACGGTCCACGACGCCGGTGTCGACGGCGAGACCGCCTTCCTCGTCATGGAGCTGGCGACCGGTCAGACGCTCGCCGCCCTCCTCGCGGAAGGGCCGCTGCCGCTCGCGGAGGCCGTGCGCATCGGGGCACGCGTCACCGGCGCGCTCGCCGCCGCCCATGCCGCCGGCATCGTCCACCGAGACATCAAGCCGGCCAACATCATGGTCGACGGCGAGAGGATCACCGTCGTCGACTTCGGCATCGCGGCGATCGAGTTCCAGGCCGTCACCTCGCTCACCGCGCCGGGCACCACGCTCGGCACGGCGGAGTACATGGCGCCCGAGCAGGCCCGCGCCGAACCCGCCACCTCGGGCACGGACATGTACTCGGTCGGCTGCCTCCTCACCACGATGATCGCCGGGCGGCCGCCGTTCACCGCGGAGTCGGCCGTCGCGATCCTGCACCACCACGCCTACATCCAGCCGCCGCGGCTGCGCAGCCTCCGGCCCGACGTCCCCGACGAGCTCGACGCGCTGGTCGGGGCGCTGCTGGACAAGGACGCGGACGCCCGACCCACCGCTGTCGAGACCTACGAGTGGCTGGTCCGGATCGCCGAGGCGCTCCTCGCGCCCGCGCCGGTCCGGCCACCGTCGGGCGGGGCCGGTCCTGCCTCCCCGGCCGCGGCCAGCACTGCCGTGCCGCCCGTGCCGGTGGCGAAGTTCTCGCCACCGACCGCAGCTGGTCCCGCTCTCTCCGCGGCCGCGCAGACCCGGGAACCGAGGACGGGCACGACCACTCGTCTCGACGGGGTCAGGACCGCCACCCTCGCCGGTGTCGCGGCGTCCGCCCGCGAGCCTCAGCGGCGTGCCCGGACCCGGCACGTGCCGCGACCGCATCGCCGCCGGGTGCTGGTCGGCACTCTCGCCGCCGCGCTCGCAGGAATCGGTGTGTCCGCCACGGTGACGGGATTCGCGCCGGCGGAGCCTGTCGGCAAGCAGCTGGTCGCCAACTCGGCGAAGGTGACGGTCGTCGGTCCCGCCGTCGCCGGGGAGATCGAGGCGCCGCTCGCGACGGCGGTGCCGGCCCTGCCCGCCACAGACGAGCCCGCGCACCGCGTGGCCGACGAGCAGCATGCGCCGGCCGATGAGGCTCCGCCCGTGGCGGCGACCAGGCAGGAGCAGGGGGGCGTCAACGCCAACGCCGTCGAGAACAACGGCAACGGGAACGGCAACATCGGCAAGGGGCAGGTCAGCCCGCCCGGACGCGGCAACGGCGCGAACGGGAACGGGAACGGCTGAGGGGCGTCACACGCTTCGGCCGGTCGCGCTCAGGCGAGCCGGCTGCGGCCGGTCCCGCTCAGGCGAGCCGGTTAGGGCCGTCGGGCTCAGGCGGCCAGCTCCGGCCGGCAGCGCTCAGGCCAGGCGCTCGACGACGTAGTCGACGCACGCTGTCAGTGCCCGCACGTCGTCGGGCTCGACCGCCGGGAACATTCCCACCCGCAGCTGGTTCCGGCCCAGCTTGCGGTACGGCTCCGTGTCCACGACGCCGTTCTCCCGCAGCTGCGCCGCGAGCGCCTTGGCGTCGACCGAGTCGGCGAAGTCGATCGTGCCGACCACGGGGGAGCGGTGCGCGGGCTCGGCGACGAACGCCGTCGCCACCTCGCTCGCCTCGGCCCACTCGTAGAGGATTGCGGCCGACCTCGAGGTGCGCCCGACCGACCAGGACAGGCCGCCGTTCTCGTTCAGCCAGTCCAGCTGCTCGGCCAGCATGACCAGCGTGCCCACGGCCGGGGTGTTCAGCGTCTGGTCCTTGCGGGAGTTCTCCACCGCGAGCTGAAGGTTGAGGAAGTCCGGCACCCACCGGCCGGCCGTGACCTCGGCGATCCTGGCCACGGCGGCGGGAGAGACGACGGCGATCCAGAGCCCGCCGTCGGACGCGAGGACCTTCTGCGGCGCGAAGTAGTAGACGTCGGTGGCGGCGAGGTCCACCTCGCGGCCCCCGGCGATGGAGGTGGCGTCGACCACCGTGAGCGCGTCGTCGGCTCCGAAGCGGGCGATCGGGGAGACCACCCCGGTGGAGGTCTCGTTGTGCGGGTAGGCGTAGACGTCGACGCCCTCCACGGTCTCGCACACCGCGAGGCGGCCGGCGGGCGCGGTGCGGATGTCCGAGGCCGCCAGGAACGGCGCCCGGTCGGTGCCCGTGGCGAACTTGTGCCCGAACTCGCCGAAGTCGGCGTGCTGGGCGCGCTCGCGGACGAGGGAGAACGTCGCGGCGTCCCAGAAGGCGGTCGAGCCGCCGTTGCCGAGGATCACCTCGTACCCGTCCGGCAGCCCGAGCAGGGCGGCCACGCCCTCCTTGACCCGGCCCACCAGCGAGCGCACGGGGGCCTGGCGGTGGGAGGTGCCGAGCACCGTCTGCCCCAGGGCCGCCACCGTGTCGGTCTGCGCGGCGCGCACCTTCGACGGCCCGCAGCCGAAGCGGCCGTCGGCGGGCAGGAGGTCCGTGGGGATCGCGATCGTCTCCATGGGGGCTGATCCTCCCACCAGCAGCCGGGCCGCCACACCGCGGTCCACCTGGCAGCGCCGGACGTGTTCAACGGCACACCCGATACCGCCACCCGGCCCACGCGAGCGGAACGCCGCCTCCCTAGCATGGGAGGCACGGGCGACATCAGCGACGGCACTGCCGCACTGGTCCGGCCCGGTCGAGGCCGCCTGAGGCCGTCGACCCGGACGCCGATCCCGTCACCGATCAGGACCGGGGCGCGCCCGCGCCCGGGATCACGGATGAGCGACCCCGTCGAGGGGTCTGGAGGCAGAATGACCCCGAAGCACCTGGCCGAGGCCGCCGCGCGCACCCTGGAGGCGCCGGTGACGACCGTGTCGGTCGCCAGCATCGTCGACCACACCCTGCTCAGGCCCGAGTCCACCGCCGACGACGTCGCCGCCCTGGTCGCCGAGGCCCGGCGCCTCGGCACGTACTCGGTCTGCGTCTCCCCGAACCAGCTGCCGCTGGGCGACACCGGTGACGTCAAGGTCGCCACCGTCTGCGGCTTCCCCTCCGGTGCCCACCACGCGGACGTCAAGGCCGCCGAGGCCGCCCGGTCGGTGGCTGACGGCGCCGACGAGATCGACATGGTCGTCAACCTGGCGCTGGCCACCACCGGCCGCTACGCCGAGGTCCAGGCCGAGATCGCCGCCGTGCGCGCCGCCGCCCCCGCGCCGGTGGTGCTGAAGGTCATCATCGAGTCCGCCGCCCTCACCGACGAGCAGATCGTCGCGGTGTGCCGGGCCGCCGAGGCCGCGGGCGCCGACTTCGTCAAGACCTCCACCGGGTTCCACCCGGCCGGCGGCGCCTCGGTGCACGCCGTCGAGCTCATGGCGCAGACCGTGGGCGGCCGCCTGGGCGTCAAGGCCTCCGGCGGCATCCGCACCGCAGAGGCGGCGCTGGAGATGATCGCCGCGGGCGCCACGCGCCTCGGGCTGTCCGGCACCGCGACGGTGCTCGAGGGCCTGACCCGCTGACGCTTCCAGGAGCAGCAGGGTGGGCCGCCGGGTAACCGGCGGCCCACCCTGCTCTCACGGTCCGACGGACGTGGCGGCCCGGGACGGCCGTAACCCGACCGTCCGTACCGCCCTACCGGGTCCTGGGCTCCTCGCCGCCCTCGAACTCGATCTGCTCCTTGCGGACGTCCTCGGTGACCTGCTCCTGCTCGGTGACGGTCTCGGTGTCGAGGCGCACCCGTTCGACCGGGCGGGCCTCCTTGGACACGACGGGGACCTCCTCGTGGAGGACCACCTCGTGCTCCTCCTCCGAGATGGTGGGCCCGTCCGTGGCCGCCCCGACGTTGGCGTCGGTGATCGGCTCGCGCTCGATTCGGACCTCCTCGTGGGAGACCGGCACGGAGACGGTCTGCTGCTCGGTGACCACGTACTTGCGCAGTCGGGCGCGGCCGGCCTCGCGGCTTGCCGTGCCGACGTTGAGCTGCTCCTCGGAACGGGTCATCGCGGTGTCGGTGGTGGGGCCCGACGTGTCGTAGCCGGTGGTGCCGGCTGCGTCGGTGGTGCCGGTCCCGGCAGTGGCGTCCGCGGTGCCGATGCCGGCGGCGGGCGCCGCGTACCCGTCGCTGAGACCGTAGTAGCGGTACAGCTCGTCCTCCTCCGTGGGGGAGAGGTGGCCGTCCGCCTCGACGCGCGGTGCGCCCTTCACGAGCTCCTTGTCGTAGGGCACCTGCAGGTCGTCGCCGGCGACAGTGGCTCGGTCGAGGGGGACGAACGAGTGCGAGGTGCCGAACAGGCCGGTGTTGACGGTGGCCCACTGCGGGGTGCCGCTCTGGTCGCCGAAGTAGATGTCGCCGAGGGTGCCGAGCTTCTCACCGCCCGTGCCGACGACGGTCGTCCTGCCGGTCATGAGGGTCTGGTACTGGTCGTTGGAGATCACCATCTGTCCTCTTCCTTGGGGGATGCGCAACGCTAGGTACCGATCCGGTCGCCCGCATCGGGACGTCGGTCACCGGAAACGGCGCGCTGGTCGTGCCTCGGGCTGGAGCTCGATGAGAACCGGAAGGTCGGGTCTGCCGAGGACCTGCCGGACGTGCGGGACTACCTCTCCCTCGAGTCGGGCGCGCACCTGCGCGAGGTCCGCGCGATGGGCCAGGGTCGCCGTCAGGTCGAGGCGGGAGCCGCCGCCGTGCGAGCGCAGCCGAGCGGTGGCCCCCTCGACCCCGGCGATGCTGGTCGCCTCCTTCTCCACGGCGTCGGTGATCACGCCCGCCGGCACGGTGGTGATGCCGTCGCGGGGGTCGGTGGTCAGGTCCAGGGCGGCCACGCGGTTGGTCCTGGCCTGCGCCAGGAGCCAGCGCAGACCGAGGAGGGCCACCAGGAGCGCCGCGACGGCGAGGATCCACCAGAACCACGGGTTCTGGCCCGCGAACGTGCGGACCTGGAGGGGCAGCACCGGCCCGGTGGCAGGGCGGTCGAGCAGCGCGTAGCTCAGCAGCAGCCCGATCACGCCGCCCGCCAGCAGCAGCACGCCCAGGAGGGCGAGGATGACCCGGTTCGCCCGGCCCGGCCCCGTGCTCATCGTCGCCCCTTGCCGGTGACCGAGACCGCGGGGCGCAGGCGGTCGAGCCCGAGCTCGCCGAGCTCTCGTGTGACGGTCTCGGTGACCTCCGTGGGCAGCTCCGGCTCCGAGCGAGTCGGGGTGCTGGCTCTGACGCGCGCCCGGCGCCGGGTGATGGCCACGGCGGCGCCCTCGACCCCGCTGACCCGGTTCGTGGAGGCGGCGAGGATGCGCTCGACGCTCCGGCGCGACGCGTGCGTCTCCACCCCGGCAGGCGTCTGCCCCTCCCGGGGCGGCAGCGCAAGGGTGCGGGGCCGGCCCCTGCGGAGCGCGACGAGGACGAGGAGCAGGCCCAGCAGCACCATGGCGGCGAGCACGGCCCGGGTCGTGGGGCTCTCCCACACCTGGACGCGCAGCCAGGCGGCCCACTGCCGGTGGGGGACCAGCAGCGCCGGCTGCCGGAGCTGGGCGAGCCCGATCTCGGCGGCCGCCAGCAGGCCCCCGAGGAACAGGACCAGGGCGAGCAGCACGGAGACGATCCGGACGAGCAGGCTCATGGTCACCTCACCCTGGGGCGGGCCGCCGTGGGGATGTCGGTCCCGGCGACGTCGATGTCGATGTGGTCCACCCGCACCCCGGTGATCCCGGTGACCTCCTCCCGGATCCGGCGCCTGACCTCGCCGACGACGGTCGGGACGGGGGCGGGCCAGCGGACCGCGATGATCACCTCGATCGAGGCCGTGGTGCCATAGACGTGCGCGGTGACGTTCGCGGCCTCCTCGGTGTCGGCGTCACCGACCTTGACGCCCAGCACCCGGCGCGGTGCGGCCGCGGCGTCCGGGACGAGCGTGACGGCGTAGCCGGCGACGCGCTCGACCACCCGGTCGGCCACCCTCAGCTCACCCCGGTCGGCGGGGTCCGGCAGGGAACCACCGGTGCGCTGCGCGGTCGCACCGGCCGGGCCGGGGAGGGTGTCGGTCGTCATCGTGACCGGCGGCTGCCGCCGCCCAGGTACGGCGTCAGGTCGATCTCGCCGGCGACGACCTTGCCGACGAGGAACCCGATGGCGCCGAGCACGGCCGTGCCGACGAAGGCGTAGAAGCCGCCGACGACCCAGGCGATGCCGAGCAGCAGCCCGGTGAAGAGCCCCACGACGGTGGGTGACATGACGGACCTCCAGGGAAGGGGCGGAGCAGGTGCGGGGAGTGTCGCCGCGGGTCCTCATCGGACCCGGCCGGTGGTGCGCCGTCGACGGCGCCGAAGGACGGACCGCCGACGGGGGTGCGAGGTCCGGCGTCGCCGACGACGGCGGAGCCAGGCCCGGACGGCCCGCAGGCCCCGCGGGGGAAGGACGAGGACGACCTCCTCGGCGGGGCGGTCGAGGAGCTGGAGCTGGCGGATGAGCTCCTCGGCGTCGCCGCCGAGGTCCGGGTGGTACGCCCGGAGCACGGCGCGCCGACGGCGACGTGCCTCGCGGTCCGCCTCGGCAGGCATCGCCCCGTCACCCCTCCATGTCGATGTCGGCGACGTGGACGTCCACCGCACGGCCGCGCGCGAGCGGGGCGAGAGCTGCCCGGACCTCGGTGTCGAGGGTGGGGACCCGCACGCCGGGCCGCGCCACGACGGCCACCTCGATCGCGGAGTCGGTGAGGCGGACCCCCGCGACCCGACGGCCGGGCAGGTACGTCGCCACCGGCGGGATGCCGCCGGCGTGCATCCGGGCGACGCCGGCGCAGCCCAGCACCGCGGCTGCCACCGTGTCGGCCTCCGTCACCTCGAGGGGCGGGTCCTTCCCGGTCGTCGCCACCGGTCGGCTCACTGCACGCGTGGTGGTTCGGACTGCTCGGCCGGCTCGTCCGTGGGCAGGTGGATGTCGTTGACGGAGACGTTGACCTCGGTGACCTCCAGGCCGGTCATGCCCTCCACCGTCCGGATGACGTTCTGCCGCACCGAGCGGGCGACGTCGGCGATGGAGACGCCGTACTCGGTGACGATGTCGAGGTCGACCGCGGCCTGCGTCTCGCCGACCTCGACGCTGACGCCCTGCCCGGCGGACTGGGAGGCCCCGGGGATGCGTTCGCGGAGCGCGCCGATGGTGCGGGCCGCGCCGCCGCCGAGATCGTGGACGCCCGAGACCTCCCGGGCGGCGATGCCGGCGATCTTCTGGACCACACCGTTGGCGATGGTGGTGCGTCCCTTGGGGGACTGCAGCGCACTGGGTGCGGCCTCGGTCATCTCGCCCGAGCCGGTCGGACGGCTGCTGGTGGAGCTGGTGGGGGTGCTCACTGGATCTCCCTCGATGCCCTGCCGCGCGCACAGGCGGCGGCCTGCTTACCGTGAATGGACGCTCACCCTCTTGGACACCGACGTCGGCGAAGGGTTACAGGCAAAGTTGGGCGACCGTCGCACACCCCGGCCGGGCGCCGGCGATCCCGCCGCCGCCGGGTGGCAGGCCGCGCTCGTGCGCCAGGCCAGGGCCGGGGACGAGACCGCATTCGAGGCCCTGGTGCGGACGCACCAGGACCGCGCCTTCGCCGTCGCCCTGCGCATGACCGGCAACGCCGAGGACGCCCGGGACGTCACCCAGGACGCCTTCCTGCGCGCGTGGCAGGGCCTGGCGAGCTACCGGGAGGACGCCGCGTTCGGGACCTGGCTGACCCGCATCGTCATCAACCGCTGCCACAACCTGCGCCGCGCCGCACGCCCGACCGCGGCCCTGGCCGAGCACGACGTCACCGACCCGGCCCCGCAGACGGAGGCGCGGGTCGAGCACGCCGCGCGGCACTCCGCCACAATGGCTGCCGTGCTGGCCCTGCCCTTCGACCAACGTGCCGCCCTCGTGCTGCACACCCTCAACGGCTACTCCCACGCCGAGGTGGGGCGCATCCTGGGCACGAGCGAGGCCGCGGCGAAGGTGCGCGTGCACCGGGCCCGCAGGGCGCTGATCGACCAGCTGCAGGACTGGAGGTGAGCCGCGTGCCGACGTCCCGCCTGCCCTGCGGCGCCTCCTACGACGACCTCGTCGTCCAGGTCACCGAGCGCGCCCCCGCCGCCGACCCGGGCCATCAGGGCACCTGCCCGCACTGCCGGGCGACGCTGGCCGAGCTACGCCGGCTGTGGGCGCCCGTCGACGACCTCGCGGCCGAGGACGTCAGGGCGCCGGACGCCCTGCTCGCCGCGGTCATGGCCCAGGTGCGGCACCTGGCCGGCGACAGCTGGTACGCCACCATCGACACCGGCCGCGGCCGGACCCGGATCGCGGCGCGCATCGTCGGGGCCGTGGCACGGCTCGCGGCCCAGGAGGTCCCCGCCGTCACGCTGGCGCTCGGCGCGGGCCGCACCCCCCGCACGGCCTCCGCCCGGGACGTCGCCGGACCCGCGGGCGAGCCGGCGAGCGACGTCGGTGTCGCCGGCCCCCACGTCGTCGTCGACGTCCAGATCGCCGTGCAGCTCGGTGCGCCTCTCGGCGAGGTCGCCGACCAGGTCCGTCACCGCATCGCGGAACGGATCGCCGGCGATCTCGGGCTCACGCCGGTCGAGGTCAACGTCACCGTCGTCGACGTCCTCACCCCCTGACGTCCTCGCCCCCCGAGCGGGTGAACCGGCGACTCAGCCGGAGAGCGAGGCGTGCACGTCCAGCACGTGCGCGGACCACCCCGCCGAACGACCGCACAGGTACAGCGCGCACATCAGGGGAGCGGCCACCCCGAGGTGGTCGAGCAGGATCGCGCCCCAGAACATCGTGTTCGCCGCGGACTCCTCCGTCGTCCGTCCCTGCTCGAGGAGCATCTCGTGCGCCGCCCGGGCGATGGCCTCGCCCGCCTCCAGGTGCCGCGCGCCGACGTCGACGCACGCGTCGCGCAGCAGGCGGGCCCGCAGGTCCGTGGGCAGCCCGTCGGTGAAGCCCGGCAGGGAGCCGCCGTTCGCGTCGGCGTAGGCCTCGACCACGCGGCGGGCGTCACCCGCGCGGTCCACCTCCTCCACGACGGCGAGCCCGCGGGCCACCGCGCCGCCGAGGAACGGCCCCCCGCCGACGGCGACGCTCGCGGCCAGGCAGGAGGCGGCGTCGGCCCCCACCTCCGCGGCCAGGCGGGCGGTCTGGGTGGACGGCGTGACGCCGTTCTCGGCGACGGCGAGCCAGAACGTGTCGAGCGCGCGCACCGCCGTGGGGTCGGCCTCGCCGCGCCAGCGGACGAGGAAGCGCTCCGTCGCGGTGTCGGCCAGGTCCACCTCCCGCTGGGGGACCGCGGGGACGTCGTAGCCGCGGGCGGACTGGGCCACGAAGCTCAGCATCATCGCCGACGCGCGGGCGAGGTTCTCCCGCGCCAGCGCCTGGTCGATCTCGGGCAGCGGCCGGTACGACCACGCCGGGGTGAGCTGCGCGAGCGCCGAGAGCACGTCGGCGCGGGTGTCACCCGTGCGCACGGGCAGGTTGAACGGCTCGGCCCGCGGCAGGGGGTCGCCGTCCCCGGCGAGGAGGCCCCACACCCGGTCGAAGGACGTGCCGGCCAGCCCGCCGACCGCCCGTCCCCGGTAGACCGGGCCGCCGTCGTCGTCGACGGAGAAGATCGGCGGGCGGGCGCCGTCCGCGTCGCTGGGTGTGGTGGGCGTCACGGCCGCAGGATAGGCACCGGCCCGGACGCGGACGAAATCGCCGACGCGCGCCCTCCCTCCGTCGGCCACCCGTTTGGACGTCGCGGACCGCCGGTCGGCCCAGTTCGTAAGGTCGGTCGCACCGCCCCTTGCGCACCGGGTCGGCCCGAGAGCACGAGACCGGAACGAGGACGAAGCCCGATGACCGCCACCGAGCACCCCTACGACGTCGAGGCCACGCGGAACGCCGCCGACCGGGCACCGGACGCCGGTCTGCTGACGGGCACGGCTCCCGCGGGGGAGGAGGGGTCGAGGGTGCGCCGCGTGGCGCTCACCGGGGCGGCCGGGAGCCTGGGCTCCGACGTCGCACCCGGGCTGCTGGAGCTCGGGTACGAGCTCGTGTGCATCGACCGGCGCGCGCCGGAGCACCCGGCCGGCGCCACCTGGGTGCGTGCGAGCGTCAACGACCGCCCGGCGCTCGCCGAGGCCATGGCGGGGTGCGACGCCGTCGTCCATCTGGCCGGCATCCCGCAGGAGGACGACTGGGAGCCGATCATGACGGCGAACATCGACGGCACCCAGGCCGTGCTCGAGACCGCGAACCGCCTGGGTGTCCGACGTGCCGTGCTCGCCAGCTCGATCCACGCCGCCGGGTTCGTGCCGGTGCCGCCGGACGGGGAGCGCGTGCCCGACGACGTGGTGATCCGCCCCAACACCTTCTACGGGGTGACGAAGGCTGCGGTCGAGGCGCTGGGGAGCCTGTACCACGACCGCTACGGGATGGATGTGATCTGCCTGCGCATCGCCTCGCGTCAGGCGCGGCCCACCGACACCCGCATGCTCAGCACCTGGCTGTCGCCGGCGGACGCGGTGCGCCTGCTGGACGCCGCCCTCTCGCCCGCGGCCACCGGCTTCCGCACGGTGTGGGGCGTCTCGGCGAACGCGCGCAGCTACCTCTCGCCCGACGGCGGGGCCGCCATCGGCTTCCGTCCGGTCGACGACGCGGAGGCCTGGGCCGCGGAGCTGCTCGCCGCACGGACCGAGCCCCCCGCAGGTTCCACGGACTGGAACGCCAGCTTCATCGGGGGCGTCTTCTGCTCTCCTGAACCTCCGAGGTACGCGCCACCGACCGCCGACGGCCAGGTGCGCTGATGACACCGGTGCATCAGGAGGAGCAGGAATGACCGAGACGACGGCGGCCGTTGACGCCGGCCACGCCTTCCAGACCCAGGGAGTCTCCAAGGTCTTCGTCGGCCGTCAGAACGTCCACGCGCTCTCCGACATCAACCTGAGCTTCGAGAAGGGCTCCTTCACCTGCATCGTGGGGCCGTCGGGCTGCGGGAAATCGACGCTGCTCCGCATTCTCGGCGGCCTCGAGACGGCGACCGCCGGAACGGTCACGGACAGCCTGCCCGCGTCGAACGTGCCCAAGTCCGCCTTCGTCTTCCAGGAGCACGGTGTCTTCCCGTGGTTCGACGTGCTGCAGAACGTCGCCTTCGGCGAGCAGATGGCCGACGTCCCGCGCCGCGTGCGCGAGGAGCACGCCCGCCACTGGATCGCCGAGGTCGGGCTCAGCGGCTTCGAGCGCGCCTATCCGCACCAGCTCTCCGGCGGCATGCGGCAGCGCATCGCGATCGCGCGCGCCTTCGCCACAGGGTCGCCGTCACTGCTCATGGACGAGCCGCTCGGAGCGCTGGACGCGCAGACCCGCACGATCATGCAGGAGTTGCTCGTCCGGCTGTGGGAGGGCGAGCGCAAGACCGTCGTGCTCGTCACCCACTCCATCGAGGAGGCACTGCTGCTCGGTGACCGCATCGTCATGATGACCGCCCGCCCCGGACGCGTGAAGGAGATCCTGGACGTGCCGTTCCCGCGCCCGCGCGAGCTCGCCCTCGAGGGCACCGCGGAGTTCGCCGCGGCCAAGCAGACCATCTGGGAGTCCCTGCGCGACGAGGTCCAGGCGTCGGTGAGACTCGCATGAGCGCCCCGACGACGCCCACGACCTCGCGGGCAGCCTCGCCGGACCCGGGGGCCGCCACCGCCGAGCTCGAGGAGGCCATCGCGCGCGACTTCCGACGCGAGCGGCGCCTGCGGATGCGCGACGTGCTCCTCGCCGTCCTGACCCCGATCCTCCTGCTCGCGGCCTGGGAGGGCGCCGCCCGCAGCGGCGTTCTCGATGCTCGCCTCTTCACCCCGCCGACGGCGATCGTCGGCAAGGCGTGGGAGATGGTCCAGGACGGCACGCTCTGGCAGCACTCGATCGCGACGGTCGCGCGCCTGGTCGCCGGCCTGGTCGCGGGCTCGTTCTTCGGCGTCGCGTTCGGCCTGCTGATGGGCGTCTGGCGCCCGCTGCGCGCCGCCCTCGGCCCGACGTTCACCGCGCTCTACGCACTGCCGAAGATCGCGATCCTCCCGCTGCTGCTCCTCATCTTCGGGCTCACGGAGACGCCCAAGGTGCTGTCGGTGGCGATCTCGGTGTTCTTCGTCGTCCAGATCAACACCCTCGCGGGCATCGTCTCCATCGACGCCCGCATCCTCGAGGCGGCCCGTGCCTACCGGGCCACGGGCTGGAAGCTGTTCCGCCACGTCCTGCTCCCCGGCGCGCTGCCGAACATCATGACCGGCCTGCGCGTCTCCGCCGGCATGGCGGTCATCGTCATCACGGCGGTGGAGTTCGTGGCGTCCAACGACGGCCTCGGGTACCTCATCTGGAACTCCTGGCAGCTCTTCCAGCCGGAGAAGATGTTCGTCGGACTGATCGTCGTCTCCCTCATCGGGGCCCTGGTCACAGGGCTCGTCATCCTGCTCGAGCGAGCACTGCTGCCGTGGAAGCGCACCGGCGGCGCCAACAGAAAGGCGAAGTAGCCCATGAAGAAGATCCCTCTCCTGGCGTCCGCGCTCACCGCGAGCCTCCTGCTCGCGGCCTGCTCCGGGGGTGCGGCCGACGAGGGCGCCAGCGCCGGTGGTGCAGGCGACCTGCAGACAGTTGACGTCGGCCTCGTCCAGCTGGCGATCTTCGCCCCGCTCTATGTCGCGGACGCCAAGGGCTACTTCGCCGACGAGGGCATCGAGCTCAACCTGGAGACCGTGAAGTCCGGCCAGGACGCCATCCCGCTCGCGTCCTCCGGGCAGCTCGACGTCGTCGCCGCCGGTTTCTCGGCCGGCATGTTCAGCGCCATCGAGTCCGGCCTGGACGTCAAGGTCGTCGGCTCCATGGGCGTCTCGGACGGCAACACCGAGTCCTCGCCCACCGACCTGGTGGTCAGCTCGAAGCTGGTGGACTCCGGCGAGATCGCCTCCGTGGCCGACCTGGAGGGCCGCAAGGTCGGCGCGGCGGGCGGCCCCGGCGGCACGGGCGCCTACCTCCTCGCCCTCGCGCTCGAGGAGGCGGGCCTGACGATCAACGACGTCGAGATCGTCAACCTGGGCAACCCCGACATGCCCACCGCGATCGCCAACGGCAGCATCGACGCCGGTCTCATCAGCGCCCCGTTCTCCACCCTCGCGCTCGAGGACGGCACGGGCGTCTCGTACGGGGTCCCGCCCGAGGGCACCTCCGGTACCGGCGTGATCTACGGAGGGGACTTCGTCTCGTCCGATCTGGCCCAGCCTTTCTTCAACGCCCTGGCGCGCGCCGCGAAGGATCTGCAGGGCGAGGACAGGTACTCCGACGAGAACCTCGAGATCATCGGCGCCGCCACCGGCCAGACCGCCGAGGAGGTTGCCGCGGTGCCGCTGTACACGTGGCTGCCGGACCTCGCGCCCCTTCCCGACCAGCTGGCCGGGATGGAGCGGATCTGGATGGAGTCCGGCGCGCTGGAGTACGCGGAGGCGCTGCCCCAGGCCGACTACGTCGACCCGACGTTCTCCGAGAACGCCGAGTGACCCCGTCCTGAGTCAGCGGGGGCCCGGCGTCTGCCGGGCCCCCGCCGTCGTCCGCCTCGCCCCCGGGGCTGGACGAACGCCCCGGTCGCCGTGGTTCGTCCCTATCCTTGGGGGTCGGAGGCTTGGGCGCCGGCTCAGGCGGTGCCGGCGCTGGCAGAAGGAGCGGCTGATACGTGAGCGACCTGATCGACACCACGGAGATGTACCTCAAGACGGTGTACGAGCTTGAGGAGGAGGGCGTCGTGCCGCTGCGCGCCCGCATCGCCGAGCGTCTCGGGCACTCCGGGCCGACCGTCTCGCAGACCGTCGCACGCATGGAGCGGGACGGGCTGCTGGTGCTGACCGGCAACCGCCAGCTCGAGCTCACCGACGAGGGCCGCGAGAAGGCCACGAAGGTCATGCGCAAGCACCGGCTCGCGGAGCGGCTGCTCGTCGACGTGGTCGGCCTGGACTGGCCCCACGTCCACGAGGAGGCGTGCCGCTGGGAGCACGTGATGAGCGAGCGGGTGGAGCGCCGCCTCCTCGACCTGCTCGACCACCCGCACGTCGACCCCTACGGCAACCCGATCCCCGGCCTGGCGGACCTGGACCGGAGCATCGTGCCGACCCCGCCGCAGCCGGCGGTGCGATCCCTCTCCGACGTCGTTGCCGAGCTCCAGCCCGCCGGTGCCCCCTCCGCCGCGGCCGGGGGAGCCGAGGCCGACCACTACGTCGTGGTCCTCGAGCGGATCGGCGAGCCGCTGCAGGTCGACGTCGACCTGCTCGCCCGCATGGCCGAGGCCGGGCTGCGTCCCGGCCGGCGGCTGGAGCTGCGGATCCGTGGCGGCGTGGACCTGGTGTCCCTGCACGCGCCGGGCGCCGAGGTCGAGCTCGACGTGCCGGAGGAGATCACCCGGCACCTGTTCGTCACCCGCTGAGCCTTCGTGACCCGCTGAGCCGTCCCTACCCCGCTCAGGCGTCCCTACCCCGCTGACCGTTCACGGGCTGAGGCTGCTCACGTGACGGCCCTCGTGGCCCGCTGCCCCGCTCCTCGCCGAGCTCCTAGGCGAACCGGGACATACGGGGACATCTGTCCTGCTGCGGGCGTGCAGATGATCGCGACGTGACGACGACGTTCGCCGGGTCGGTGCCGTGGGCTATGTCACAGGACGTCGTCCGGTATCCCGTCACGCGGGCTCTCGGAGCGAACCCCTCGCCCCTCCGACTCCGCACTCGCGCCCGCGCGACCTGGGCCTTTTGTCCTGGCCCGATACGGCGGCGGTGTGTCCGGGAAACGGGGCCTGACCGGTGAGGTGAGACACGGTCGTGATCCAAACGTGACATCCGGCGATCTCCCTGGGTAGTGTCCTACTCGCTTCACGAACCCTCCTCGTGGAGTCTCCGGGCGGGATGCCGAACCCTGCCGCCGCCCGGGGTCGGTGCGAGATCCCGCGGCAGGGACGGGGGACCCAGTGTTCGTGGCCCGGATCGTGGTCCGGGTCTTGGGGTGAAGTGCGTGGCCGGTCCTTCGGGGCCGGGTGCGTGCCGGGCGTTCTCCCGCCCGAACCCGACAGCTCACCTCGTAGGCAGCCAGGAGAGGCCTTCGTCTTGACCAGCACCGCCATGACCTCCGCCGCGCGTGCGCGGCACCGCGCCGCCCGGCGCCCGTCCACCCCGCTGTCGTCCCTGGTCTCCGGTCCCACGGCCCGCCGCTCGCTGCTGACGGTGGCGTCCTCCGGGCTGGCGATCACCATGGCCGCGACCACCGCCGCGGCGGCCCCGGAGTCCGGGTCCACCCAGGCCCTGCCCCAGGTCGACGTGACCTCGCTGACCTCCGAGGCGCTCTCGGCGATGGTGACGACCCCGTCGGTGTCCGTGCCGGCGGACGTGACCTGGTCGGTGGAGGAGGTCGCCGCCGAGGCGACCCCCGCCCCCGAGCCCGAGCCCGAGCCGGCCCCGGTCGTCGAGCGCGCGTCCGCGCCGGCCCGCACGGCCGAGCGGGCCCCGCTGCCCGCGGCGGCCGCCCCGGCCGCGGCCGCGGCCCCCGCCGCCGCCCCGGCCGCGCCGGCCCCCTCGGCGTCGGCGTCGGCGATCGTGAACATCGCCCGCCAGTACGTCGGCACCCCGTACGTCTCGGGCGGGACGACCCCGGCCGGGTTCGACTGCTCGGGGTACACCCAGTACGTCTTCGCCCAGGTCGGCATCAGCCTCCCGCGCACCTCCGGGGAGCAGCGCTACGCCGGGACCGTGGTCTCCGCCGCCGAGGCCCGTCCGGGCGACCTGGTCTGGGGCCCGGGGCACGTGGGCATCTACACCGGCAACGGCCAGCACATCGCGGCCCGCAGCCCGGGCACCGCCCTGTACGAGTCCCCGATCTACATCTCCAACCCGGTCTTCATCCGCGTCGCCTGACGCACCCACCCGGGTGACCCGCGGCCCACGGCCGCCCACCGCACACGCCGGCGGCCCGCCCCCTCGAGGGGCGGGCCGCCGTCGTCGTGTCCGGCCGCGGAACGCCGGCTCCGCCCAGGCCGCGGAACGCCGGTTCCGCGTGCTCGGTCTCCGCCACCCGGGCTCCGTCGCTCTCGACCGGGCCACACCGCCGTCTCTGAGCGCCGGAGCTCCCTCGGCCGTTCGGCGACATGCCCTCCAAGGTCCCGGTGTCGAGGTCGTCGGGTGCCGATAGGGTTCCGGAAAAGGCACCTGATGGTCAACGCTCGGTCAACGAAGGAGGCGGAACCATGACCCGCGAAAAGGTCGTCGTGGTCGGGGTGGACGGTTCGGAGGCGAGCCTCGGTGCCGTGGACTGGGCGGTCGCCGAGGCGGGACGCTCGGGGTGGCGCCTGCACGTCGTGTGCGCCTACGCGCTGCCGTCGTTCACCGCCGCCTCCCTCGACGGCGGGTACGCCGCGATGGACGACACCGCGATCCAGCAGGGCGCCCAGGCGGTCGTCGACGAGGCGGTGGCCCGCACAGCCGGGTCAGGCCTGGTCGTGACCTCCGCGCTCGAGACCGGCGACCCCGCCGGAGTCCTCGTCGACCTCTCCCGCGAGGCGAGCATGGTCGTCGTCGGCACCCGCGGCGGCGGCGGGTTCACCGACCGGCTCCTGGGCACCGTCTCCTCCGCGCTGCCCGCTCACGCCCACTGCCCGACCGTGGTGGTGCCGTTGCGCGCCGGCCGAGAGTTCACACCCGTCCGGCGCATCGTGGTCGGCGTCGACGGCTCCGAGTCCGCCCGCATCGCGCTGCGCCGCGCCGTCGACGAGGCGATCCTGTGGGACGCGGAGCTCACCGCCGTCGCCGCCGTCCCGATCGCGACGGGCGCCGGCGCGATGGCCTGGCTCCCGGCCGCCGTCGACCGTGACGAGGTGCTCGCCGATGTGCGCGAGGGGCTGAGCGTGGCCGTCGAGTCCGCGGTCGCCGGTCGAGAGGTTCGCGTCCGTCAGCACGCGCTGGACGGCAACGCCGCCGCGCTGATGGCCGAGTTCTCCACCGCCGTCGAGCTCATCGTCGTCGGCTCCCGCGGCCGCGGCGGCTTCGCCGGGCTGCTGCTGGGCTCGACGAGCCAGGCGGTGCTGCACCACGCGATCTCACCCGTCATGGTCGTGCCGGCCCGCGCCGGGGACGAGGGGCGCGGCCCCGCCGACGTGCCCTGGAACCGCTGAGCGGGCGGTCGGTCAGTCGCGCAGTGCGCGGGCGGCGTCCAGCCAGCCCGGGTCGAGGTCGTCCCGCCCTGCACCGGCGACGTCGATGACCCAGCGGGCCCGGTCGACGTCGCCGGTGAGCACGTCGACGACGCCGTCCCACGCTCGGCGAAGCAGCCCGCGCGCCGACTCCGCCTGCTCGGCCACCCACTCCCGCGCCGCGTCGATCAGCGCGAACGTCTCCCGCACCTCCTGAGCCTGCGTCCGCAAGTCCGTCTCCAGCGCCCGGACGAGGGACACGGTGCGCTCCGTGTCGGCGGCGGTGCGGGCCAGGTCCTCACGGAAGCTGTCCGCCGCGACCGACGCCCACGGGGTCTGCTCGCCGGCACGCAGGAGCTCCTGCCCGACGGCACGGGCGCGGGCGGCGACGTCGGCCATCTCGTCGGCCAGCGCCTCGAGGCGCAGCGGGAGGTCCCGGTCGCTCACGGCGTCGGCTCCTGCGTCGCCTCGTAGGACCACGTGGCGGACGCGGTCCCGGTGAAGAACGGCGCCAGCCCGTCCCGGGCCTGCGCGACCGCAGGGTCCTGCGAGGCGTCCACGACGGCGCCGGTGCGGCGGTAGAGCTCCAGGTCGTGGGCGGTGGCCGGGTTCTGGGCGCCGTGCAGGTCGGCAGGCACCTCGCCGGCGATGTCGCGGACGACCGTGGTGACATGGTGCCGGGGCGCGTTGGATACGCCGTCGAGCCGGGGCACCGGGTCCTGCTCGTGCTCGAGGGCGAGGACGTGGACGGACTCCGGCACGTCGGCGAGGGAGATGGGGGAGCCGCCCACGAGCACGTGGGAGTACCGGAAGGCCGGGTCGGGGTCGCTGGCGAGGTTGACGGCGACGATGCCGGCCTGGCTGTGCCCGGCGAGCAGCACCTCCGGTCGCCCGCGCTCCCCGGGCGGGATCCCGGCCGCCTCCATCGCGTCGGCCAGGGCGAGCTCCACCGCGGCGCGCATCGCCGACTCCTGCCCGGCGATCTCCTGGAGGTTGGTCTTCACGTCGGCGGGGTTCGTCGTCGAGCGTGGCTCCCAGGACTCCGTTCCGGGGATCTCCACGACGAACCGTGACTCGCCCGCCGGTCCGACGACGTGGGTCACCCGGATCTCCTGGCTCTCCGCGGGGCCGGACATGGTGTCGAGGTTGGCGAAGACGTCGGCCACGGAGCGCGGTGCGGCCCCCTCGAGCCGGCGGCGGCGGGAGATGGCCACCGGACCGTGGTGGAAGAGGCCGGCGCCGGTCCCGGCGGCCAGCAGCAGCGCCACGACGGACTCGTAGGAGAGCGGGTGCTCCTGGAGCCCGAACAGGTCCCCGGGGCTGTTGACCAGCGCGGGGACCCCGGCGAGCACCGTGTCCGTGACCCACGGCTGGTCGAAGAGCAGCTGGGCGCCGCCACCCACCAGTGCCGGGCCGAGCGCCGCGGCGAGCTGCGCGAGCCAGGCGTCGACGTCGTCGCGGGCGCCGCCCGGCAACGCCCTCGTCGCGGCCCAGCCCGCGCCGCCGACGGCGAGGGCGCCGAGACCGGCGAGGAGCAGGGTCGAGAGGATCGCCTCGCCCGCCGCGGCACGAAGGCCTTCGGCGGCCTCGGCCAGCGCGGCGTCGACGGCGTCGTACGCGTCCGCGGCGCCGCGCAGGTAGCAGCCGGTCGCCTCGTACTCCAGGGCCAGCCACGCCAGTCCCGCCGGCGGGAGCTGGGCGGCGACGGCGGACGCCTGGATGCGGGCCAGGCCGACGGGGGCGTAGAGGCCGGAGGCGAGGACGGCCGGGTCGAGGGGGACCCCGGCCACCCGGGCCGCGAGGTCGCGCACGTCCTGGGCGAGGTCGTCGAGCACGCGCGCCTGGGCCCGCATGTCGGTGGTGCGGGCATCGAGGGACCCGCCGCCGCCGGAGACCGTCAGCGCGGTCACTCGATGTCAGCCGTCCGGCCGGCCTGCTCCCGGGCGAGCCCCGCGAGGGCACCCAGCAGCTCGGCACGCAGGGTGCGGCGGCCGCTCAGCTGCAGCCCCACGGCCTCGGGGGTCGCCTCCGTCAGCCGCACGATCTCCTCCGCCGTCCACAGCCACGAGCTGCGGTACGGCGGCGTCCGGTGCTCGGTGCCCAGAACCGCGAGGTCGACAGCCCCGGTGAGCCGGCGGGCGACCGCACCGAGCGCGACGAACGCCTCCTCCGGCAGGTCCGCGAGGTGGTGGGCGACGTCCGGACGGTCGTCGCGGAGCGCCTGGACCATCGCGACGGAGCGTGGCCACGGCACGGTCACCGGCGCCCCGGGCCAGTACCGCTCGCCGGGCGGCGCCGGCGGCACGGCGCGCAGGAGGTGGGCGAGCAGATCCTCGGACCGGAGGAACGCAAGCTCGACCGCCGGCTCGTCGACCGCCGGCGCCCCGACCGCCGGTGCCTCGACCGCTCGCTCGCCGAGCACGGGGCCGTCGGCGTCCATGTCCGCCGTGCGACGTCGCCGGGCGAGAGCGACGGCGCGCGTGCCGTCCCAGGCGGCGACCTCGGTGACCGCCGTCGAGCCGTGGAGAGAGCTGACCCGGGCCCGCACTCCGGGCCTGCCGAAGAGCGCCAGACCGGTGACGACGGCGGGCAGCAGATCAGCCGGCGTACCCGCACCGTCGGGCGGGACCGTCACGGCCAGGCCCTGGGCGGCGAGCCGTTCCCAGGCGGCGGCCCGCTCGGCGGGGGAGAGGCTGGCCGCAGGATCGGGCGTGAAAGCGCTCGGAACTGCGAGGGCCGGGCCCTGGTCGAGCGCGCCGAGCAGGACGTGCCAGGAGGCAAGATCAACAGACAGGAGGAGGGGGCCCGTGATGTCGTGCAGCCGCAAAGCTCTGACCCCCAACGGAGCCCCCTCCCGGGTCGACGCAGAGGCGTCGTCCACCGGACGCCCCCTGCGTCCGCTGTGGCTCTATGTCTACCCGGGTGTCCGGTGGGCCGCCATGGGGAGAACTCCCCATGGACATCCCGTGTCGGAGTCACCTCAGGACACTGGTCGTCGGATACGGCCCTCAGGCTGGCCGGACAACCGCTCAGCAGTCCCCTCAGTGGCACACCGACGCCCCCGCACCCGGTGGGTGCGAGGGCGTCGTGGGCGACGGCGAGCCTCCCGTGCGCGCTACCGCTTGGGCTGGCGCAGCGGGATCGACGGCCGCCGCGGCGGTGCCTGGCGCGGGGCCGGCTGGCGCACCGGCGTGCTCTTGCGGCGCCGCAGGTCGGTCGTCGGGCGATGGGGCTGCTCGGCGATGTCGGCCATACCGCGGCCGAGGCTGTTGAGCGCGAAGGCGTGCAGAAGCGGTTCCAAGGGGTACCTCCTGAAGGGGCGGGGCCCGGACGGTCACGGGCCAGGGGCGATCCGTGCCACGTGTGCCGTGGCCGCCTGGGGCAGGGTCCCGTCGGTGAGAGTTGGACGGTCGCCGCAGGTCGGGCGCTGCCGGCGCCAGAGCGCCGGCCGGCTTCAGGAGTTCTTCTTCATGGCCGCCAGCCTGGCAGGAGGCGGAGCGGCACGTCGAGCGATTATTCGGCCGCCCGGCGCTCCCGGAGCACCTTCGTGAGGATGTCGAGCGCGAGGTCGAGGTCCTCGCGCTCGATCGTCAGCGGGGGAGCGAGCCGGATCGTGGACCCGTGCGTGTCCTTCGCCAGCACCCCGTGCGCGGCGAGCAGCTCGCACGTCTCCCGACCGCTCAGGCCCAGCGACGGCTCGACGTCGAGGCCGGCCCACAGCCCCACCGTCCGCACCGCCGCCAGCAGCCCCTCGGCCACCATTGCCTCGAGGCGCGTCCGCAGCTCCGAGCCGAGCGTGGCGGCCCGCGCCTGCAGCGTGCCCGGCACGAGCAGGTCCACCACCGCGATGCCGACCGCGCACGCCAGCGGGTTGCCGCCGAACGTGGAGCCGTGGGTGCCGGGGGTCAGGACGCTCAGCACCTCGCGCCGTCCGACGACGGCGGAAACCGGGAGGATCCCGCCGCCGAGCGCCTTGCCGAGCGTCGTGAGGTCGGCGCGGACGCCGGCGAGGTCCTGGGCGAGCGTGGTGCCCGTGCGGCCCAGGCCGGACTGGATCTCGTCCAGGACGAGCAGCACGTTCCGCTCGTCGCACAGCGCCCGCAGACGGGGGAGGTAGTCGGCGGGCGGGATGATGACGCCGGACTCGCCCTGGATCGGCTCGACCAGCACCGCGACGGTGGTCTCGTCGACGGCCTCGGCCACGGCGTCGGCGTCGCCGAAGGGCACGATCCGGAAGCCGGGCGTGTAGGGCCCGAAGCCGTCGCGCGTCTCGGGGTCGTCGCTCATCGAGACGATGGTGGTGGTGCGGCCGTGGAAGGCGCCGGACGCGACGACGATGCTCGCAGTGCCGTCGGGGATGCCCTTGACGTCGTAGCCCCACTTGCGCGACGCCTTCACCGCCGTCTCGACAGCTTCCGCGCCCGTGTTCATCGGCAGAAGCATCTCGGTGCCCGTGAGCGACGTGACGGCGCGGGCGAACGGCTCGAGCAGGTCGTGGCGGAACGCGCGCGAGGTCAGGGTGATGCTGTCGAGCTGCTCCTGGGCGGCCGCCACCAGTCCGGGGTGGCGGTGCCCGAAGTTCAGCGCCGAGTAGCCGGCCAGGCAGTCGAGGTAGCGCCGGCCGTCGACGTCCGTGACCCAGGACCCCTCGCCGGAGACCAGGACGACGTCCAGCGGGTTGTAGTTGGGCGCCAGGACGCTGAGGTTCGCAGCGTGCTTCGTCACCCCGGGAGTGGCCGTCCGGGGGGTGGCGCTCGGGACATCGGCGTGCTTGCGCAACGGTTCCTCCTCGTACCGATGATGGTGCTGACGCTAGGGCCAGCGGCGCCGGTTGGGAAGGACATGGGAGCGGCGTGGGTCACAATCCGGCCGCGATCCCTACTCAGGCCCGGGTCTGCTGCGTTACGGTGGGCGCCGGCCCGCATCTGTGCGGTCCGTGTCCGATTCAGGAGCGTTCGTGCTGAACCCGTGGAACCTCACCGTGCGTCACGCCGTCGACCTTTGTCGTCAGGCGAGCATGATGTGTGCGCCCGCGGCCTGCTGTTGTCGCTGAGTCCCGCTGATCGCGACTCGTTGACCGGCGCGTGAGAGTCCACGCGCCCCTCGCACCGCTCCTGGCGCTCCTGCGCCTCTGACCGTTGGGGCCGGCTCCCTTCGCCGTCCTCGCTGCCTTCTCCTCCGCCGTCGCCGTGCGGCGTCCTTCCCCGTGCGCCCCCTGCGCGCCCGGGCCCCTCCCCATCGAAAGGTCACACCCGTGTCCTCCACCCCGTCCCCGACGGCGACCGAGCCGAGGCGTCGGCTCCGTCTGCCCTCGTTCAGCACCCAGATCCTCCTCGGCCTCGTGCTCGGCGTTCTCGCCGGGTGGGCGGCGCTCGAGATCGGCCCCACCGCGGCCGGCGAGGACAACTGGCTCACCGTCACGCTGACCACCATCGGCAGCTCGTTCGTCAACCTGCTCAAGGCGGTCGTCCCGCCGCTGGTCTTCACCGCCATCGTGGCCTCCATCGCGAACCTGCGCGGGGTCGCCAACGGCGCCCGCCTGGCCGGTCAGACCCTCCTCTGGTTCGCGATCACCGCGCTCGTCTCCGTGGGCATCGGCATCGGCCTCGGCCTCCTGCTCCAGCCCGGCGCGAACGCCGCGGTGGACGCCGCGGACGCGGCCGCACCGAGCCGGACCGGCACCTGGCTCGACTTCCTGCAGGGCCTCATCCCGGCCAACTTCCTGGGCCTGGGCGCCTCCTCCAGCCTGGAGACCGGTGACGACGGCGCCATCGTCGGCATCACCACCGGCGTGAGCTTCAACGTGCTGCAGATCATCGTGATCGCCCTCGCCGTCGGTGTCGCCGCGCTGAGGTCCGGCAAGAAGGCCGAGCCGTTCCTGGCCTTCAACAAGTCGCTCCTGAAGGTCATCCAGACGGTGCTGTGGTGGATCATCCGCCTCGCCCCGCTGGGCACGCTCGGCCTCATCGGCCGCGCCATCGCCACCTACGGCTGGAGCTCGCTGACGAACCTCGGCACCTTCGCCGTGGCCATCTACGTCGGTCTGGCGCTCGTGCTGTTCGTGCTCTACCCGGTGCTGCTCAGGGCCCACGGACTCTCGGTCGGCCGGTACTTCCGCGGCGCGTGGCCGGCCATCCAGCTGGCGTTCGTCTCCCGGTCCTCGATCGGCACCCTGCCCGTCACCGAGCGGGTGACCCACCGCAACCTCGGGGTGCCGCGCGCCTACGCGTCCTTTGCGGTGCCGCTGGGCTCGACCACGAAGATGGACGGTTGCGCCGCGATCTACCCGGCGATCGCCGCGATCTTCGTCGCGCAGTTCTTCGGCGTGGACCTGGGCGTGACCGACTACCTGCTCATCGCCTTCGTCTCCGTGGTCGGCTCCGCCGCCACCGCCGGCCTGACCGGGGCGACCGTGATGCTGACCCTCACCCTCTCGACGCTCGGCCTGCCCCTCGAGGGCGTCGGCCTGCTCCTCGCGATCGACCCGATCCTCGACATGGGCCGCACCGCGACGAACGTCGCCGGCCAGGTCCTCGTGCCGGTCATCGTGGCCAAGCGGGAGGGCATCCTCGACCTTGAGCAGTACGCCTCCGCCGACGCCGAGGACCTCTTCGAGGACGACGACGAGGACGAGCCCGAGCTCGTCGCCGCCGGCACCGGCAACGACGGCGCAGCCGCCCCCGCGCTCGCGGCCAGCCGGGCGTAGCCCCGCCGCGCCTAGCCCCGCCGCGCCTAGCCCCACCGCGCCTAGCCCCGCCGGCGCGCGGCCCCGGGCAAAGCCCCATGCCGGGCCGCGGGCCGGGCGCAGTCCAGATACGCAGACGGGCCGGCGGCGGAGAGAATCTCTCTCCGCCGCCGGCCCGTTCCGGCTTCTCAGGCCTTGACGGCGAGCACGGGCGCGGAGGTGTTGAGCAGGATCTTCTGGGAGTTGCTGCCGAGCACCAGCTTGCCCACGGGAGTGCGCCTGCGCAGGCCGATCACGACGAGGCTGGCGCCGACCTCCTGGGCGATGGCGCCGATCTCGTCGGCGGCGTCCTTGCCCCGCACGAGCTGGCGCACGGTGCCGTCGATCCCGGACTCGGCCAGCTCCCGGCGCACGGCCTCGAGCTCGTCCTCGCTGGCGAGCAAGGGGTCGCGCACACCGTCACCCTCGGAGACGTTGAGGACGACGACGTCCTCGTCGTGCGCGCGGGCCTCGGCGATCGCTCGCTGGAGCGCGGCCTTGCCCTCGGGCTTGGTGGTGTAACCGACGACGATGGTCATGCGGGAGTCCTTCCTCGGACCGGGCAGGATGATCACCTGGCGTTACGGGCATCATGGCGCAATCCGGACCGCTTTCGCACAGGACCTGCGTCCCGGTGTCTCGGTGTCGGCACCCGCCGGGCGTCTCGGTGTCGGCACCCGCCGGGCGTCTCGGTGTCGGCTCCCGCCGGACGTCGCACGTCGGTACAGCGTCGCCGGCCTCCCGCCCCGTGCCCCGGGCCTGGAATCCTGGCCGTGGGCCGTGGGCCGTGGGCCGTGGACCACGGGCCGTTAGACCCGGTTCCAGGGCTCAAGGGACGAGCTTCACCAGGCCCGTGACGCCGGACGCGGCGGCGTCATCAGGTCGCCCGGCCGGATGCCGAGCGCCTGCGACAGCCGGCCCACCTCGTCCAGCGTCCACGGCACCCTGCCCGTGGAACGCAGGGAGACCGCCGACCGCGAGATCCGCACGATCCCCGCGATGTCGTTCTGAGCCAGGCCGTGGCGTGCCGCCTCCAGCCGGATGTTGGCGGCCACGACGGCAGCGAGCCCGTCGTCGTCGACGTGCGGGAGCTGGAACGGGTCGGCCATGGGAGTCATTCCGGGCTCCCGCGGCGGCCGTCGCCCGCCGCGCGAGCGCCACGCTCGGCAGCCGCGATCGAATGGCGTCGCTCGGCGGCGGCGATCGGATGGCGTCGCTCGGCCGCGGCGTTCGAGGTGACCTTTTCCGTGACTTCTACCCTCGCGCGAATCCGGGCAGCCTGCCTCGCACGGATTGCGCGCCGCTCACATCTGACACCGGGGCACGAACGCCACCAGCTCAGCGAGCACGAGGTGAGCGGGGCGCGCGGGTTCTCGCGCCGGTGGACTGATGAGCGCAGAGCTGGCTCCAATCGCGCTGTGCTGGATGTCGCCGAAAAGGTCATGTCGCCGCACGAAGTCGGCGAGGGGGTCGTGTCGCCGCATGATGTCGGCGAGGGGGTCGTGTCGCCGCATGATGTCGGCGAGGGGGTCGTGTCGCCGCATGATGTCGGCGAGAAAGTCACGTGACTTCGGCGTCGCGTCCCGGAAAGTAGATCTTCGGTCATGGCGGCGATAGTGGCTGGGCCGCTGCCCTGCCGCACGAGCGATGCACAGCCCGCCGACGCGACGAGCCCGATCCACAGGTCAGGTGCCGGAACCCGCGAGATGCCGTTCGACCTTGCGCAGCGCGAGTGCGGTCATGCCCTCGAGCACCGGAGTCAGCAGCAGGCGCGTCAGGGCACGGGGCAGAGGGCCGCGCAGCCACACGTCCTCCCGCCAGTCGGCCACACAGGTCCCGGGGCCGGCCGGCGTGACCGTGATCGTCACGTCGCCCAGGAGAACGGGTCCCAGCTTGCGCACCCTGAGCTCGCCGTCCTGGCGGACGGCGTCGGGATGACGTACGTGCTCGACCCTCATCCGGTCCGGGAAGAAGCCGGCCGTCACGGCCGTGAGCACGTCACCGCGCCGGGCGGGCGGGGGAGGGGCGTCGGTGGTCGTCAGCGGGATCCACCGGTGGTGCCCGCGGAGGTCCGCAAGGAGCGCGAACGCCTCGGGAGCGGGGGCGGGAAGGGTGCGGCGCACGCGGTCATCTTCACCCGGGCCACTGCTGCGCGCCTCCGATGGCCTGCTGAGACGCGTCACCCGACCGGTCGACACGGTGCAAACCTTCAGGAAAGAATCGCGACCTAGGTCCACGGGCCTGCAGCAGGTGAGCGACGGGGCAGCGGAGCTCCGGATCTCCTGCGGCCCCGACGAGGAGGACGTCTGATGCGAGACCCGGAGCAGGCAGCGGAGCACCTCGCGCGCGCCGTCGAGCTGGCCACCGCCAACGTGGCCTCGGAGGGCGGACCGTTCGCGGCCGTCGTCGTCACGGCGGACGGTCGCAGGTTCGAGGGCACCAACCGCGTGACCGCGACGCTGGACCCCACGGCGCACGCCGAGATCGTGGCCATCAGGACGGCGTGCCGGGAGACCGGGTCGCCAGACCTGGCCGGTGCCACCTTGTACAGCAGCTGCGAGCCGTGCCCGATGTGCCTCAGCGCGGCGCTGTGGGCGCGGGTCGACGCGGTCTACTTCGCCGCCGACAGGCACGACGCCGCCCGCGTCGGCTTCGACGACGCCGAGTTCCACAAGTACGTCACCAACCACGACCAGCGCGACCGCATGCCCCTGATCGAGCTGCGGCCCGACAACGCCACCGCCCCGTTCGAGGCATGGGAGGCGTTCGAGGACCGCGTGCACTACTGACGAGGTGCGGCCGCGCTCACGAGGTGCGGCGCAGCAGGTCGTGCTCGGCGATGAGCTCGCGCGACAGGGTCTTGTACCCCTCGTGCTCGAAGAAGATGGTGATCCTGTCCTCCTCGTGACGCATCACCACGCCGTCGCCCCACTCCGGATGGACGACGGCGGCCTGGAGCGGGAACGGGTCGGGCTCGCCTGACCGGCCGCTCCCGTCGCTCCGCTGCTCGCCGCCCGGGCCGAGCCCGTCGCCGTCGGCACCGGTGCCGCCGGTGCGCTGGGAGTCGACGTCGTGCTCCGAGACGCGCGGGCCGTCGACGTCGTGCTCCGAGACGGGCGGGCCGTCGGCGTCGTGCTCCGGGGCGCGCGGGCCGTCGACCTCGTCCGAGCTCAGCGACGCGGCCGGAGGGAGCGCGACGGTGGCGGGGGCCACGGGCGGCGACTCCGCCGTCGGCGGCGCCGAGACGGCCGACGGGGCCGACCCGCCGCTCGCGGCGACGGCCGGCGACGCGGACGGCCCCAGGTCGATCCCGCCGTCGTCCAGACAGACGTCGCAGGCCCCGCACGAGCCCTCGTGCGGCTCGCCGAAGTAGCCGAGCAGGAACTGGCGGCGGCAGCCTTGCGTCTCCGCATACCCGCGCACCATCTCCACGCGCGAGCGCTCGATGCGCTCGCGTGACTCGGTGAGCTCGACGACCTCGGCGACCACCGAGCGCGGGGCGGCGCGTCCCTCGGCGCTCACCCCGCGCCGGGTGCGCCGCGCGGCACCGACCTCCTGCAGCAGGTTCACGATGCCGGTGACCTTGCGGGCGGAGAGGCCGGTGCGCTCGCGCAGGGCCGCCAGCGTGAGCGGTCCGGTGGCTCGCCGGGCGGTGGTGAGGACGGCACGGAGGGCGTCCTCGTCGACCTTGGCGGAGGCGAAGAACCGGCGTAGGCCGAGGTCCTCGGGTCGGTAGTGCAGGACTGCCCGTGCCTCCTCGCCGTCGCGTCCGGCGCGGCCGATCTCCTGGTAGTACGCGTCGAGGGAGTCCGGCGCGTCGACGTGGACGACGAAGCGCACGTCGGGCTTGTCGATGCCCATGCCGAACGCCGACGTCGCGACGACCACGTCCACCTCGCCGTCGAGGAAACCATGGTGGACCTCCTCCCGCCGCCGTGCCGGCAGCCCGGCGTGGTAGGCCGCGACCGTGCGTGCAGGCACGCCGTCGCCGCCCTGGGCGAGCCGTTCGGCGAGCGCCTCGGCGTACCGCTCGGTGTCCTTGCGGGTGGCCACGTACACCAGGCCGGACCCAGGGAGCGCGGGGACCTGCTCGAGGACGGCCCGGCGCTTGCTCTCCGCGTCGGTGTGGCGCACCACGGACAGCTGCAGGTTCGGACGGTCGAAACCGCGCGCCACCACGAGCGGCTCGCGCAGCCTCAGCCGCTCGATGATCTCGGCCTGGACGGGCGTGGCGGCGGTGGCGGTCAGCGCCACGACGGGCGGGCGCCCGACGCGTTCGGCGACGTGCCCCAGGGCAAGGTAGTCGGGCCGGAAGTCGTGGCCCCAGGAGGAGATGCAGTGCGCCTCGTCCACGACGAACAGCGACGGCCCGAACGCGCGGATGCGGTCGACGACCTCGTCCTTGGCGAGCTGCTCGGGCGAGAGGAAGAGGAACTCGGCGTCCTCCTTGCCCACGGCCCGCCATGCGCGGGCGTTCTCCCCCTCGCCCTGGGCGGAGTTCAGCGCCACGGCCTCGGGAGCGCCCTGCGCCTCCAGCCCGGCCACCTGGTCGGTCTGGAGCGAGATGAGCGGGGAGACGACGACGGTCGGACCCCGGCGCAGCACCGCGGGCACCTGGTAGATGCCGGACTTGCCGTACCCGGTGGGCATCACGGCCAGGACGTCGCGGCCCTCGACGACCGCGACCATCGCCTCCTCCTGACCGGGGCGGAGCTGCTCCCAGCCGAAGGAGTCGCGGGCGACGGACCGGACGGCGTCAGCGGTGGCGCTCATGCGAGCTGCCCGACGAGCGCGGCGTCGGCGTCGGCCAGGACCAGCTCGCCGTTGATGCCGATGGCGGCGCGGGACCCGAGCTCGGCCGCGCCCAGCACCTGGGCGGAGAGGTCCGCGACGTTGCCGACCGCCCACAGCCCCGGGACGGAGGTGCGGCCCTCGGGGTCGGTCGCGAGGAAGGTGCCGAGGTCGTTCTGGGTGGTCTGCGGTGCCAGCTCGTCCCACGGCCCCTGGTCGAGCACGAAGCGCGGCGAGACGAAGAGCGCGTCGCACGGCAGGACGGAGCCGTTCGCCAGCCTCACGCCCGCGAGCCGGTCGTCCTGCTCCTCGACGCCCTCGACCCGTCCGGGCACGACGGTGACCCCCCGGGCGGCGAGCAGGGCGCGCTCCCGGTCGCCGAGCTCGTCCGCGTCGACGTCGTGGAGCACCACGGTGACGTCGTCGGAGAGCTGGCGCAGCAGCAGGGCCTGGTGGACGGCGCCCTCGGCGCTGCCGGCGACCACGCCGAGCGCCTGCCCGCTGACCTCGTGACCGTGGCAGTAGGGGCAGTGCAGGACGTCGCGGCCCCAGCGGCCGGGGAGCCCGTCGATCTCCGGCAGGACGTCGGTGATGCCCGCCGCGACGACGACGCGCCGGGCGACCACCGGGCCGCCGTCGGCGAGGATGACGCGGAACCACGGTCCCGGGACGCCGTCCGGGGCGTCCTCGGTCGTGGCCCGGACCACCTCGTCCCGGGCGATCTGGACGCCGTAGCGCTCCACCTCGGACCGAGCGAGCTCGAGCAGCTCGGCGGGGTCGATGCCGTCCCGGGTGAGGAAGCCGTGCAGGCTGGCGGAGCAGGCGTTGCGGGGACGGCCCGCGTCGACCACGAGCACCCGGCGGCGGGCGCGCCCGAGGACGAGGGCCGCGGAGAGGCCGGCGGGACCTCCTCCGACCACGACGACGTCGTAGCGGGGGAGGGAGGCGGTGGGGGCGTCTGTCACTGGTTCACTCTGCGGCCCGAGGGCCGGGGCGGCAATCGGAACGGGCATGCCCGAGAGGCCGGGCTCCGCCGTCGGCTCATAGGGTGGGAAGCATGACGGAGCAGCCAGCGGCAGCCGTACGGACCGACGAGGGAGCGCCCGCGCCGGCGCACGGCCGGGAGTGGTGGCGCACCGCCGTCGTCTACCAGATCTACCCGCGCTCCTTCGCCGACTCCGACGGCGACGGCGTGGGCGACGTGCGTGGGATCATCGGCAGGCTGGACTACCTGCAGCAGCTCGGGGTCGACGTCGTGTGGCTCTCGCCGATCTACTCCTCGCCGCAGGACGACAACGGCTACGACATCTCCGACTACCAGGACATCGACCCCACGTTCGGGACGCTCGCGGACGTCGACGAGCTGATCGCCGGCCTGCACGCCCGCGGCATGCGCCTGGTGATGGACCTGGTGGTCAACCACACCTCGGACGAGCACCCGTGGTTCGTCGAGTCGCGCGCGGGCAAGGACTCGCCGAAGCGGGACTGGTACTGGTGGCGCCCGCCGCGCCCGGGCACCGTGGGCGGCACGCCGGGGGCCGAGCCGACCAACTGGCACTCGTTCTTCTCCGGGTCCACCTGGGAGTGGGACGAGGCGAGCGGGGAGTACTACCTCCACCTGTTCTCCCGCAAGCAGCCGGACCTCAACTGGGAGAACCCCGAGGTTCGCCACGCCGTCTACGACATGATGCGCTGGTGGGTGGCCCGCGGCGTCGACGGGTTCCGCATGGACGTCATCAACCTCATCTCCAAGGTGGTGGGCGAGGACGGCTCGCTGCCCGACGGCGCGGTGGACCCGGCGCTCCCGGCGGGGGTGCGGTTCGGCGACGGCTCGCCGCACTACACCAACGGGCCGCGGCTGGAGGAGTTCCTCGCCGAGATGCACCGCGAGGTCCTCGCCGACGGCGGCCGCGACGGCGACGTGCTGCTCACCGTGGGGGAGATGCCCGGCGTCACCCTGGAGCTGGCGCGCTCCGTCACCGACCCGGCCAGCCGGGAGCTCGACATGGTCTTCACCTTCGAGCACATGGGCGTCGACCACGGTGAGCGCGGGAAGTGGCAGCTGCGGCCGCTCCACCTGCCCGACCTCAAGGCCAACATGGCCGCGTGGCAGGAGGGCCTGGCGGACGCCGGGTGGAACTCGCTGTACTGGAACAACCACGACCAGCCCCGCGTCGTCTCGCGCTGGGGCGACGACTCCGCCGAGCACCGGGTGAGCTCCGCCAAGACCCTCGGCACGGTGCTGCACATGCTCCGCGGGACGCCGTACGTCTACCAGGGCGAGGAGCTCGGCATGACGAACGTCGGCTGGGCGGAGATCGAGGACTACCGCGACATCGAGACGCTGAACTACTACCGCGAGTCCGTCTCCGGCGGCGCCTCCGACGGCGAGGTCATGGCCGGCATCGGGCCGGTCAGCCGTGACAACGCCCGCACGCCGATGCAGTGGGACAGCGCCCCGAACGCCGGATTCACCACCGGCACCCCGTGGCTGTCGGTGAACCCCTCCTACGTCGAGATCAACGCGGCGGACGCCGTCGCGGACCCCGACTCGGTGTTCCACCACTACCGCCGGCTCATCGAGCTGCGGCACGCCCTGGACGTGGTGGTCGACGGCCGGTTCGAGCTCCTGCTGCCGGAGCACGAGCAGGTGTTCGCCTACACCCGCACGTCCGACGGCGGTCCCACCTCCCGCGGGCGCACGCTCCTCGTGGTGGCCAACTGGTCGAGCGAGCCGGTCGCGGTGACGCTCCCCGGGCAGGCCCGGGCGCTCGCCGGGGAGCTCGTCCTCACCACGCATCTCGACGGCGCCCCCGCCGACGGCGAGGCGGTCACCCTGGCGCCGTGGGAGTCGCGGGTCTACCTGGCCTGACCGCGTGGCCGGCGATCGCGCCGGTGGGCTGCAGTCACCGCGCCTGGCGGCTGCCGTCCCGCTCCGCGCGGCGCGCCGAGCCGGCGCGGCGGACCCTCAGCGGCGGGGCCGGAGGCCCTTGGACCAACGGGCGGACCAGCTCGACCATCTTGGCGGAGGCTGCGATGCCCAGCTCGCGGCGCAGCCGTTCGGAGAAGTCCCGGTAGACCGTCACCGCCTCCATGTGGTTCCCCTCCTGCAGGTGCACCTGGATGAGCGTGCGGTGGGCGCTCTCCCGCAGCGGCTCCAGGGTGGCGGCCGTCATCGCCGCCTCGAGGGCGGCGTCGAGCTGGCCGGTCCCGATGAACTCCTGGGCGAGCGTCTCGAGGCAGCGCAGCTGCTGCTGGTGGAGATGGGCGCGCTGCTCCAGGACCCAGTCGTCGTACCAGCCGGGCAGCAGCGGACCCCGCCGCAGCACGTCCAGGGCGGTGGCCGGGCTCTCCAGCGGCTCCCGGTCGACCACCCGGTGCGTCAGCGCCCGGAGCTCGTGGACGTCGACGTGCGTTCCCGGCGCCAGGCCGAGGAGGCCGTCGGCCTCGGTGAGCAGTCCCTGCGCGAGGTGCTGGATCCGCCAGATCGCGGCCCGCAGGGACGCCTGCGCCCGCCGTTCCTCGCTGTCCGGCCACAGCAGGCCGCTGAGGTGGGCGCGCGGCCGGCGGCCCTGGAGGGCCAGCGCGGCCAGCACCCGACGCTCGCGGGACGGCACGGCGACGGCACGCTCGCCGTCGAGCAGGCGGAAGCCGTCACGCAGAAGGAGGGACCACCGTCGGGTGGGCCGGGGCGGCGGGGCAGCGGGCATCAAGACTCTCCGCAAGGATGTGTGGCCCCCATGCCCCCGGTCGGGACCCTGGACCGGATGAACAGCCGGGTCACAACCTCCGTCTCGTGTGCGGACGTCGACGACTTCCGTCTCACCAACACCATCTTCACCAGGGCTGGGCACTGTCAAGGCATAACCGGCAGGTTCACCCCGGATCACCCGACGCGCGGAGACGGTCATCCGCCGAAACCCGCGCGCCGCGCCGCGGACTGTGCTCGCGACAGCGAGCCGGGTGCGCCTCGCCGCCGCGTGCGGTGGCGTCACGGTGCGCGGCTGGTGCGCTCCGGGTGCGGTCGCGGTGACGCGAACGGCACGCCCGGATAACGGGACCGGAACGCCGGTGCCGCCACCCTCGGCGAGTCCGGCAGCGCAGCGGTGACACCGACGTCTCGCCCAGGAGGTCCGACCATGAGCCCTCAGCAGCAGCCCGGGCCGTTCCGCCTCGCGACGACGGAGGGCCGGATCGGTCCGGTGACGTCGCCCCTGCCGCCGGTGTCGCCGGCCGGTCCGTCCGGCGAGCGGACCGCTGCCACGCAGCCGTCGGCGTCCTCTCCCGATCGGTCGGTCGGCGCCCCGCAAGCACTCGACGTCGGCATCACTGACGTGCCGACGACCGACGTGCTGGCGGCAGACGAGCCGACGACGGACGTGCTGGCGGCCGATCCGGGAGTGACGGACCCGCCGTCGGCCGGGACGACGCCCGTGCCGCTCGACGCGTCCGCCTTCACGGAGGAGATGATCGCGGGGAAGCGGCCGGCACCCACCCGCGGCTGGCAGCGGCTCGTCCACTCACTGACCCGCGGGCAGGTCAGCCCCGGACCCGGGGCCGCCGAGCGGGCGCGGCTCGAGACGCTCGCGCGCGTGCGCACGCCGATCGAGGGGTCGCGACGGGTGGTGGTGATGTCCCGCAAGGGCGGCGTCGGCAAGACGACGGTGACCCTCGCGCTCGGCTCCACGTTCGCGGTCCACCGCGGCGACCGTGTGGTCGCCGTCGACGCCAACCCGGACGCCGGCAACCTGGCGCACCGCGTGGCCGGACGGGACGGCGCCCGTGGCCGGTCGATCACCGACATCCTCGCCGCCGCGGACCGCATCGGCACCTACTCCCAGCTGCAGGCCTTCCTGTCCCAGTCGCCGGAGTCGCGCCTGGAGGTGGTCGCGTCCGACGACGACCCGCACATCAGCGACGCCCTCTCGCGCAGCTCCTACCACCGGGTGATCCAGCTCCTCGACCACTTCTACAACCTCATCGTCCTCGACACCGGGACCGGGATCCTCGACAGCGCCAACCAGGGCCTCATCTCCGAGGCCGACCAGCTCGTCCTGGTGCTCCGGCCCGGCCTGGACGGTGCGCGGGCGGCGGCGCTGACGCTGGACTGGCTGGACGAGCACGGCTACGCCTGGCTGGTCGAGCGCGCCGTCGTCGTCCTCAACGGCGTGCGGCGCGGCGTGGGGATGCCGCTGGACCAGGTCCGCGCCCACTTCGAGCAGCGCTGCGCCACCGTGCTCGAGGTGCCGTGGGACCGAGCCCTGGAACAGGGCGGGCAGAGCGAGCTCTCCCGGCTCGCGCCGGCGACCCGTGACGCGCTGCTCGAGCTGGCTGCCGCCGTCGCCGACAACTTCGATGAGGTGCGCGGCACCCGCTGACCCGGCCACCACCGGGGTGCCGGGTACCCGTCCCGGCGCTCGCCGTCGGGGGACCATCGTCTCGGTCGAGGGCAAACCGGGCGTGCGAACCTGGACGTAGCGGACGGGCCGCCGTCGGAGCGCCCGCCCGGAACGAGGGGTGGTCGCCATGGGCGCACTGGTCGTGTACGAGTCGATGTTCGGCAACACCCGTGCCGTCGCCGACGCCGTCGCCGAGGGCCTGCGGAACTTCATGCCGGTCGAGGTCGTGGAGGTGAGCGAGGCGCCGGAGCTCGAGACGCTCGAGACGGACCTGCTCGTCGTGGGCGCCCCCACGCACGCCTTCGGGCTGAGCCGGCCGGAGACCCGCCGCGACGCCTACGAGCGGGTCGGGCACCCGGTCGTCTCGGAGACCACCGGCGTGCGCGAGTGGCTCGCGTCGGCCTACAGCGTGCGGGAGCACCTGCCCGTCGCGGTGTTCGACACGCACGTGCAGGCCCGGGTCCCCGGGTACGCCCACGCCGCGGCGGCCAAGCGGCTGCGCCGGGTCGGTGCCGAGCCGCTGGGGCCGGGGCTGAGCTTCCGCGTCCACGGGTACGAGGGACCGCTCCTCGACGGCGAGCTCCACCGGGCCCGTGCGTGGGGCATGGAGCTGGCGCGTCTGATGGGGGAGCGGGTCGCGTAGCCGTCCCGGGTTTGGGCGAGGGGGCGGCCGGGCCGGTAAAGTCTTCCCCGGTCCCCGCCCTCGTAGCTCAGGGGATAGAGCACCGCTCTCCTAAAGCGGGTGTCGGCAGTTCGAATCTGCCCGAGGGCACCGAGCGTGTCGTCACGATTCCCGGACCGAACGCAGCAACGGTTCCGCGTCGGTCGACCCTTAGAAGCGGGAGCAGGTGTCACTCCGCCGGCGCGGGCTCCGGCACGATCTGCGGCGGGACCTCGGACGTCCCCTGCTGTCCGGTCCCGCTGCCCGGGGCCTGGTCCCCGGGTGCCTGGTAGTCGGGCACCGGCGGCTGCTCGGGCGTGACGCTCCCGGGCGGGGTCGGCGACGGCGACGGGGTGGCCCCGTCGGTGTCCTCGCCCGGCGTCGCGTCGGACGTCGGGGTCGGCGCCGGGGTCTCGCCGGAGTCGCCGGGCTGCTGGTCGCCGGTGTTCGACCCTGTCTCGTCCGTCGTGCGGTCCGGGGCCGTCCCCTCGCGGTCGGTGCCTGGCACCGGGTCGTTGCCCGCGTTCTCGCCCTGGTCCGTGGTCCCGGTCGTGTCCGTGGCCGACCCGCCGCCGAAGAGGGAGGTGCCGGCACCGTCCTCGTTGCGGACGACGTTCGCGAGCGGTTTGCCGGCCGCCAGCTCGATGAGGGTGACGGCGGCGAGGACGGCCGCGAAGAACGCGAGGACGGTGACGATGATGCGGCGGCGGCCGTACCGGTCGACGACCGCCTGCCAGGCCGCCCGGAGGCGGGCGAGCCTGCCGCCGGCGGCATCCCCGGCGGCATCTCCGGCGGCGGTCGCGCCGGCGTCCGCGGTGTGACCGGCCTCCGCCGGCTCGGTGCCGACGCCCCCGGTCACGGCCTGCGCGGACGCAAGGGCGACGGTGGACGTGGGCCGCCCGTCGGCCGCTCCGCCGTCGGCGGGCACCTGGAGGACGGCCGTCGTGCCGACCCGGGTACGGGCGCGAACCTTCTGCACGGGCGGTGCCGTGGCCACCCGCTCCGCGGTCCGGCGCAGCGAGCTGCTGTAGAGGTAGTTCGCGAAGACGGTGACGATGCTCGAGAGCGCCGCGCCGATGAGGGTGCCTGCGACGCCGAGGGTGGAGAGCAGGGCGGTGGCGGTCACGGCGGCGAGGGCGCTCGCGGTCACCTGGACCCCCGACGGCCGGTCCGACCCGCCCTTCGCAGGCTCCTCGCCCGCCTCGTGCACGTCGTCGTCGTACCCGGACCGGTCCGGGGACGGCACCTCGTGCTCCCCGAGTGCGTCGTCCCGCTCGGTCTCGCGGTCGCCCGGGAGCTCTTCGGTCGGGTGGCCGTCGCGGTGGATGTCCCTCGTAGGTTCGTCTCCCTGGCGCGGGCCGGTGGCACGGTGCTGGCTGTCGACAGTCATTACCCCAACACGTTACTGACGTTCCACCGGCAAGTGTCAGGTCGGGCGAGATCGGGTGCTGTCGGTTTGCTCACTCGGCCACGCGCGACGCTCGGTAGTGGGACGCCACGCCCGTTGACGACCGCCTGGCGCGGGACGTGGCAGCCTCCTGCCACGTCCACTTCCGGCCGCGTCAGAAGCGGGTCAACCGCTCCTGCGGGCGGCTGCCGCCGGTTACCTTCGTCGTGTCCCGGGCTTCCGGAGGGACGTTCCGCGAGGAGCGTGGGGGCCCGGGGCCGGATCTTCCCGGTGCCGGCACCGCTGCAGGGCGCGTGCCGGCGCTGGGACGTGCTTGCGCGCGGAGCGTTCGAGGCGCCATGATCTGCGCCAGATGGAGCGCGTCGCCTGCCCCCCCCTGCGCGCCGCGCTCCATCCACCACCGCCGGCGTGCCGGCCTCGTCGGCGTCGCCCGACGTCCCGGCCGGTACCTGTGAACGACGTGCCCGACTTCCCACAGTGACGTCACGGCGCGGCTCCTCGCTCCGCGCGCCCGCGCTGCCTACCGTGGAGAAATGACCCCTCCTGCGCTCTTCTTCCGCGGCGGGTCTCAGCGCCGTCATGCCGCCGCCCCGACCGCTCAGGACAGCCGCCCCCGCAACTCCGGGGCCGTCCGCCCCGACGCGCCTGCGCCCGGCACGGCGTTCGGGCGCGGCGCCGCCCGCCCGGTCGCGCCCGGCCAGCCCCGGCCCAGGCCGGTCACGGCCGAGCGGGCCGACGCGGTGGAGAAGGCCGTCGCCGGCTGGCGACGCTCCCTCGTCAAGCTCGGGGGCACCAGCACGCTCGCCGACATCACCCTGCTCGGCGACGCCGTCATCGACCTCACGGCAGCCCACCCGTCCGGCATCGCGCAGCTTTACGCGGGGCGCACCACCCGGCTGAGCAACCTCGTGCGGGAGGGCAGCGCGCAGCTCGCCGCCCGGCGTGCGGCCCGTGTGGTGCGCGCCCGCGCCGAGGAGATGGCCCAGCGCTACGGGCTGGCGCCCACCTACCTCGCCATCGGCGTCGCGACCTGGACCGAGCTGCCCGAGCCCACCGAGCCGGACCGCACCGAGGACGGCGCGGTCGCGCTCGAGGTCTCCACCGACCCGGGCAACGCTCACGCCGACCACGGCGCGTCCCCCGCCGGTCACGCGCCCGCGAGCTCCGGGACCGTCCCCGCGTCCGGGGGGTCCGACGGCGCAGCCGCGTCGGCGGACGCGTCCCGGCCCGTCGCGCCCACCTCGGCCGTGCAGGTGCTCACGGCCTCCCCGGAGAGTGCTGCTTCGTCGCCCGACGAGCCGGCCGGTGACGAGCGGGCCGCCGGCGCGCCGGTCGACGGGCCGACCGCCGACGGGTCGGTCCACCCGGCGCAGCCGGAGCCCCCGCTCACCCGGGTGCGCACCATCCACGCCCCCGTCCTCCTGCGGGCCGTGCGGCTGAACCCGCACCCCGGCCCGGAGGCCGACTTCGACATCGACCTCGAGGCCGCGATCGAGGTCAACCCGGTGCTCGTGCGGGCCCTGCGCGCCGCCGGGGTCGCGGTCGACGTCACCGCCATCGCCCGCGCCGCCTACACGGAGCACGGTTTCTCCCCGCGTGGGGCGCTGCTGCGCCTGGCCGAGCTCGGCCGGGAGCACCTGGCCGGCTTCGAGCTGTCGGAGCGCATCGTCGTCGGCCCGTTCGTCCACCCCGGCCAGGTGCTGGTGGACGACCTGGACGCGATGCGCCCGTACCTGCCGGGCTCCGACGTCGTCGCCGCACTCGCCGGCGACGAGGACGCCCGCACCTCCCTGGACGTGCCGCTGCCTCCCCAGGTGCCCACCGACCGGGCACCGGAGGACGAGCGCGGCGTCGGGGACCTCGACGTCGACCAGGCGCACGCCGTCGACGCGGTGGCCTCGGGACGGCACGTCTTCCTCGACGCGCCGCCGGGGGCCGACGTCGCGGGCACGCTCGCGGCCGTCGTCGCCGACGCCGCGGCCTCCGGACGCCACACCGTGTACGTGCCGGGCACCCGGCGGACCGGCCGCATGCTGCTCGCCCGGCTGGAGGAGCTGGGGCTGGGGGACCTGGCCCTGGACCTGTCGACGGACTCCCGGTGGCGCTCCACCGCGGCCGAGCGCCTGCGACAGGGCCTGAACCCTGCCCCGGTCGAGGTCGACGACGACGGCGTGCGCGCCGTGCGCCGCGAGCTCACGGAGGTCCGTACCCGCCTGGGCAGCTACGTCTCCGGGCTGCACGCCGCCCACGAGCCCTGGGACGTCTCCGCGTACGACGCCCTGCAGGCGCTCGCGCGCCTGACCTCCGCCCGGCCGGGCCCGCGCACCCGCGTCCGGCTCGACGGCGCCACCCTGCGGCGCCTCGGGGGCGGCGGGCTCGAGGACGTGCGCGAGTCCCTCGCCCGCGCCGCGGCGCTCGGCGCGTTCACGCTCCGCCCGCACGACACCCCCTGGTACGGCGCCCGCCTCACCGACGGGCCCTCCGCCTCGGCGGCCCTGGAGCGGACCCAGCGCCTCGGCGAGCTGACGCTGCCCACCCTGCTCGGCCAGGTGGACCGCGTCGCCGCCCAGACCGGCCTGGAGCGCGCCACCACCCTCGACGCCTGGAGCGAGCAGCTGCGCATGCTCGACGGCGTCGCAGAGGCCCTCGACGTCTTCCTCCCGCAGATCTTCGAGCGCTCCGCCGCGGACATGGTCATCGCCACCGCCACCTCCGCGTGGCGCAAGGAGCGCGGCGTGTCCATGAAGGGCTCGGTGCGCCGTCGTCTCCGCAAGCAGGCGAAGGACCTGCTGCGGCCCGGGCGCCCCGTGGCGGACCTGCACGCCGAGCTGGTCCGGGTCCAGGAGCAGCGGGAGATCTGGCGCCGCCACAACACCGCCGGTGGCTGGCCCCGGCTGCCCGACGGCCTCGCGGAGATCAAGGCCACGGAGGCCGAGGTCCGCGCGGACGTCGAGGCGCTCCAGCGCGTCATCGGCGCCGGCGCGGGCAAGGACGACCTGTTCGCGGTCCCGCTCGCCGAGCTCGCCGAGCGGATGAAGGAGCTCGGCCTCGACGCCCCCGCGCTCCGGCTGCTGCCGGAGCGCACGCGACTGGTCGGCGAGCTGCGCGACGCCGGCCTGGGCGGCCTGGTGGACGACCTCGCCCAGCGCCGTGTCCCCACCGCCCTCGTCGGCGCGGAGCTGGACCTCGCGTGGTGGAGCTCGGTGCTCGAGCAGATCCTGCGCACGGACCCGGCGCTCGCCGGCCTCGACGGGCCCGCCCTGAGCGCCCTTGCGGCCCGGTTCCGCGAGCTCGACGAGGCCCAGGTCGCCTCCCTGGTCGGCCCGGTGCGGCGCGCCGTGGCCGCCCGGGTCCGCACCACCGTGCGCGACCACCGCGACGAGGCCGTGCGGCTCTACGAGGCGCTCGGCACCGACCACGGGGCGAACCTGCGCGAGACGCTCGGCGCCTACCCGCACGTCGCCGGCGCCGCCCGGCCGGTGTGGCTCGTCGCCCCGATGCTGGTCCCGCCGGTCGTGCCGGAAGGGCCGACCATCGACCTGCTCGTGCTCGACGGCGTCCAGCACCTGCCCGTCGAGCAGGCCGTCTCCCTGCTCGCCCGGGCCCGTCAGGTCGTCCTCGTCGGCGACTCCCGCCGCGGCGGCGACGGCCTGGTCGGCGCCCTCGCGCCGCTGCTGCCCGCGGTCACGCTGCCCACCGGCCGCGCCGAGCGCGACGAGGGCATCTCCGCCTTCCTCGCCGCCCACGGCTACGACGGCGTCATCCGGTCGGTGCCGGCCCCGCCGTCGGCCTCACGGATGCGGCTGGACATGGTCGAAGGCTTCGGCATGCCCTCGCCGGGCGGCGACGCGGTCGAGTCCGTGCAGACCGAGGTGGACCACGTGGTCGACCTCGTCGTCGACCACGCGCTCTCGCGGCCGGAGCAGTCGCTCGCCGTCGTCGCCCTCAACCCCCGCCACGCCGAGCGCGTGCGCGAGGCGGTGGGCGCCGCGGTGACGGGCAGCCCGGCGGTCGCCGACTTCTTCCGGGCCGACCGCGACGAGCCGTTCACGGTGGTCGACGTGGACGCCGCCGGCGGGCTGCGCCGCGACGTCGTCATCCTCTCGGTCGGGTACGGCAAGACCCCGCACGGGCGGGTGCTGCACCGGTTCGGCACCATCTCGGGGCCGGACGGGCTCGCCTGCCTCGTGGACGCCCTCGACGCCGTGCGCCACCAGCTGGTCCTCGTCAGCTGCATCGGTCCGGGGGACCTCGACCGCTCCCGGCTGCGCCAGCCGGGGCCGCAGCTCCTCGCCGACCTCATCGAGCAGTCCGCCACCGGCGACCTGCCCCGCGCGGAGGCCGACTCCGAGCCGGCCGAGAGCCCGGACCAGCTCCTCGTGGACCTGGCGGAGCGTCTCTGGCGCCTCGGCCTGACTGTGGTGCCGCGCTACGGCGTCGAGGGCGGCGTGCGCATCCCGCTCGCCATCGGTCACCCGGAGCTGCCGGGCGAGCTGCTCGTCGCGGTGCTGACGGACGACGACGAGTACGTCGCCGAGCAGTCCCTGCGGCGCCGCGACCGGCACTGGGTGCAGCGGCTCGCCGCACGCGGCTGGCGGGTGCGCATGGTGTTCTCCACCGCGGTGTTCATGGACCCGCAGGCCGAGGCGCAGGCCATCCTCGACACGGTGCTCGAGGTCGTCGAGGAGCGTCGCGCGGCGGCGCTGGCCGCCCAGGCCCCGGCCCCCGAGATGACCGCGCTGCCGCACACCTACGACACCACCGGTTCGCGGGCCGCCGGCTCCGCCGACGGAGCCGCCAGCCCCGATGCGGCGTCCGACGGCGGACCGGGCGCCGGTCCCGACGGCGCCCCTGCTGCCGGGGCCGACCGTGGCCCGGACGGCGGACCCTCCGCCGGTGATGCCGCCGCCGTGACCGGCGGTGCGCCGCGCGGCGGCCTCGGCGAGGGGCCGGACGGGGGTGCGGGTGACGCCGGTGCGGAGGGCGCGGAGGCGCCGCGTCCCCGTGCGGTGCCGGTGCGCGAGCGCGGGCCCCGCCCTGCCGTGGTGCGGGGACTGCCGCTGGCGGCCTACAGCGACGACCAGCTCGACGACCTCGTCGCGTGGATCGAGTCCGACGGCGCCGGCCGTGACGACGTGGAGCTCGTCGAGGAGCTGCGCGCCGAGCTGGCGCTCAAGCGTCGCGGCGCCCAGGTGGACGCCGTCCTTGGCCACGTGGTGCGACGGCGGGCACGATGAGCGGCGAGGCCGGATGAGCGACGAGAACGACGAGAGCAGCGGGACCCCGCGTCCGCGTCCACGCCGGCGGCACCGCCGTGTCGTGGCGTTGTCGGACGTGGATCGGCGCCGGCTCGAGGCCGGCGAGATCGCGAGCCCCGTCGACGCCCTGCACACCGGCGACGCCGGACCGGTCGAGGTGTCCGGCACACCGGAGAGCGGCGAGGGGCCGAACGACGCCCGTCTGCTCCGTGACGTCCCGCCGCACTGGGGCAAGCGCTGACGGACGCGCCGGCTCCTGCGAGCATCGCCGTGATGCGACCTCTCCTTCGCCGGTGGAGCACCGCAGACGCTGCGGCACTGCATGCTGCCGTCGCCGAGAGCCCCGATCTGGCGACGCACCTGGGTGATGCCGACGTCAGGGGAGTGGGTGACTGCGCGGCGTTCATCGACGCTCAGCTCGCGCGCTCGTCCCCGTCGTTCCACAACTTCGCCGTTGCGGTCGACGGCACGGCCGTGGGGAACGTGGGGATCAGCAACATCGAGACCGTTCACGACACTGCCTGGGTGTACTACTGGCTGACGAGGGTCAACAACCCGGCGTCCTGCCGCGTGGCGGCTGGAGCTGGGTTCCCGGCGGACGGCGTTCGGAGAGCGGGCCAGCTGGAGGACGCGCGCGCTAGCTCGACCGGGTGATGGTGACGGTCGACCCACCGTTGCCGCTGCCGCCGCCGTCACCCGTGCGCGCACCGGTGCCGCCCCGCTGCTGAGCCGCCAGGAGGTCGCGGATCTCGGTGAGGACGCGGACGTCCTCGGCCGGTGCCTCCGGATCTGCGTCCTCCACCTTCCGGCGTGCCGCGAGCTTGTTCAGCGGCATGACGACGAAGAGGTAGATCGCAGCGGCGACCAGGAGAAAGTTGACCAGCGCCGTGATGACAGCACCGGGCTGCACCATCGCGCTGCCGAGCCTGAACTGCAGGAAGGTGGTGAAGTCCGGCTTCCCTACCAGGCCGGCGACGAGCGGGTTGAGCAGCGAGTCGACGATCGAGTTCACCACCGATGTGAACGCCGCACCGATGACCACGCCGACCGCCAGGTCGACCGCGTTCCCGCGGGAGATGAACTCCTTGAAGCCAGCCAGCATCCGATGTTCCTTTACGTCGTTCGCGCGACGCACGGTCCGGCGTCACGGGCTTCTGAGGACGGCGCGCAGGGGAGCCCAGGCGCTCGATCCGACAAGAACCGTAGCGACCCGCTCGCCCGCCGCAACGTAGAGGTACGTGACATCGCCCATGCCGGGCTCCAGCAGCCCGCCCCCGGACTCCGGCGTCCAGATCGCCAGCACGACGACGTCCCGCGCGACGACCTCCGCCTCCGCCTCCACGCCCGTGACGTCGCTCCCGGCCGCGACGAGGTCGATGCGCTGGCCCGGTTCGGCGAGCCGGGCCGTGGCGGCGTCAGCCACCGGCACAGGGACGACCACGGTGCCCGCCGGCACCGCCGACGCCAGCCCCGGACCGGTGAGCATCGCGGACTGCAGCGCGGTGCCCGCCGCGAGGCCGACGGCGAGCGGGCGGCCCACGGCCTCGTCGGGGTGACGGAGCGACCCGGCGGGCCGGCTTCCGGCGGGGAGGTCGCGGACGCGCACGTCGTCGGCGGTGAGGACGTGCCCGGCGGGCACGTCACCGGTGAGGGTGAGCACCCGCTCGACGGGCGGGTCGGGCGGGCGGAGGGCGGTGACGGTCACCGCGGCCGCGCAGGCGAGGCACAGCGCGGCGAGGAGGTGGCGACGTCGCCACAGGAAGCGCCGCGCGCGGGCGGCGGGGGAGCGGGACGGCGGGACCGGGGAGCGAGCGCGCATGCCCGGACGCTAGGTCGGCGCCCTGCCAGGCGGCGACGTCGTCGTCGCTGCCTGTGGAGACAGTGGCGGGCGCCGGGGGTGTGGAGAGACGGGCCCGCGCGGGGGTGTGGACGGTTCCGGGCTCCGGAGGCGGCCCGGAACGTCCCTCCCCGACCCGGCCGGGACAGAGCCCGGCGGGTGGATCAGCTTGCCGCGGCGGCCTTGGCGGGCGCGGACGAGGAGCCGGAGCTCGAGCCCGAGGAGGAGCTGCTCGACGAGGTCGACGAGCTCTCCTTGGCGGGGGCGGCGCTCGAGGAGGAGCTGGCGGAGGAGCGGGAGTCCGTCCGGTAGAAGCCTGAGCCCTTGAAGACGACCCCCACCGAGTTGAACAGCTTGCGCAGCGACCCACCGCACTCGGAGCAGACCGTGAGGGCGTCGTCGCTGAAGGACTGCTTGACCTCGAACTCGTTGCCGCACACCGTGCACCGGTAGGCATACGTGGGCACTGATGACCTCCGTCGGGACGAGGGCGGATTCTGGCACTCCGCCGCACCGAGTGCCAATCGTACTCCTTTCACCGGTGCGGCCGCGCGGTGACGCTGCCCACCACGGTTACGCTCGGCACGTGGAAGGTGGTTCTGCCCTGCGCAAGGTGCTCATCGTCGTGCCCGCCGTGATCGTGGTGGTCCTCGTCGCCGGTCTCGTCCTCGGCGCCGGCCTGGTGCGCCGCCCCCTGCCCGACCACACGGGCACCCAGCGGCTGCCTGGTCTCGACGCCAGCGTCGAGGTGGTCCGGGACGACCGCGGCGTCCCGCAGATCTACGCCAGCACCGACGCGGACCTCATGCGCGCCCAGGGGTACGTCCACGCCCAGGACCGCTTCTTCGAGATGGACTACCGCCGGCACGTGACCGCCGGCCGCCTCTCGGAGCTGGTGGGGGAGAACGAAGCCGCGCTCTCGGCCGACCTCGTCATCCGTACCTTCGGCTGGCGCGACGTCGCCGAGAAGGAGTGGGACCTGCTCAGCGACGAGTCGCGCTCCCTGTACGAGGCCTACGCCGAGGGCGTCAACGCCTACCTGCGCTCGCGCGAGGCCTCGGAGCTGGGGCTGGAGTACACGGTGCTCGGGACCACCACCGAGCTGCGGGACATCGAGCCGTGGAGCCCCGTCGACTCCCTCGCGTGGCTCAAGGCCATGGCGTGGGACCTGCGCGGCAACTACGACGCAGAGCTCGGGCGCGCGGCCGCGCTGCGCACCCTCGGCGACGTCGGCCGCACGGAGGAGCTCTACCCCGACTACCCCTACGAGACGCACACCCCGATCGTGGCCCCGCCGGTCCAGACCGATCTGCCCGCCGCCGAGGACCCGGCCGAAGCGGCCGAGGGGGACACCGCGGCCGCCGGGGCCCCGGGATCGACGGCGCAGGGGGAGACCGCGGCCGCTGCCACCACCGCGGGCACGACGGCGGAGGGACAGACGGTCGCTGCGCCGTCGGCCGCAGAGACGCCGACGGCCGCCGAGACGCCGACGGCCGCCGAGACGGCGACGGCCCTGGGCGGACGCGGCGCCGAGCAGGCCCTCGCCAGCGCCGCCGCGGCGCTCGACGCGGTGCCCGTCCTCGTCGGCCAGGGGGAGGGGATCGGCTCGAACTCCTTCGTCGTCTCCGGCGAGCACACCGCGAGCGGCAAGCCGCTGCTGGCCAACGACCCCCACCTCGGCCTCGACGCGCCGAACCTCTGGTACCAGGTCGGGCTGCACTGCACCGGCGAGGCGGAGAACTGCACCTTCGACGTCGCCGGCTTCTCCTTCTCCGGGCTGCCGGGCGTCGTCATCGGCCACAACGACCAGCTCGCGTGGGGCCTGACGAACCTCGGCGCCGACGTCACCGACTTCACCCTCGAGCGCCTCTACGACGACGGCACCTACCTGCGCGACGGCGCCCGGGTCCCGCTCGACACCCGCCGGGAGACCATCGAGGTCAACGGGGGCGAGCCCGTCGTCACCACCGTGACGACCACCGTGCACGGGCCGATCGTCTCCGAGGTGCTCGCCGACACCGGCGTGGCCGGCAGCGTCCCCGTGCCCGAGGGGGCACCGCCCGCCGGGTTCTCCGGCTACGCCGTCGCCCTGCAGTGGACCGCCCTGACCCCCGGCCGCACCGGCGACGCCGTCTTCGCGATCAACCGCGCCCGCAACGCCGACGACATCGCGGCCGCCGCCGCCCTCCTGGAGGTGCCTGCGCAGAACATCGTCTTCGCCACGGCCGACGGCGACATCGGCTACCAGGCGCCCGGGAAGATCCCGGTGCGCGCCGTGGTGCCCGACTCGCCGGTGCCCTCCGACGGCTCCTGGCCCCGGCCGGGGTGGGACTCCCGGTACGACTGGCAGGGCTTCGTCGCCCCGGAGGACATGCCGCGCGAGGTCAACCCCGCCGAGGGGTTCATCTCCGCCGCCAACCAGGCCGTGATGCCGGTCGGTGAGGGACCGTTCCTCACCACCGACTGGGACGCCGGCTACCGCAGCCAGCGGATCCGCTCGCTGCTCGAGCAGAAGATCGCGGACGGCGACCCGATCGACGTCGGGGACATGAACGACATCATGCTCGACGACGCCAGCCCGTTCGGTCCCGCGGTCCTGCCGGCGCTGCTGAGCGTCGACGTCGACGACCCGTTCGTCGAGGAGGCGGTGGACCTGCTGCGGGAGTGGTCCGCCGAGGGGTTCCCCACCGACACGTCCTCGGCGGGCGCCGCCTACTTCAACGCGGTGTGGACCAACCTGCTGGAGCTGACCTTCACCGACGACCTGCCCGCCTCCCAGGCGCCCGACGGCGGAGCGCGGTGGCTCATGGTCGTCCAGCGTCTCCTCGAGGACCCGCAGGACCCGTGGTGGGACGACCGGACCACGGTCAACATCGTCGAGGGTCGTGACGAGATCCTGCGCCAGGCGCTCGTGCTCGCCCGCCAGGAGCTGACCAACACCATGGGCAAGGACCCCGGCGGCTGGGAGTGGGGCAAGCTGCACCCGTTCGCCCCGAAGCACCCGGTCCTCGGCGGGGAGGGCGTGCCCGCGCTGGTGCGCCGCGTGTTCAACCCCGGCGCCGTCGAGGTGGCCGGCGGGACCTCGATCGTCAACGCGACGTCCTTCAGCACCGCCGTGACCGACGACCTGGGCCGGCCCGACTTCACCGTCACGGCCGGGCCGTCGATGCGGATGGTGGTCGACCTGGGTGACCTGGACCGCTCCACCTGGGTGACCAGCACCGGCACCTCGGGCCATCCCGGCTCCGACCACTACACCGACCAGATCGACGCCTGGGCCGCGGGGGAGACGTTCCCGTGGCCGTTCAGCCGCGACGCGGTCGAGGAGTCCCGCTCGGTGACGATGACGCTGCAGCCGCCGGAGTGACCGGCGCGGCCGGTCTCAGAGCTCGGTGGGCTGCTTCGGGGGGCTGTGCAGCGCGCTCGCCTGACCGGCCAGCGCGTCGTTCTGGAAGCGCGACCCCTCCAGGAGGAACCACCGCTCGGGCGTGATGACCGCGGGGACCGCGACGTCGTGCTCGTCGGCCGGCAGCAGCACGTCCGCGATCAGCTCCTCGTCGAAGACCATGCCGAACACCTGGGTGCCCGGCCGGACGAGCTTCAGCACGCGGTCGTACCAGCCGCCGCCCTGACCCAGCCGGGTGCCGACGGCGTCGATGGCCAGCGCGGGGGCGACGACGACGTCGGCCTCGGCGACCGCCTCGCCCGGCAGCACGGGACCGGAGGGCTCCGGCGGGCGCCCCGGTGCGCGCACCGCCAGGTCGTCGGTGCCGCGGTACTCGGCCCACTCCCGGTTCAGGCCGGGGCCCAGGACGGGCAGCAGCACCCGGGTGCCCCGTTCACGCAGCGCCTCCAGCAGCGGGAGGGAGTCCGGCTCGGTGGAGCGGGAGACGTAGGCGGCGACGCACGCGGCGTCCCCGACCGCCTCGAGACCGTTGGCGGCGAGGGCCCTGCCGGCCCGTGCGCGCTCGCCCTCTGAGCGCTGCGTGCGGGACTCCCGGACGATGAGCCGGAGCACCTGCTTCGCGTCCTCGGTCTCGTAGCCATCCGTCCTCGGGAGCGCGAGCTGCGTGCGGTGCATGGTCGTCAGTGTCGCAGCCGTGCGGCACGGAAACCACCAGTTCCGGAGGTTTTGCCCGACGTGTTCGGCGGGTTTCGCCCATCGCGGAAGGCGGCGTGCCCTGCCGGTGCCGGACGGCTCCGCGTCGTCGCGGCCGTTAGCCTCGGGCTATGTCAGCACACGAGAACGCGCCCGTCGTCCGGGTCCGCAAGGCCGTCGTGCCGGTGGCGGGCCTGGGCACCCGTTTCGCCCCCGCCACCAAGGCGATCCCCAAGGAGATGCTGCCGGTCGTGGACCGGCCGGCCATCGAGTACGTCGTCGAGGAGGTGGCCGAGTCCGGCATCGACGACGTCCTGCTCGTCACCGGACGCGGCAAGGGTGCCATCGAGGACCACTTCGACTCCGCCCCCGAGCTGGAGGGGTCCCTGGAGCGCAAGGGGGACGCCGCCCGGCTGGCCTCGGTGCGCCGCTCGAGCGAGCTCGCGCACGTGCACTTCGTGCGGCAGGGCGAGCCCAAGGGACTGGGCCACGCCGTGCTGCAGGGCAAGGACCACGTGGGCGACGAGCCCTTCGCGGTCCTCCTCGGCGACGACCTCATCGACGCCCGCGACACCCTGCTGACCGACATGATCGCCGTCCAGGAGCGACTTGGTGGCTCGGTCATCGCCCTGCTCGAGGTGGACCCCGAGCAGATCAACCTCTACGGCGCCGCCGCCGTCGAGCCCACCGACACGGTCGTGGGCACGCTCGGCGAGGGCGACGTCGTCAAGGTGAGCGAGCTCGTCGAGAAGCCGCCGGTGGAGGAGGCCCCGTCCAACCTCGCCGTCATCGGCCGCTACGTGCTCCACCCCGCCGTCTTCGGGGTGCTCGAGCTGACCGGGCCCGGCCGCGGCGGCGAGATCCAGCTCACCGACGCCCTGCAGACCCTCGCCCGCATGGACCCGGCCGAGGGTGGGGGCGTCCACGGCGTCGTCTTCCGCGGCCGCCGCTACGACACCGGGGACAAGCTCGACTACCTCAAGGCCGTGGTGCAGCTGGCCGCCGACCGGGAGGACCTCGGGCCCGACTTCTCCGCGTGGCTGGAGTCCTACGTGCACGGCCGGCGCGTCGAGCTGGGCTCCACCCCTGCGGCGGGCCCGGAGGCGACGGAGCCGCACGCGCCCGTCGGGCCGTGAGGACCGTCCAGGAGCACCTCGCGGCGTGCCTGGCGGCCGTCGGGCCGCTGCCGCCGCTCGAGGTGGTCCTGCCGGACGCCGTCGGCTGCATCCTCGCCGAGGACGTGCTGGCCACCTCCGACCTGCCGGTGGCCGACCTCGCCGCGACGGACGGCTACGCCGTCCGGGCCGCCGACATCGCCGGGGCGCGCCCGGACGCGCCGGTGACCCTGCGGGTCATCGACGAGCTGCGCGCCGGCGCGGTGGACCCCATCCACCTCGTGCCGGGCACCGCGGTGCGGATCGCGTCCGGCGCCCCGCTGCCGACGGCGGCCGACGCCGTCGTGCCGATCGAGCAGACCGACTTCGGCCAGGCCACGGTCGCCGTGCGCACCGCGTCGGTCGAGGGCGAGAACGTGCGCCGGCGCGCAGAGGACCTGCGCGCCGGCGAGGTCGTGCTGCCCGCGGGGGAGCGGGTCGGGGCCCGGCAGGTCGCCCTGCTCGCCGCCGCCGGGCGCGGCCGGGTGGCCGTCCACCCGCGCCCGCGCGTGGTGATCGTCTCCGTCGGCGACGAGCTGGTCGAGCCCGGCCGCCGGGCCGAGCCGGGCCAGGTCTACGACGCCAACGGCCACGCCCTGGCCACGGCGGTGCAGGACGCCGGCGCGGCGACGTACCGGGTCGCCGCCGTGCCGGACGCCCGGCGGGAGCTGCGCGAGACCCTCGAGGACCAGCTCGTCCGCGCCGACCTGGTCCTCACCACCGGCGGGCTGAGCTACGGCGGCAACGACACCGTCAAGGAGGTGCTCGCGCCGCTGGGGACGGTGCGGTTCGACAACGTGGCGATGTGGCCGGGCCGCCAGCTCGGCGTCGGCCACGTGGGCGACGGCACGCCTATCTTCGCGCTGCCGGGCGACCCCGTCGCGGTGCAGGTGGCCTACGAGACCTTCGTGCGCCCGGCGCTGCGGGCGATGGCCGGCTACGCCGACCTGTACCGCGACTCGGTCCCGGCGGCCGTCACCGACGGCTGGTACTCCCCGTCCGGCCGGCGGGAGTTCGTCCGTGTCCACGTCACGGGCAGCCCGGCGGAGGGGTACCGAGCCGCGCCGGTGGGCGCGCCCGCCTCGCTGCTGGTCTCTGCGCTCGCGCGGTCCAACGCCCTCGCCGTGGTGCCGGAGGACGTCACGGACGTGCGGGCCGGCGACCGGCTCCACTGCCTGCTCCTCGACTCGTGAGCCGATCGTCGACGGTGGGCGCGTCGTGAACGTCGCCGTGCAGTGGCCGGTCACCCTGGTCGAGGACCGGGTGACGCTGCGGCCGCTGCGCCAGCGTGACCGTTACGTGTGGGAGGCGCTCCGGCGCGCCAACGCCGCCTGGCTCGAGCGGTGGGAGGCGACCTCGCCGACGGGAGAGCCGCCGACGAGCTTCCGCTCCTACGTGCGCTCGCTCGACCGCAGCGCACGGGCCGGCACCACGCTGCCGTTCGTCATGGAGCTCGACGGCGAGCTCGTCGGTCAGCTCACGCTCTCCTCCATCACGCGCGGGTCGTTCTGGTCGGCGACCATCGGCTACTGGATCTCCCAGCACGTCGCCGGGCGCGGCGTCACGCCCCTGGCCGTGGCCATGGTGAGCGACTTCGCCTGGTTCGAGGCGGGGCTGCACCGCATCGAGATCAACATCCGGCCCGAGAACGCGGCCTCCCTGCGGGTGGTGGACAAGCTCGGGTTCCGCGACGAGGGCCTGCGCCGGCGGTTCCTGCACATCCAGGGGGACTGGCGCGACCACCGCTCCTTCGCGCTGACCGCCGAGGAGGTCCCCGGCGGGCTGGTGCGACGGTGGCGGGAGCGCGGCGGGACGCTCCGCTGAGGAGGGGCGATGGCGGAGCCGGGGTGATCGACGGCTGCCGGAGCGGCAAGTTTTCGCCTCGGAGGCTCCAAAAGCACAACGGTGCAAGACACACCGGACCTTGATCACGTGGCGGACGCCTTCGCGCACCTAGCGTTGAGCCGTGGAGCTTCAGGGGTATGTGGTCGTCGCACTGACCCTGATCCTCCTTGGCTACCTGCTCCCGCACGTGGTGCGGACCCGGCAGCTGCTGCTCGAGTCACGCGTGGAGGACCGGTTCTCCGGCGACCTCCGGATCGTCGCCACGGCGGGGAGTCCGGACACGGCCCAGAGTCGGGCCGAGCACGCGCGGGGCCACAGCAGCAACGCACGTCCGTACCTGCACGACCCCGCACGACGACCGGAGGCACCCATGAACAGGCCCCGCGCCCGCAGCGAGCGCGCCACCGAGGACGCACGCGCCCTGGCCGCGGCCAGGGCGGCGCGTGCCGCCCGGGTCTCGCGCCGTGCGGCCGCCGCCCGCCGCCGACTCATCCTGACGGTCCTGCTCCTGGCGGCCAGCGCCGGCGCCTGGACCGCGGTGGGTGTCGCGGGCCTGAGCTGGGCCCTCGCCGTCGTCCCGACCCTCCTGCTCGTCACCGTCCTGGTGCTGGGCCGGCGCACCGCCGTGCGGGTCGCCGAGCTCAACCGCCGCGACCGGGCGGAGATGGCCCGGCTCGAGGCGCGGCTGAAGGCCGTCTCGCGCCGCGCGCAGGCGACGCCGCCGCGCCGTTCCACCAGCGGTGCCACGTCCGCCCGGGGGACCGGCACGGCGGGCCGTGCCGCGGTCTCGCGCGGCGCGACGACCCGTGACGCGGCCGCAGCGGCAGCCAGCGCTTCCGGCGCGGCGGTGGAGCACGACGACGCCCGCATCGCCGACGCCGAGAGCAGCAGCGCCGTGGTGGCTGACGCCCCGGTGGCCGACGCGCCTGACGCTGAGGTCCGAGGCGACGCCGCCCCCGTCCAGGCCGGCGAGGTCGTCCAGCCGCAGGCCGCAGAGCCCGTGTGGCAGGCCCCCCCGGCGGGGCCCGGTGAGGACGACGTCGAGGCGCCGGTCCTGCAGGCGGACGTCGCGCGCGGGGGAACGTCCGTCGCGGTGGCCGAGGACATCGTGGAGGCGGAGGTGGTCGAGGACGAGGCGCCGGTGAACCACGGCGCCGAGGAGAGCACCCCGGACGACCGGCCGTGGACCCCCGTGCCGGTCCCCGCGCCGTCGTACACGCTCAAGCAGGAGGCGCCGCGCCGCGACGTCGCCCCGTTCGCGCAGGAAGCGGCGCCGACGGCGGCCGTGCCGCAGCGCCCCACCGTCGCCTCCCCGGCGAGCGCCCCGGCACCGGCCGTCGAGGAGCCGGTCGCGATCACCCTCGACCTGGACGCCGTGCTGGCCAGGCGCCGCGCCGCCGGCGAGTGAACCGGCGGAGAGTGACGAAGGCAACGCCGGGATACGGGCGGCCGATTTAGCGTGCGCGGCGGGGCCGGTGCTATCGTGTTCCGGTACTCGCGAGAGTGCGATGGGGCTATGGCGCAGTTGGTAGCGCGTCTCGTTCGCAATGAGAAGGTCGGGGGTTCGAATCCCCCTAGCTCCACCCGGTGAAGGCCGCTGAACCGCACGCAGGTGCGGTCAGCGGCTTTCTGCTTCTCAACGAGGGCGCCGGGCACGGGATCGTGACGAGGACCTCGTCGCCCAGCACCGGCGCACGGGGACGTTCGTCCCGTAGGGTTGACGACGGCTCACGAGCCGCAATGGCGCATCGATGACACGACACGCGAGGTGCTCCGCAGCAACTTCTGACACGGCACGGTCGACCGCCCCGTCCCCGTACCCCACCGTCAGGAACACCTCCTTGTCCTCTCACCACGCCCAGGCGCAGGGCACCTCCCGCGCCGCGATCGGCATGATCGCCGTGGCCGCCGCGGCGGCCTTCCTCGCCACGTTCAACGAGACCTTCCTCAACGTCGCCCTCACGCCGATCATGACGGACCTCGGCGTCGACGTGTCCACCGTGCAGTGGCTGGCCACCGGCTGCCTGCTGGTCGCCGCCGTCTTCGTGCCGGTCTCCAACGTCCTCTACCACCGCTTCCCCACCCGGCCGCTGTTCGTGGGCGCCGTGGCATTCCTCGTGGTCGGCTCTGTCGTCGGGGCCCTCGCCCCGAGCTTCGGCGTCCTGCTCGCAGGCCGCCTGCTGCAGGCGATCGGGACCGGTCTGCTCACCCCGATCGGCATGAACATCACCCTGGCGGTCGCCCCGCGCGAGAAGCTCGGCCTGGCCATGGGCATCATGGCCGCGATGACCACGCTCGGCCCCTCGATGGCGATCGTGGTCTCCGGTGCCCTGCTCTCCATCGCCCCGTGGACCACCCTGATGTGGGTCTTCGGCGCGCTGTCGCTGATCGTCCTGCTGGCCGGCGCGGTGCTGCTGCGCAACGTCGCCGAGCTCGGCCGCCCCGTGCTCGACGTCCTCTCCTTCCTGCTCGTCGCCGTCGGCCTGGTGGGTCTGCTCTACGGCATCTCGACTGCGTTCAGTGGCTCCGCACCCGTCGCCGCGCTCGCCGCGGTGGTCGGCGTCCTGGCGCTCGCGGCGTTCGTCGTTCGCCAGAAACGGATCGAGCACCCGCTGCTGAACCTGCGGCCCTTCCGCAGCACCCCCTTCGTCCTCGGCGTCTCCATGACCATGCTGGGTCTGCTCTTCGTGTTCGCCATGAACGTGGTGATCCCGATCTTCCTGCAGTCCGTGAAGGGGCAGACCCCGCTGGGTGCCTCCCTCATCCTGGCCCCCGGCATCCTCATGACCGTGGTCCTGGGCCCGGTCGCGGGTCGACTGTTCGACCGGCACGGCGGTCGCGTGATGATCCCCGCCGGCTTCACGATCATGGCCGTCTTCGCCCTGCTGGTCGGCGCTGCCGCGGGCCACGAGTCGGTGCTGCTGTTCGCCGCGCTGTACGTGCCCGCGGTGCTGGCGACCTCGCTGGTCATCGGCCCCTCGCAGACGTTCGCGCTGTCCAGCCTGGACCGTGAGAGCAGCCCCCACGGCGTGACCGTGGTCAGCACCAGCTTCCAGATCGCCGGGTGCCTGGGCACCTCGCTCGCCGTCGGCGTGTACAACGCGATGACTACCCTCGGCGTCGAGAACGGATCCGATCTGCTGGCAGCGTCGACCCTCGGTTTCCGGGGCGCCGCCGTGCTGGTCGCGCTCACCTCGGTGATCGGCGTCATCCTCGCTCTCGCGGCCACCAGGGCCGCTCGCGCGGCCCGTGCCGCGCGCGCCGCCGACGCGGAGGAGACCGCCCGGTCCGGCCGTGCGCGCACCGTCGTGGACCTCATGAAGAGCGATGTCTACGCCCTGAGCACCGAGCAGAACGTGCTCGAGGCCCTGCAGATGTTCACCGCGCGCGGGATCTCCGGGGCCCCGGTGCTGCACCCCGACGGGTCGCTGGCCGGCTTCCTCTCCGACGGCGACGTCATGCGGTACCTGTCGGCCAAGCACCCCAGCTCGACGAACATCTACTCCTTCGCGATCGGCGAGTCCGACGATCTCGAGGACGCCCTGGCGGACCTGGTGTCCCTGCCCGTGATGCGCCTGGCCACCCCCGAGGTCGTCACGGTGGACGCGAACGCCTCGATCGCCGACGCCGTGGCCGTGCTGTCCGACAAGCACCTCAAGAAGGTGCCGGTGCTCCGCGGCGAGAACGGCCCGGTCATCGGCATCGTCAGCCGCTCCGCGGTGAACCGACTGGCAATCTCGTCCTACCTCGCCTCCCGCGAGGGTCAGGTCCAGCGGGCCGACGGCGAGACCAGCACGGCCGAACGCGTGCCGCAGCTCGTCTGAGCCGGAGGACGTCTCGTCGGTCACGACGAAGCGGGTGGGGTGCCGGGTGGCACCCCACCCGCTTCGTCGTCCCGGCGGGGCCGGCGCCGCCGGCGCGACCGTTCGTCAACTTCCTCCGACGCGAGGTTCTAGCCTGGATGGCAGAGGTCCTCACGACGAGGAGGGCACATGCCGCGGACCCAGGACCTCCTGCGGCGCTTCCGCCCGGCCGGTGCGCCGGGCGCCGCGGCCGCGGCCGGGGTGCCGGCCGACCGGGTGGCGGAGCTGACCAGCGAGCTCGAGCCGGTGCTCCAGCTCCTGGCCGAGACGCAGGACGAGGTGGCGCGGATCCGTCACGAGGCCCAGGACGCCGCCGACAGACGACGGCGCGAGGCCGCGGCCGAGGCCGGTGCGCTCGTCGCCCGCGCGCACCGCGACGCGGCGGGGGAGCGTGCCGACGCCGCGCTGCAGGTGAGCAGGGAGGCCGCGCGCGAGCGGGAGGAGCGGCTCCGGGCCGCCGAGGAGGAGGCCGCCGCGATCCGCACCCGGGCCGCAGCCCGCATGGACGACATGGTGGCCCGCGCGCTCGCCGAGGCTCGCCGGGCGCTGGTGGCCGAGGCGGGGCCGTGAGCACCGGCTGGGTGGCCGGTGCCGTCCGCGCCAAGGCGCTGGCGCGCCGCCGGCTGGGTGCGGCGGGCGCGCGTGAGCTCGCCGGCCACCCGAACCTTGCCGCGGCGGTCCGGACGCTCGCGCGCGGGCCGTACGGCCACGACGTGCGGCCGGGCCAGAGCCTCGCCGAGGCTCAGCACGCCGCCGGTGCGGCCCTGCTGTGGAACGCCCGGGTGCTGGCGGGCTGGCTGCCGCGGGAGGGCGCCGAGACGGTGCGCGTGCTCATGGCGGGGTTCGAGGTGGCGAACGTCGACGCCCACCTCGCAGCGGTCGCCGGCGTCCCCGGCGCAAGCCGGGCTGCGGACCGCCCGGTCGGAGCGGCGTCCGGTGCCGCAGCCTCGTCCGACGCCGCGTCGGCGTCCGCCGCACCGGCGTACGACCTGGGCACCCTCGACACCGCCGGGCAACGGGCGGCCCGCACCACCACGCTGGCAGGCGCCGCCGAGGTGCTGGCCGCCTCGCCGTGGCGGGTCCGCGCACCGGCCACCCGACGGGCGCTCGCCCTCGGCCTTCGTATCGCCTGGGCGGACGCCGTCGTCTCCGCCGCGCCCGACGCCGCGGGCTGGGCCCGCACGGGCGCCGTCCTCGTGCTCGCCCGGGAGGTGCTGGCCGAGGGGCGGTCGCTGCCGCCGTCGCTGCTGCCGCGCACCCGGCAGCTGCTCGGCGCCGGCCCGGCGGAGGCGATCGCGGACGGCGCCCCGGTGCCCGGCCTTCGCGCGCGCCTGCCGCAGGAGGAGCGCTGGGTGCTCGAGGGCGTGGACGAGGTCGACGACCTGTGGCGGGCCGAGGTCAGGTGGTGGCACCGGCTCGAGGACGACGGCTTCGCCCTCCTGCGCGACTCCCGCCACGGCCCGCGGCCCGTCGTCGGCGCGCTGGCGGTGCTCGCCGCCGACCTGTGGCGGGTGCGTGCCGCCCTGGAGACCGCCGCGCGCGGTGGCACCGGCTGGGCGTTGGAGGCCTTCGATGCCGTGGCGTGACCTCGCCGAGCCGGTGCGGATGCAGCGCGTGGCGCTGGTCGCCCCGGCCACCGCCCTGCGCGCGATGCTGGTGGAGGTGGCCGACGCCGGCACCGTCGAGCTCGAGCGGCCGGGGGAGCGGGCCCGCCCCACCACGGCGGGCCACCCGGCACGACTCGCCCGCGAGCCCGCGGACCCCGCCGCCCTGGAGGCGGCCGGCCGCTCCGACCTCCTCGCCGGCGAGCACGAGCTCACCACCTACGCCCGGGCGGCCGTCCTGCGCGGCGAGGTCGCGGCGCTCGCCGGCTGGACGCCCGCGACCGAGCTGCCCGGGCTCGGAAGCCGACTGGCCCCCGTGGGCGGCGCCGTCGTCCCGCTGGCCCCGCCCCGCGGGATCGACCCGCCCACCCTCCTGCGCGACGGCGGCACCGCCCGGCGGTCCTTCACGCCGCTGGTGGAGACCTACGGCACCGTGCCCTACGCCGACGTCGACCCCACCGTCGTCGCCGCCGGCGCGTACATGCTCATGTTCGGGATGATGTTCGGCGACGCCGGCCACGGACTCCTGCTCGTCCTCGCCGGCCTCCTCATCCGCGCCGGCCGGCCGGCCGCCCTGGCACGCCTGCGGCGGGTGTGGCCGTTCGTCGTCGGCGCCGGGCTGTTCGCCGTCGGGTTCGGCGTGCTCTACGGCGAGTTCTTCGGGCCCACCGGGGTCCTGCCCGTGCTGTGGGTCAGCCCGCTGGACGAGCCGCTCACCCTCCTGGCCGTGGCGCTCGGGGTGGGCGCGGTGCTGCTCGCCGTCGCCCAGGGGATCGGCACCGTCAACCGGTGGCGGGAGGGCGGCTGGGCGTTCGCGCTCAGCTCGGCCTCCGGCGTCGCCGGCGCGGCGCTGCTCGCCGGGCTGGGCGTCGTCGTCCTCGGCGCCGTCGGCGAGCAGGGGCGACTGGTCGGCGTCGGCGTCGTCGTCATGGTCGCCGGGGTGGTGCTCGCCTTCCTCGGGTTCCTGGCCGCGTCCGGCGGCGGCGGGGCCGGCGTGACGCAGGCCGCCGTCGAGGTCTTCGACGCCGTCCTGCGGCTCGGCACGAACCTCGTCTCCTTCGCCCGGCTGGCCGCCTTCGGGCTCACCCACGCCGCCCTGGGGATGGTCGTGTGGGACGGCACGACGACGCTGGCCGGTGCCGGGACCCTCGGCGTGGTCGGCGCCGTGGTGCTGTTCGTCGTCGGCAACGCCGTGACCTTCACGCTCGAGGCGCTCGTCGCCGGGGTGCAGGCGCTGCGCCTGGAGTACTACGAGCTCTTCTCCCGGATCTTCACCGGCGAGGGACGGGCCTTCCGGCCCTGGCACGTCCCGCTCGACGGCGTGGAACCTGGAGGCGACACCCCTCCCGTCCCGCGGAGCTCGCCATGATCGCCTGGGTCCTCGCCGTCCCCGCCGTGCTGGGCGTGTACGCCGCCACGCACCTGCTGCTGCGGCACGGCGGCCGGGCGGCGGTGCGGACCCTCGTGGCCGTCGACGTCGCCGTTCTCGTGGGTGCCCTGGTCGTCCTGGGCCTGGCGGTCACCGGATCCCCGGGGGCCGCGGAGCCGGCCGCTCCGGCCGCAGAGGTCACCACCTCCAGGGCGGAGGACGTCCCGACGGCGGCAGAGCCCGCCGCGGAGTCGGC